>JBBPYR010000180.1:0-3151 GCA_038199755.1 Ktedonobacterales bacterium | reverse complement strand
GGACAATGACGCCAGAGATGCCTCTCGTAAACGGACGAACAGGATTGCGCATGATTTGTGTCTCCTTACCTTACATATAGGGACGTAGTGAATACAAGGTGGCAGATGCTCAGGTGCCTGTTTGCCGCACCTCTATACTCAGTACGATCAGGAAGAGAAAAAGTTCTGCTAATAGGCAGCTAGAGGTGCAGTGCGAGCAAGGTGCGACGGATGCCGATGAGAGCTGCGTCGATGTCAGAAGCTTCTATGCCGTAATGGGTGACTGCACGGATTTTGCCACCACCCATGGAACCCATCAGGATACCGTGTTCTTTTGCACGCTCTAAAAATGTGCTGGTTTCGGCCTCTATGAGGTACTGTTGCTGCGAATTGCGTATTCTAAAGATGAGGATGTTGGTGGCGATACGTTCGGGTTCAATCTCTAGCTGCGGATAGTCGGCGAGGCCTTGCGCTAAACGTTTGCAGTGCTCATGATCCTCTGCCAGGCGATCTACCATTTGTTCGAGGGCGACAATGCCTGCGGCGGCGAGAATACCAGCCTGACGCATGCCCCCGCCGAGCAGTTTACGTCTGCGATGTGCCTGCCGTATAAAGGCTTTACTCCCTACCAATAAGGAACCAACGGGTGCGCTCAACCCTTTCGAGAGGCAGAACATGACGGAATCTACCGAACGAACCAGGGTGCTTATCGGTATGCCAAGGGCGAGGGCGGCGTTGAAGATGCGTGCGCCATCGACATGGATTGCAAGGCCGCGCTCGTGGGCAAGGTTTGCGAGGGCATCCATGTGCTCCAGGGTGAGCACGGTACCTCCACAACGGTTGTGCGTATTTTCGATGCACAGCAATGCGGTTGCTGCGACGTGGTCATCGCTTTCATCCGCGATCCCTGCTTTGATAAGATCAAGATCAAAGGAGCCGTCCACTTTATTCGGAACAACCCACATGGGTGAGCCACCAAGGGTTGACGCGCCGCCCGCTTCATAGTGGTAGATGTGCGATTCTTCGCCGACGATGATTGCTTGCCCGCGACCCGCATGGGTGAGCATGGCGATGGCGTTGCCCATGGTACCGCTCGGCACGAAGAGAGCTGCTTCTTTGCCCATGCGTTCTGCCGCTAGTTCTTGTAGGCGGTTGATGGTGGGGTCTTCGCCGTACACATCATCGCCAACTTCTGTGCGGTACATGGCCTCACGCATGGCTTGTGTTGGTTGTGTGACGGTGTCGCTACGTAGATCAATGGGCATGTATCTATCCTCTCTTTACTTTACGTCTCTTTGTTGTGACCAGTGTTACCTTGTGTGGTTTCTGCTGGGGTCACAAATAGTTTACAACGTTTGTCTCTTTTTTGCTTCGCTCTTTCTTTGGGGAGAGGCGTAAAGAGGAAGGAGGCCATGTGCAGATAGGACTTGTCGTGCGGGAATGCAGAAGGTAGAATAGCTGCACATAGTACTAGCAATGGAGATAGGAACGGCAAAGGATGATAGTATCAACGACACCATTAGAACATCTAGCACGGGTCTATGAGCTGCTTGTGGCTACCTATGGCGAGCCGAAGAACACACCCGACTATGATCCGCTGGGCGGTCTGGTCGGTACCATTCTCTCACAACATACCTCGGATATAAACTCAGGGCGAGCATATCGACAGTTGGTCTCAACCTTCCCGACATGGGAAGAGGTGCGTGATGCACCCACACACGAGGTTGCGGAGGCTATACGGTCTGGTGGGCTCGGTAATATGAAAGCTCCGCGTATTCAAGATGCCTTGCTCACTGTGACGCAGCAGCAGCAAGACCAGGGTGGCACAAAGCCATTGGCCGCGTATTTTTATGATGAGCTAACAAAGCGTACTACTGAGGAGGCATGGAGCTATTTACGCAGCATTCCTGGGGTTGGGCCGAAGACGGCGGCATGTGTGTTGATGTTCAACCTCAATCTACCTGTCATGCCGCTGGATACGCATGTATTTAGAGCTTCGCAGCGTCTGGGACTTTTGGGGCCAAAGGTGAATGTCAATCAGGCGCATACCATTTTGGGGAAAGCTGTCCCACCTGAATGGGTATATCCGCTGCATGTCACGCTGATTACGCATGGACGGCAAGTCTGTCACGCGCAACGCCCACGCTGCCAACAGTGCTCCCTGTATAAAGAATGTGCTTATGTAGGGAGCGTGAATGTGCAAGAAACAGCTATCCCATCTTTATGATCATCAATCTCATCAGGATGGTCATGACTAAGTAAATGATAAGTTGCGGTTTTCTGACAGGAATTGATACAAACTTATCTTTATGAGAAGTCATTCGAATGATGAAGGTCTTGCCTTTTCATTCTGATCCCGTCAGGGCTTGTTGACATTCGTATCCTAAGAAAACCATCCTGCTTTAATCTACAAGGCGGGGTGGTTTTCTTAGGATACGAATGGAATGTAAACTGCAAAATAAGGCTGACAAAAGTGATCATATTATGGTCATATAAAAAAACTCTTGACAGGAACACTACTTTGTGGGAGAATGCTCAAGCCGTAGGTGAAGTCGCAATCTGGTGTTTTACCAGAAAGTCATTTCTCATCGTCATCTCTTGACATTGCGCTCAGGATATGGCATACTACAAAAGCTCCCGAAAGACAATCACTCCTTTATGAGGTAGTGCTCCTGTCTCTTGAGACACGTAGTATTCGTGCCACGCTAAAGTGGCTCCTCAGGGATATATCCTTCCCAAGAGTTTTAAACAAAGTCTTGTATAGTTTTTGCCTTTTTTAAGGCAGCTATAGTGGGCTTTTCTAAACTCGTGGGCAGAGCAAGCGAGCGGTAAAACGCGAGCGAGTACTGAAGAGGTAATTTCTGAAAGTCAAAAAATTGGTTGAAAAACCTATTGACAAACCACTAGAGATGTGCGATACTACATCTACAGTAACGAAACGCATGAATTGCCCGTTACTTTGGGACTTTAACAATTGAAGAGTGGAAAGCAGAACAGCAACTGTCGCGGGTGACTCCGACGTTAGAGGGGCCGCCGCGCGATTATTCAAAAGCAAACAATGTGCTTGTACAGTTTCTGTCATACCTGATCTCGTTGCTTCATCGGTTCTCCTCTTTCGGGAGGCGTACCGCGTGAGGGAACGCGATCAATTGAGTTTCTGCGAACAGCCAAG
>JBBPYR010000179.1:0-15646 GCA_038199755.1 Ktedonobacterales bacterium | reverse complement strand
TAGCCCCCTGGACGCTTGATACCTTGGAGCTTGAGCAGGCAGTGGCCGAGGCCGAGCAAGCACGACATACCCAGGATAACGCAGCTACGCGACAAGCATTAGAACACGTCATACACCTTTATCATGGGAATCTACTACCCGCCTGCTACGACGAGTGGATTTTACCCGAACGAGACCGTCTGCACCAGCTATTTCTCACGGCGGCGGAACACCTGATAGCCTTGTTAGAACAAGAACGCGCTTATGCCGCCGCCATTGCTACCGCACAACAATTGCTGCGCCACGAGCCATTACACGAGGCAACCTACCGCCAACTCATGCGCCTCTATGCTCTGTGTGACGACCGCGCAGCCGCATTGCGTACCTACCACACCTGTGCTCGGCTGCTGGAAGCCGAATTGGGAATAGAACCAGGCCAAGCCACACGAGCTATCTATGAATCACTTGTGCAATCAGATCCCTCACCCAAAACAACAACCGGCCCGCTACCAGGGCGGAGAACAGAAGCACCGCTCATAGGGCGAAAAGCAGAGTGGCGACAACTCCAGGACGCATGGCGCGCCGTGACCAATGGCCATCCACACATCGTCATACTCTCAGGAGAGGCTGGCATTGGCAAGACACGACTCGCCGAAGAGATGGAGGCATGGGTCAGTCGACAAGGCCTAACGAGCGCAATCGCCCATTGCTACGCCGCCGACGGACGCTTAGCCTATGCCCCTGTAGCAACATGGCTTCGCACGGATACTATCCAAAAGAGCCTGTTCGCGCTTGATGCCATCTGGCTCAGCGAAGTTGCGCGCCTCGTACCGGATATCCTTATCAAACTGCCAAAACTGCCGCGTCCAACTCCCATGACGGAAGAGTGGCAACGCCAACACTACTTTGAAGCCCTGGCACATGCATTTTCACAGGCGCGTCAACCATTATTGTTGGTACTCGATGATCTCCAATGGTGTGATGATGAAACGCTAGCATGGCTACACTACCTGATCCATTTTGAGCCCAAAATACATCTGTTGCTCATCGGAACAGTACGCTCAGATGAAATACTCCCTGGACATCCTCTGCTACCACTCTTGCAGACGCTGCAACGCAATAGCCTCGTGACGGAAATCGCCCTCAATCCGCTCACCACGCCTGAGATGACAACGCTGGTTGAGCATATCGTAGGGCATCAGCTTGATACCGTCACAATGAATAAACTCTATGCCGAAACTGAAGGCAATCCGCTATTCGTCGTAGAGATGGTGCGGGCAGGAACGATGGAGCAATATGAAACGCCATCATTGGTAGCGAGTAATACACGTTCATTGCTCACACCGACATCCTCAAACCTGCCAACGACTATACAAACAGTGCTCTCAGCCCGACTCGCCCAACTCTCGCCATTGGCCCGTGATGTGGCCAATGTAGCCGCGGTAATTGGGCGAGCCTTCACGTTCACCACACTAGCACGAGCCAGTAGCGAGAGCGAAGACGCGGTGGTGCGCGGCTTGGATGAACTCTGGCAAAGGCGCATCATCCAGGAACAACATGCGGAAATAACCGAAATCTACGACTTTAGCCACGATAAGCTCCGCGCACACGTCTACACCTCCTTGAGTCCTGCCCACCGTCGCTTATTACATCGTCGTGTCGCCGAGGCACTTGAACACATCTATGCAGACGACCTCGATGCCATCAGTGGACAACTCGCCGCCCATTATGAGCATGCGGGCCTTCCCTCCCAAGCGATCTCCTGCTACCGACGGGCGGGCAGCGTGGCATTTCGCGTCTATGCTAATGCTGAAGCCATCACCGCTTTTCAGCGAGCGGCAACCCTCATGCACGCCAGCACAGAAAGGCACACACAGACGCAACACTGGCAAGAGGCAACAGCTATCTACACAGCACTGGGAGAGATCTTCGCGATGACAGGGCGACAAGAGGAGGCCAGAAAAGCCTATCAAGACGGTATCGCTTCCATACCAGCAGCAGAAGCTCTCCCTGTTCCCACAACACCCTTCCTCAATACGGATAACCCCCAACTCAGTTACGGAGACCAACGCCTTATCTGGCTGGCACGCCTGCTACGAAAAAAGGCCAGCACCTGGAATCTTGCCTCCAACAATCCCCAGGATACCTTTCATATTAATGCTCGTCAAACATCGCAAGAAGCTGAACAGATACTAGAGCAAGTAACAAACAAGTCGAGTGCGGAATGGTTGCACGAGTGGATCGACCTGCACATTGACCGTCTACTGCCATTGCGTGGCTCTGTGGAGGAAATGACGGCCACCATCGAGAAGATAGAGGTCATGGTGGATCAGCATGGGACAGCAGAGCAGCGTGGCCAGTTCTTTCAAGCTGTGGTGGCGCGAGACAGCAAGCGTGATCGCTATGTAGCATCGGAAGAAACGCTTTTGTATTGCCGCAACGCCCTAGCAGCACTTCAGCAAACGAGCAATACAAGCCTGATGGGATTTGCTCACTTCGTGCTGGGAAATCGCCTCTTATGGGCAGATATCCTCGATGAGGCCGAGAGCGAGATGCATGCCGCTTTGCGCATAGCAGAACAGGTAGGAAACACCCGTCTACTCGTGCGCACCCTGACATTCTTGCCGCTCATATTTCGTAGACGCGGCCAGGTGGCAGAGGTTCGCGCCATCGTCACACGTGCAATGACTATTCCGGCGGCGCGCAATATCACTATTATCAAGGGACATCAAGCATGGCTAGCATGGCGTGCTGGCAACCTGACCGAGGCAGAGACCTATGGTCGCACCTCATTAGAGGAGAGGCCAGGTGAGCAGAGGACCAACGCATTTCACTGGATCGGCTTATGGCCGCTGATCGGTATTGCCCTCACTCAGGAAAAGATGACTGACGCCATACACTATGTTCGTATGCTACTCGATCCTACGCAACAACTTCCGCCTGAACAACTGGGCACCTCTCTGGAAAAGGCACTGCATGCATGGGATGTGGGCCAACAGCAAGAGGCTAGCCTCTTACTACAACAAATCATACCGCTAGCAACTGAGATGGGCTACCTGTAAGGATATAGGCTTGCAGTTACCATGCGGGCATGACGCTTACGCCTCTCCGTCCATCGCAAACGGTTCTAATGCCCTTTGCAATGTCACCAGCGTCACATCATCCTCCTGCTCCCATCCCTCGCCCGTAAAGCGTTTTAGTTCGCTAAGCAAGACATCAATCAGCGACACAGCAGCAACGCGCTCTTCCAGCAACTTGCGCAGGCGCGGAAAGCCAAACATCTCACGCTGACTATTATGAGCCTCTACCAGACCATCACTATAGAAAACCAGTCTATCGCCCGGCGCTATGATGGCTTCATATTCGTCATAGCGCGTATCCGCCATCATGCCCAGTGGCATGCCAGTCGCCCACAATTCAGCCGCACCGCCCTGTTGCAGACGATAGGGCAGTTCATGGCCAGCGTTGGCATAACATAACCGCCCGCTTATAGGGTCAAGCAGCGCAAAAAAGCAGGTAACAAACATGCTCGTGGGAATCTCCGCCGCCAGCAGTTCATTCACTCGTGCCAGAATCTCGCCGGGAGAGGTCGTCACCTGCACGGCACTACGCAGCATGGTATGTGTCGTCGCCATCACTAGCGCAGCCGGAACGCCTTTTCCAGTTACATCACCAATGACAATACCCAATCGCCCATCTGCGAATGGCAAGAAATCATAGAAGTCGCCACCAACCTCACGCGCAGGTCGATAATAGGGCGTGAACTGCCAACCGTGGAAGCTAGGCACCTCTTTGGGCAGAAAAGCGTGTTGGATCGCCTGTGCGGTGCGCAACTCTTGCTCGTTGCGCGCACGTTCGCGTATCTGCACCTGCTGCTCTTGCACTATCTGTGCCACACGCAATGCTGGTGCAACCTGTGGGCCGAGTAGATCGAGCAGCGTGCGCTCTTCACGCGTATATTCCTCTTTTAAACGTGGCCCCAGGATAAGTAACCCGACCAGTTCTCCTTGACTGGCTAGAGGCAAAAGCATTTCTGCCGCCCGTTGCTGTAATTCCCGCAACACAGGCGAGTCAAGTTGCACACGGCTAATCTCTATCGTGCCGGGATGGTTGAGAATGTAAACAATCAGAGGATCATCGTCGGCAATCATGATCTCCTCCGCTGAGCTAGATGAGAGCCGTTGTTCATCAGAGGTACGTATACATAACGAGACAACATAGGGCTGGATCGTTTTCTGAATGACCGTGAGGAAGCGTTCACGCAATTGTTCGAGATCAATCTCCTCACGTAGGGTTGAGGTGAACGCTTCGATGGTTCTGACCATCTCACGATCACGCAGGTTGAAGTTCTGCTCAATCAATCTTTGCGTATACAAGCGCACAGGTTCAAGGATAACGACCCAGGCGAGGGCAGTCGTGGCAATGATGATATGACTTATACTGGGACTCGGATGTATCAGCAATACAATTCCTGTAATGGCACCATAGAAACTGAATGTCAGACAACACGTCAGTAAAAGGTACAGTGGTCTGCCATTGAAGAGTTTGCTGATATTGTAGTTCTGCGGCTGCGCGCTGGCAAGGCTCAGAAGGACAGGAAGCAAGATGAATACCCCATCACCAGGATGTTTTAATAGCGTCAGCATAGCGAATGAGGTACCAGCAATGGCGATGGCAAAGACGAAGCGGATGATAACCGCCCATTCCTGGCGTACCCGCCGGGGCCGCTTTTTGGACGGCGCAGCCGACGGTACACTTCTTGATGATACCTGGAAAACAGCCATGTATCTCTTCCTTACAAAGGATATGTCACGTGTGACATATCCGATCCCTGCTAATCGGGGAAGTTTCCCGACGTGCTCCCAACCGTGTACGGCGTAGAAACATTGTACATCACCATCATATCCATACCCCAGTTTGCATGCAAGAAGTTGTGGCAATGCAGCATCCAGATGCCCGGATTATTAGCGACGAACGCGACATCATAGGTTGCATGTGGCGGCACCAGCACGGTATCCTGATACACCGGACTGCCTGACAATGGCTTGCCATTCTGCGCCAAGACCGTAAAAACGTGTCCGTGCAGGTGCATAGGATGATAGAGATTGGTCTGGTTGTCAAAATGGAGCTTGACAACTTGCCCTTCCTTCACCATAATCATACCTGTCTCAGGAAAAACCTTGCCATTCAGCGTATAGGTCATGCCCATACGTCCTAGCGATGTACCCACTTGATTGCCCAGCACGATGTTATAGGTGGCGTTAAAGTGGCTCTGCGCTGTGATAGCCGTGGCCGCTGGCGTCCCATACGTTGTGAGATCGAACCACGCTGTAATCGCGGGCAGCTTTACTGGAACACCCTCTTGCCCAACCACCAGAGCCGGTGCAGTGACATACTGCTGGCTATCATCAGCCGTTACTAGCGTGACAGAGCCTTGTGTGGGCATCTGGAAGTAGATGTCATAACGTTGCGCCGACCCTATCGGTAGGGGCGTATTCGTGAGCCACTGTGGGCCATGCAGATCATGCCCATCGAGTGACACTACTTGAAACGGTGCTCCCACCAGCGTCACCAGCTGCGGATTGCCCGACGGCGTTTCAGCGGTGTTGACAATCCGCAGGCGCACCCATTGGCCTGGGCGGGCATGCTGATTGAGCGTGCCAGCACTGCCATTCATAGTATAGAGCGTTTGATTATTTGGCCCACTCCACGCATGCAGCGCAACACCTTCATCGACATCCGCGTGGAGCGTTGGTGTCGCAGGGTCTACGATCAGCATACCGAATAGCCCGTTCGTGGTCTCCTCATCGCTAAACTGATGCGAATGATACCAGTAGGTACCAGCGTCCAAGGCGGTAAAGCGATAGACATAGCTCTGCCCCGGTTTCACCGCGTCCTGGGTCACACCAGCTACCCCATCGGCGGCATTGGGGACGCGCACACCGTGCCAGTGAATAGTCACGCCAAATGCGAGATGATTGACAAGCGTGACCACCACCTCATCGCCCTGTTGGACGCGCAGTGTCGGCCCCGGAGCCGTGCCGTTAAAGGTCCAGGCTGGCACCACAACGTCTGGGCTAAGCGTGAGTTGTGCAGTTTGTGCAGTCAGCGTGAAGGTGTCTACGTGAGCAGTTGACGCATGATCTTGCAACTGTGCTACGGATATGGGCGCACCAGCCATACCCATATTGACGGCGGTAGGAACACCCGGCCCCGCGGCCATATGAGGAACTTGCAATGGCACGACCGAGGCAACCGAAGCGGGCGGTGGTGCCATCGCACCGATGATGAGCGCACCAACCGACATACCAGCAATCGCCCAGAGAACTGGTGCCAGCCAGCGTGGGTTACGCGGACTCTGCCAGCGATAGTTTTGCAGCACCATGCCAATGCTCGCGGCCAGCGCGATAAAGGCATTAGCGGTGATGAGCACATCCCCAATAAAGTGACCATAGCCGCCATTAGGTCCTTTTGGATTGACAAAACTCTCCACCACAAAAGGCTCGGTGAAAATGAAGTAGAGATTATACACAGCCAGAACGGTGCCCACCAAGGGAGACCAACGCGTTCGTGTGGCGATGACAATGAAACATAGCCACGTACTCACGGTGAGAATAACAATATCGCGACTTGGTGAGCCGTTGCCGATTGCGAGTGCAATGGTACCACCAAGACCAGCAATTGCGCCAATCAGGAATGACCAGAAGGCAATCGTGCTCAACGCAGATTTTGGCTGGCGCGTAAATGGGCCGACCCTCTTCACTTCTGCATTTGTTGCTGGCTCCTGTTGCGTTTCTATATCTTTGCTCATGACTGCTTCCTTTATTTTTACTCAGTATCCCCGGCAAGGGCAACGGAGACATTATTGCACGGTGATGGTTAGGCTCATGCCACGGTGGATCAAACACAGGATGTGGTAGGTGCCCGCCGTCACAAATGGCCCAATCGCCACACTGTTCCCACTCATTGAGAGATTGTTGACCAGCGGCGCACCCGGCTCACGCGTCTGCATAGGTGTATTTTGCTGCCATGTACCATTCGCGAGCACGTGCTGCTCAGAGGTATCATCAACCAGCAAGAGCTTCGAGCCTTTCGTGATCGTCACAGCAGACAGGGTAAAGCCACTCGGACTCATATGTATGGTGGGAACGCCATTTGTATAGGTTAGCACCGCACTGGCCGAGGAAGTAACGGGTTGCGCCAAAGCACCGATAAAACTGGC
Organism: Ktedonobacterales bacterium; assembly: GCA_038199755.1. Lineage (GTDB taxonomy): Bacteria > Chloroflexota > Ktedonobacteria > Ktedonobacterales > Ktedonobacteraceae > JBBPYR01. The sequence continues at coordinate 8,445 of JBBPYR010000179.1, read as the reverse complement.
ACCAATGGCTAGTCCCAACACGCCACACAACACCAATGTAAACCAGCGCGGATGTTTCAGACTCATGCCACCATAGTTTTGCAGCACCATACCGATACTCGCGGTCAACGTAATCAGAGCGATAGCGATAATCAACACATCCCCGATAAAATGACCATAGCCGCCATTAGGTCCCTTTGGATTAGCCAGGCTCTCCGTGACAAAAGGCTCTGTGCAGATCACATAAAAGCCATACAGACCGAGCACGGTACTCACCAACGGCGACCAGCGCGTTCTCAACGCCAAAGCAGTGAAGCCGATTAGCCCAAGTACCGTTGTGAGCACGATATCGCGGCTCGGTGAGCCGTTGCCAATCGTGAGCGCGATGGTGCCACCGAGCCCACTCAACGCACCCACCAGTGCTGTCCAGAAGGCGATCTTGCTCAAAGAGGTGGCTGGTTGGCGCGTAAACAGCCCTGCCTTCTTCACCACAACATTCATTGCTGGCTCCTGCTCAGCTTGTATTTCCCTACTCATTACAGTTCCCTTTTCCTTGTATTTCCCTACTCATTACAGTTCCCTTTTCCTTGCTTTTCTATACACATCAATACCTGTTCGTGTCTATTGTCAGCAATAAAGTCGTTTCATACTCTATTTTTGCTTCCTACAACTGCTGTCTATCCACCTCTATGGCTTGTGGTGGCTCTAATGCTGACAACATCGTGAGAAGTAAGGGTGCAAGTGCGCTCAATTCGCGGAAGTAACATACTTCCCCGCTGGTAAATAATTGCACTTTGCCACGCCACTCGCATTGCTCAGCCCCTAGCTCTTCTTCCCATATGCGCACGGTAAATAAATGGGAACGGGACCGCTTCCCAGTTTTATCCATATCCATACTCACGCCTTTCCTCTCGCATCATTGCCACAATATAACGGCCAACACTGCACTCAAATGCTGTATTTGCTGCTCTTGAAGAGAGTATAAGACACGCACCGTTGCTGAACCGTTGCTTTTGGGCGTTGCTTACCACGCAAGAAGTGAAAAGAGTGCTCCCCGCGTATGAGGCAAAATTGTGAGAAAAAATGAAGAGTACACAAAAAGTAGTAAGTACCAAGTAGACGGTATTTTATAAACCAATAGTACCTTTACCCATTTTGTCCTATTCCTAATCTACTCAGTTTATGCTATTCTCAATAGTACTATTAGCAATAAAATTGCTAAGGAGAGCCCGTTTTAAGAAGTAAGAATGCAAATGAAACCGTTTGTAACACTATCAATAGGATAAACATATGTCGATGTCATCATTAGAAGGTCGTACTATTGGACACTACCGTCTCTTGAGCAAGATCGGTGCAGGGGGTATGGGCGAAGTATATCTTGCGACAGACAATAATGTGAAGAGAGAGGTAGCGGTGAAGGTTGTGAGTATGCAGTTAAGCGGCCAACAAACCGATCAGCAAGTCATGAATGCCGTGAAGAATTTCCAACGTGAGGCGAGAGCGGTTGCCAGAATGCAACATCCACATATTTTAGCACTCTACGAATATGCCGAGGAGATGATAGACGGTCGCAAAGTAACGTATATGGTCATTCCGTATTGCGCAGCGGGATCTCTAGCTGGGTGGATTAAACGCTATTATGGTTCTAATCAACCGCTTCCGGTAAGCGATGTCGTACATTTTATCAAACAAGCCGCTGACGCATTACAGTATGCCCACGATGAGAAAATTATTCACCAAGATGTAAAACCTGATAACTTTCTCTTGCTCAAACGCCATAGTGAGCGTCTGCCCGACCTCTTACTTGCCGATTTTGGAGTCGCAAGTTTGATGAGTGCAACCGTTTCCATCACCAATGTTGTTGGCGGCTCCCCTCTTTTTATGGCTCCCGAACAGTTCTCGAACAAACCTGTGTTCGCCACCGATCAGTATGCGCTAGCGATGATTGCTTATTCTTTCCTAACGGGCCGTTATCCCTTCGACATAACAACAATCCACCATCTAATGTACCAACACGCCAATGTGAAGCCCACTCTACCGAGCAAGATCAACAACCTCTTGAGTTACCAGATTGATGAAGTAGTGTTACAAGGGTTGGCAAAGGCACCAGAAAAACGCTTCCCTTCTATCATGGAATTTGCCAATCAGCTAGAAAAAGCAGCAAGGCAGCAAACGCATTCCGTAAATATCTCTACAGAGAAAGGACGGCAAGAAACATCCAACTTGCAGCCCACGCATAGCCCTCACACGAGCACTATTCACATCCCAGTAGATCCATCATCAGGTGTGATAAAAGAATTTAACTTGAACACACTACAACTTCCTGTTCTTCCTATTACAGGATCGTTAGTGTTGCTCGACGTAATAGCCTTTTTCATCATCCCTATATCCCTACGCATTCTTATACTTGCCATACTCATTCTACTTGAATTTATAGTCGTCATAGGTATGGTTCTCTATAACACTACTCGAGAGAAAACTGGTAATGAGCGAAAGCAATAACTCTATTCGTTTCTTTATGAAAGGTGAGATCATGGTACGTGCAGTGGGTATTGATCTCGGCACAACATTTTCAGCAATCGCGATTGTACACGAGGACGGTAAAGCACGTGTTATCCCTAATGCCGAAGGGATGCCTACAACGCCTTCAGTAGCGACGTGGCAAGGAAATACGTTCCTGGTTGGTCAACCAGCTCTTCAACTGGTTCAACAGTCTGCCTCACAGGAGCGACAGCGGCTCAATGCCTCACTTGTTCGCAGTGTAAAAAGGATGGTAGGCAACCCACCACAAGGCGGCATTGTTTCCAATGGCTACCGCACCAATCCTATTGAAGTTTCCGCCGCCATCCTGGCAAAATTAGCCCGTGATGCATCATCCCATCTTGGCTTCAGTGTCAGGGATGCCGTCATCACTGTCCCTGCCCACTTTGGCGACCGTGAGCGTAATGCCACCAAGGCCGCGGCAGAAATGGCGGGGCTCCATGTCTTACAAATTGTGAACGAGCCCAGTGCTGCCGCGCTCACCTACTCTCATGGGCACACCACGGCACAGGGTATCGTACTGGTATTTGATCTTGGCGGTGGCACCTTTGACGCCAGTGTGCTCGCTCTCAATGGGCGTGAGATGCGAGTCATCGCCACCCAAGGCATCGAAGAGCTTGGGGGCGTCAATTTCACCAATCGGCTCGCTGAAGAATTACAGAAGCGTTATTTGGCGGCGACCAAAATAACCTATCCACAGGATAACACTTCGCTTGACCAGCTTACCATAGCAGCAGAGCAGGCAAAATGTACGTTGAGCAGCGAGTTAGAGGCCACCGTCCAATTAACTCCAAGTACGGGCACGAGTGTTTCCTTAGCCATCACGCGCAAAGAATTTGAGCGACTGATTCGGCTGGATATCTTCAAAGTAAAGGTTGCAGTCGAGATGGCATTGGAGAGAGCACAAAAGTCGCCACAACAGATTGATCGCGTGCTACTCTGCGGCGGCTCATCGCGCATTCCTATTATTCAGCAGATGCTTGCTGATCTCTTTGGGCGTGCGCCAGAACATACGCTCGATTTGGATCTGAGCGTGGCTCTGGGTGCAGCCTATCAGGCTAGCTATTGTGAGCAAGAGACTATGGCCACTGCTTTGCAAGCCATGCCACAGCCACAGGTGGGCATCCTGATGGACTGTGTGTCCTATGCAGTTGGCATTGCAGTCTTAGATGCGCGCGGCACACAACTCACGAAGATGGTCATGCTGCATTCAGGCGATGCTTTGGGCCAATGGAGCTTTCCTTTTTCCGTGCGTTTGGCGCAGGCTGGCACCAACTTTCCACCAATTGGCGTCTATAAGGGAGAAGGTGCTGAACTACGACAAGAAGATTATCTCGGCGACATCCTGCTCTCTCTCCCTGCCAACGCACAGGCAGGTATGCAAGCCAGTATCAGGATGCAGCAAGACACTAGCGGACTGGTACAAATACTGATGACTCTTAATGGTAATGAACTTCCCGGTGCCCTCAGACGAGTATCGGAATAGCACACATATGTGACGAAAGGTGGCTATAAGATGGCAGACAAAGATGAAAGTAAAGATACGATAATCGCCTTAGAGGGTGAGCACCAGTTTTTCCTATCACCGGAAGAAAAGTTGTCACCTAATCCTCTCGGCTTTATTTCTATACAAATTAACAGCTCTGAATGCTGGTACATTTATCGTGATGGTGCCTATTATGACAAGATGGACGCAGGGCCACATCACTGGTGGGGTGGTTTTCTACACAAGTGGAAAGCTCAACCAATCAACCTACATACAGAGCAAATGGTGTTATCAGTAACAGGGCGTGTAAAAGGTCCAAGGCCTCCTCAAGATGCTCCTGCTGCCGCGGCAGGGATAGAATTAGCCTGCAATGTCAAAACAACACTGGAATTATCATGTTCTTTGCCAAACGATTTAGAAAGTATCAACAAATTCCTAAAATACAGCAAACCAATCTCTGCATTTCTTGCCTCTCTCAAGAACATTATGGTTGAGGAGATTGGAAAACTGCCATACGATCAATATGGAGAATGGGCGACGACACTACGCGATAAACTGCAGGCGCGTCTTGAAGGAAGAGATAATCCCCACAGATTGATAGGTATTGAAGTAGAGAATTTATTCGTCACGAATTTTGCGCCTGATTCTGTCCATGATGCGACCGTCTTGAAAAACTTCTTGCTGGTCGAACGCCTACGACGTGAAAGAATGGAAGCACAATCTAAGACCGAGATTGATGCGGAGCGAGCACGCTCATATGTCCAACAAGGGAGATTAACGGGCATTTCTCCCTCTGTGTTGATTTTGCAAGAGCTACAGGACAGCCCAATGGGACGCGCCCTCATCGAGCAGGACTCGGAACTACGCAAGCTACAGATCGGCATCAGCGGTGGCGTCTCAACTAATCCCTATGGCCCAGCGGCCAATCAGCCACCACAAATAGGTGGTCCTCAGTTTGACAACAATTACCTTCCTAGTCCGCAGCAAAACCAGTCGGGATATCTAGGCAATCCATCTTCTGGCAGCTTTCCGCCAAACTTCGCACCTTCATCAAATTCTCAGCCGCTTTCTGGTCCATTCTCCAATGGCTCCAACACTTCGCCTTTTGGGGCGGGACCAATACCCAATTCCAGGCCAGCAATGGATGCGGGCATGGGTTCAGGGCAACCGTCTGGACCGATGCCATTCGCTGATTTTGGTCCCGCTGAGGAGCCAGTGGCACCTGAGCGGCGTATGCAAGAGCTACAAGCATTGCGACAAGCGGGTCTTGAACCCGCGGACAAAATTGAGCCGCAATATGATCAGCAGGGACGCGCCATTCCAGGGAGCCGTGAGTGGGTCGTACAGGTATATATCCCACGAGGTAATGACTTCCTCACCATCATTTTCTATTGTCCCGCTGGCTATCCAACCTATCCACCACGTGTGCAAGTGCGCATGGCACGCGGCGGCTCCCGCTGGCTAACACCCAACATTGTGACAACATGGCAGAGCCAAGCCAATCGTTCGTTAGTCGAAATAGCGCGTGAAGTCAACAACGACATTCCCGACATACTGTAGAAAAAAGGTGATGTAGGTGCCTCAACCGTTTCTCTTTACCTCACCCCGCATGATTGCGTTACAGGATCGCGCCCAAATGGCCCCAAATGAGGGACCTGTAGCCGACCCTGTGTATGGCTATCATACCTTATGGGTAGCAGAGGTACCCTTCATTCCTGCTTATATGGGCAAAGATGAGCATGGTTTTGAACAAGGGGCATCTCATCGCCTTTCAAAAGTACTTGGGCGGCAGGTACGCTTTCTCTATGACCTTGCACAATCACGCAATCATCAAGCGACATTCGAGTTGCGCATGGTGTGCAGACCACAAGCTGAAGGACTATCCAGAATTGGCATTGCTTTTGTTGGCAAGGTATTTCATGAAAATGAGCATATCTCGCGTCAGCTTGCCCGTACTCTGTGGGACAAATTCAGTGCGGTGTTCCCCCTCGAAGCACCATTTTCGTATCCCCTCGTGCCCGTGGGCAAAGAACCGGGGCTTGCTGCACCCCACACGCAAAGTATCGACACATGGTTGGAGCCCCTTCCGTTTGAACAACTCACGCATCCAGAAAGCATCGTTGAGATTCGTAAATATGAGGATTGGCCGACAATCCGCTCGTTCGGCAACGTGTTAAATTCCCAAGACTATATTCCACATCGTTTTATTCCCGCGCTCGACTATTCCGCAATGGCACGGCTCTTCGAAACGCTGGCTCGTCAGCGCGAGACATGTATGGTCGCGATAACGCTACGCCCTCAACTCTTGACTGATCAGGAAGCTCTCAATCTTCACAAAATTAATGATTGGTATAGACGGATGGCGCATGGAGAAGTTGTTGTCACCAGCCATGTTTCCGAGATTTTGAAAGAATTTAAAACTGATGTTCTCCAATCCTATACTCATTCTCGCGCCGAAATGGGCATGAGCGTCTACGAAAATCTCGTCAAAGAGCAACGCAGCCTTTTGCTTGTACGCCTTCAGGTCGTCGGCTTGCCCGCGCCAGAGGACCTCATAGAAGCTCTGGGATCAGAAATCATGGCAAATGCTGGTAGTGCTTATCCTAGTCGTTGGACTCGCATTACCCCCACAGCACAAGAGCAAAGGTGGGCACGTTTCAATCTACAATGGCTAGAGTTCGCACGCTGGGGCATTTCACCTATCATCCAGCGTTTTCCCGCTTTGATACGCCTACGACAATTGGCCACAGTCGCAGAAGCGGTGGGTGCGTTTCGCCTACCGATTGCATCACAAGATGGCGGATTAGCTGGGCTAGATGTCCGTGACGAGCCATTCACCCTACCAAATAGAAGTGTCGCTCCACATGAACAAGTCATCGAGCTAGGCGTGATTCAGGACCGTGGCATTCCAACAGGAGTCCCATGCAGTCTTCCACTCTCTCTATTCGCGCGTCCCACGCTACTCTTAGGTGATAGCGATGAGTCACGCAGCTTACTCCTCTGTACGACATTGCAACAATTGCAGCAATACCATGTTCCCTGGACACTCATGCTCGGAAGCGATAGTGATGCACGTGATGAACTCAAAGTGTTGGGCGCACGCCATATTAAACTAGATGCCCTTTCTCATGAAGAGCTACTCCCGCTCCATCCATTTTTTCCACCAGCGGGCATTGCACAAGCGCGTTTCCTTGATGGCTTACTGCGTGTCTTTATGGTTGCTTTTTCGCTTGATGCATCTACTGCGATAGTCATGCGCCGTTTATTGGCAGAGGTATACACAAAAGCTGGCTGGATAGACCAGAATAGAGGTCATTACCTCACTATGGAACAATTTGTGGATGCAATCGAGTCAGTAACACAGCAAGCGACTCTTTCCACCCAGGTCAGCGACCAGCTTCGCGCTCAGTGCATCATGCCACTACGTGATTTGGCTATGACCACGGCACACCTCTTCCAGACCACTCCCTCAACGACAGACATGCAACTGGAACCAACGATTATTGAGCTTGGCTGGCTTGGTAGCGATGCCAGCCGCGTTGTCATCAGCGGCACACTCTGGCACTGGTTTGCTCTAGCACACGCGGCGAATGCGCAAGCACCACTTCCGCTACGAGGCATCGTGGCCTTCACATCCCCTCGCCCTTTCTTTACGATGGCATCCCCACAAGGCCGTGGAGAAGTCTCCGCATCACCCATATCTTCTCTGCTACAACCATTGTCACGCGACGGAGTTGGCACATTATTAGTCGACTCACGAGCTGATCTACTGGAAGCGGATGTAGCAGATAAAGCGAGCGTTGTCTTTCTGACCAGATGTGCAAATATGGCAGCGCAAGAACGCGCAGGAAATTTAATAGGGGCCACTACGAGACAACAGGCACGACTGCACCATCTTCACGCCAGAGAAGCCGTGATAGCCCCTCGTAACACACCCCCTGTGTTGATCGCATTGTAATATATTTGAGAAATAAAAAGGTGAGAACGTGACAACACAAAGAATGACTACTGGTTTACAAATCCATCCCCGTTGTGTCAAATGCGATAGGGAAAATAGTGCGGATACCGTCCTTTACGAGTTACGCAACCATGCTTATATCTGTGATACATGCTATAACAAAGAGATACAAACAAATCATCGACCCCCACAGTTGTTGGAGAACATGTCACAAATCCCGCAATCGGGAGGGCGATCAACTCGTATTCTCAAAGACCCGACGCCGAACATGACACAACAGCTCCAACCAATGAAACGGCCAACGACCTCATTACGCCTTCCGCCCGACAGTATGTATGCGGTGTTTGGACTTTCGCTAGCAGCCACCGCGACAGAGCTTCAAAATGAGATTGAACAGAAATTGGGTTTCTGGATGCGTGCGCCTGATTCGCAAGAGAAAAATACCTGGCTAGATCGCTTGCAGGATTGGCAAGATATCATC
>JBBPYR010000178.1:0-49336 GCA_038199755.1 Ktedonobacterales bacterium | reverse complement strand
CTGCGCCGTATTGTAGCAGGAAGGGAGTCCACCCGCAAGACTTCCTATAAGTAGACTCTCTTTGTAATTGTGCTAGAGTCCTAGCAGGCTATGCTTCTGTGTATGCATATGATATACTAACCACGCTGTCACAATGAGTGTCCCCATCGTACGTAAAGAGCGTATATACACCAATACACGGCATCTTATTAACGTGTCACGTATCGATTAAAAAGGCGTCGTATATTTACAAACAAAAGTGAGGAGAGGACATGCCTACAGAGTATAACGATGGTACAAACATTGCCCACTCCAACTTCGGAGGACAACCTGTGCCACAAAGAACGACAGGTAAGCTACTCGCAACCCAGGGCTATGTGGTAGGAATTGAAATCAGTGGGAGTGGAGCGAGGCAATCAGTGGCATTAGCGGATCTTGATGGAAAGATCGTGCATCGCATCCGTCGTCCTTTAGAATATGTCCCAGATACGGCAACCGTTTTAGAGATCGTCAATGAAATGCTCAGCGAGTTATTGCGCCCAGAGCAATTGCACGGCGAACGTGTGCTGCGCGTGGGAATTGCGGTTGGTGGGCTAGTTGATGCCGCTCAAGGAATCGTACGCACACTCCATCACGCGCATGGGTGGAATAATTTCCCGCTACAGGATTATTACTCTGATCGGCTTGCTGTTCCTTGTATCATTGATAACAATGCGAATGCGGCGGCTCTTGCCGAAGTGCGACGCGGCGTGGGAATGGGTGAGCGCAATGTGCTCTACGTTGGTTTGGGACGTGGCATCGGCGGCGGCCTGGTGGTAAATGGAAGAATTTATCACGGCGCAACCTGTACGGCGGGCGAGATCGGGCACATAATGGTAAAAGAGGGTGGTCCCAAGTGTTCGTGTGGTCGTTTTGGGCATCTCGAAGCTATAGCATCGGCGCAGGCCATTGTACGAACGATGATCGGCCTCTCCGTTGAATATCCTGAGACGGTAGCAGCCATTCGCAAAATCACAGGGGCACGAGCAGAAAGCATTACGGTAGATCAGATCTATCAACTAGCAGCAGCTGGAGATGTGATTGCTCAGCACATCGTGCAAGAGGTACATACCTATCTAGGTATTGCCCTTGCCAACATCGTTCATTTAATGAATCCAGGAATGATTATTCTTGGCGGGCCTGTGGCGCAAGCAGGTGAGTTGCTCATCGCACCACTGCGGGCTCGTATCGAAGAGTTGTGTTTGCCAGCCGCAACACAATCACTGCGGATCGTCCAGGGAAGCCTTGGCAGTGAGGCCAACTTGACGGGGGCGGTAACGCTGGCATTACAGGACATGTAAGCATTATGATGTAAGAGGCTTAGAGTGGAAACAGGCCGGGTTATTCACAAACGCTATTTCCTGCAACGGCTCATTAAGCAGGGAATGTATTGTACTGTTTATCAAGGAACCGATCAGGTATTACAACGAGCGGTTGCAGTCAAGGTTGTGCCAGCCGAGCACATTCCGGCCTATCGTGCTGCTATTCGTACCACCGCGCAATTTTCTCACCCCAACATCGTTGGCACCTATGATCTGATTATCGAGCCTGATAAAATGTATATTGTGCAGGAATACATCGACGGGGAAGACTTCAGCACACTTTTACAGGTGCAGCAAACGCCGTATCAAGTGGCGGAATTTGGCGTGCAAATATGCCAAGCGTTACTGTATGCTAGTAGCTCAAGCCGCCGCATTTGTCATGGTGATCTGACACCAGAAGCTCTTATACGCGATCACATAGGGTTGGTACGCATCAACAATTTTGCGCTACCCAGCGACATGGATTACTTTGAACGGTGGAGTGTAGTAGGTGGTGAGGGCTTGCCACTAGCCAACCGCGAACTGCCCTGGGGACAAATGAGCGATGGGAGACAGGCCGATGATACACGTGCAACAGGCATTTTGCTGTATCAAATCTCATCAGGACACAACGCGGGAGCAACGTTTGTAGAGCCACCACCTGATGGACGTTTGCGTTTCCTGCGTACTGTTCCTCCTGAGCTATGCGATGTTATCGCACGGACACTTATTCGCGAGCACCCAATGCACATTGAAACCGTGGAGGCTCTTTATAGTGCGCTCAAGCCTTTAACCGAGAGCTACGCATCTAAGAGTGTCACGCCGCCAGCCAGCTATCCGCTGGAGGATGGTGCGATGCCACGATCAGCACCAATGGCAGGAACGGGCAAACTCGTCACCGCATTACCCACACGCGAAACAGCACAGACCGGCACCAATCTGGCTGCATTCAGTGCAATGCCTGAGCCATCAAAACAACTCCCCCCAATAGATAATACACCCGCGACCCCAACAGTTGCAGATATATCGTTGAAGCTCGCCACGGCGCGTCAAGGTGTTTATCCGCAACAATCACAACAACTACAACAAAGTCAAACAGCAACGCCGAAATCAGGTTGGAGTGTGCCATTACTGATTGTCATCAGCATTATCGTTTTTATCATTTTCTTAGTCTTCGGTTATGTGATTGCGCTCAATGTCCTGCACTGATGCTTGGTCGGGTTGCCAGCGTTTCGCGTCGCGTTGACGATACTTTGCCATAACGATACTAAAGGCCTCGTCCAGATCAATCTCCAGTGAATTCGCGAGTGATGCGAGGATATAGAGCACATCACCTATTTCAGCGGCGACACTGCCCGCGTCCTCACTCGCCTTCTTTGGCTTCTCTCCATAGCTATGATTGATTTCGCGTGCTAATTCTCCTACCTCTTCGGTGATGCGTGCCAAGCTAGAGAGCGGCGACCAATAATGACTTTGCCACTCATCTTTTATAAGCGTGTCTATTTCTTGCTGTACATCACGTAGTGTCCGCATAGCATTTATACTCCCGCTATTGGTTCCGTCATGCCATTATCAAGGATATATGCATAGGACATGTGCGAACTATTCCAGGCAAAGCCCACATTTCCCAGACGATCCACCATAATTAAGCCGCCGAGCCCCGTTGCCTTTTCGCCGAGGACTCCGATGGCAGAAGAAGCTGCATCTCGTGCAGTCATGCCTTGGGCAGCAAAATCGGCGGCACGTTTGGCAATCAGCAGGCGCGTAAAGTCTTCGCCGTGTCCTGTGCAGGAAATAGCGGCCCGCTCGTCGGCGTAGAAACCACAACCAACCAAGGGAGAATCACCAACACGGCCTGGATATTTATTGGGAATGCCGCCAGTTGAGGTCGCTGCCGCCAGTCGGCCCTGGGCATCGATGGCAACCGCTCCAACGGTACCGTGCTTTTCCTCGCTTTGTTCGCCAACCTTGCCAATCTCAATCCGATGGTAGCGCGGCTCTTCTTTGCCCAGGTGGAGTTTTTGTTCCTCACGCACCTTCAGCCAGTTGTTATATTGCCGCTCAGTAATCAGCTCGTGGTGTTTGCACAGATGCATATCATTTGCTAACGCGAATTCTTGCGCCCCACGTCCCACCAGCAGTATATGTGGGCTTGCCAGCACCTTACGAGCTAACGTGATCGGATTTTTGATGCGCTCGACTCCTGCCACGGCTCCAACCTGTAGAGTGTGGCCTTCCATAATGCCCGCGTCAGTCTCCACATAGCCATCGGCGTTGAGGCATGAACCAGTGCCTGCATTAAAGTTAGGATCATCTTCAAGGGCGCGGACCGCGGCTTCCACCGCATCCATGGCACTTCCACCATTTTGTAACAAGTGCCAGCCGATGAGCACGGCCTCACGACAACCCTGCTGTACCGCCTCCACACGATCAGGTGTAAGAGAGCCAGCTCCTCCATGCACCACGATTGCGATTGACATTGCGAAATTCTCCTCACGTTTCTTTTGTAGGGATTGTATCACATGCAAAAAAGCAAGCGATGATTTGCCCACAAAGTGTATTAGGTAGTATAGGCAATCTGTAAGGGAGCGAGCAGCAATGCAAAAAAACAGCCATGAAGTGCGTCTATTGGATGGAACACTTCTCTAACCTTTTGTAATGCGTTCAATTTCTATGAAAAAGAGGTTCTTCTGAAAAAGGATTTTCTTCTATGATTATGAAACATGTTTCGACAAAACATTCTATCGCGGTGCTGATGGGTTTGATCGGCACCTGTCTTATTGTGCTACTCTCCGCTTGTAGCTTTCAGCCTGGCTTGAATGCGGCTGCGGTAAGTATGGCAAACAATACAGCGACGGTGCAAACGGTGCCCATGCCCCCGACCCAAACGAGTTGTCCCGCTGATGGTAGCGCACGGGCGGCAGTGATGCGAACGTTGAGTCTGGGCAAGCATCAAAATATGGTCTACATTTATAATGAGATACCACTTAACACATCAACCGCTTTTGGACATCTGAAACGCTATGATGTGGTCACAGGTCAAAAGACGGTGATTGCCACCAGTGGCCTCTCGATCAGCAATGCGCAGGTCTCGACCGATGGGCAGTGGATCTTGTTCCTGAGCCAGATCGATCCACGCGGTGACGCAAAGCATAGCGCGGCACTGCAACTGGTACGTATGGATGGTCAGGGCCTGCAAACCTTGTACTGCTTCCCCGCGAAGCTGGCTGTGAGCAGCGTACAGTGGACCACCGACCAGAAATCAGTGCTTTTTGCGACGGATACCGCTGTCAATCCGGGAGACGGAGGCACCAGCACGATTACGCTGCTGAATGTGGCAACAGGCAAACTGCATACTGAGCTACAGATTGCCGATCCTCTGTACAGCTACACCGTGGTCACATGGTTAGATAACACGCGGGCATACGTGGTGCGTTACGGTCGTCAGGGACCGCCACCGCCAGCGGTTCTGTACCTGCTCGATACGCAGCATAACGCAACCACAAATGGAAGCTCGCTCAAGAAAATATTGGAGCACGCGATACGCTTTAGCTTCTTGTCATTCGATAGCAGCTATGACGCCAAACAGTTGTTTGTTAGCTATTGTTTGACCGCAAATAGCCCGTTTGATACCACCATCTGGTCAGAGCCTGCAACAGGTGGGGCGCAACATACCCTCTATCACCAGGCACCAACCATCTGTGCCGAACAGCTACGCGCTATCAGCGCACGCACATTGTTCATCGTGGGTCAACGTTATATCAGCACCAACCAGACTTACAACACTCAGGTTTGGACGCTGAACACTGATGGTTCAAATCGCAAGGTGTTGTTTGACATAGCAGCGACGGCATCGTACTCAACCAGCCCGTACAGCCAGTTCCCGTGGTCTACTGTCTCACGCGATGGCAAATCGTATATGCTCCAGACAAAGGACAACAATACGAGTATGCAGACGATTGTGCTTGGCTCGCTCAATGGCGGTAATCCCCAAACCATTGCGTTCGCCAGTCGTGGTAGCGTCTTCAGCGTCGGCTGGACGACCATGTACTAGCAACAAAGTGCCACAAGAGGAAAGGCCGCATCGCCGATTGGTGATGCGGCCTTTCCTCTTGTGGCGCCCGTATAACATTGACATTGCATCTTCTGGCTGATACCCTAGCAATACAGCAACAAAAAACTATCCAATGAAGGGGAAACATTGATGAATGAGCCTCTCAGTGGCGTTCGTATTCTTGATCTATCACGGCTCCTGCCAGGTGCCTATGCTTCACAGATGATGGCAGACTTTGGCGCGGATGTCATCAAAGTCGAAGAGCCAGGAAGCGGCGATTATGGGCGCACCATGCCGCCCCATGGCCCTGGTGGTATGAGCCTATTTTTTCTGGCAATCAATCGCAATAAGCGCAGTATAACACTCAACCTCAAAACGGAGCAGGGACGCGAGGTCTTTTTACGGCTGGTGCGTGCCTCTGATGTCGTGCTAGAAAGCTTTCGCCCCGGCGTACTGGAACGCCTGGGCTTGGGCTATGAGCAACTCAAAGAGGTCAACAAGGGTATTATTTATTGCGCCATCAGTGGCTATGGGCAGACTGGCCCCTATCGCCTGCGGGCAGGCCATGATCTCAACTACGCTGGTTACGCGGGCCTGCTGCATTATAATCGCGCACCCGATGGTGAGCCTACCATGCCCCCTACTCAGCTTGGTGATCTTGCTGGTGGAAGCTATATGTCGGTCATCGGCATTTTGAGCGCATTGGTTGGGCGGGCACAGACGGGCGAGGGACGCATGATCGATGTGTCAATGACGGAGGGTGTGATGTCTTTGCTGCCTCTCACGACCAGTAGCTATTTTAATACGCAGCAAGCACCGCTACCTGGACACTCAACCTTAGATGGCTGGCTCCCCTGCTACAACATCTATGAGACCAAAGATGGTAAGCACGTCACACTCGCGGCATTAGAGCCGAAGTTCTGGCACACCTTCTGCACGTATATTGGACATCTGGAACTTTTGCCTTTCCATACTCCGCACGGCGCTGTTGAGCGCGAAGAAGCCATGAACATCTTACGCGGCATCTTCAAAACGAAGTCTCGTGACGAGTGGATCGCTGAACTCGCCGATATTGATGCCTGTGTTGGACCCGTTTATACCATCGACGAAGCCCTGAACGATCCCCATGCACAGGCTCGTGGTAACAGTGTGAGCAGTGGCGAGGGCGATGCCGCCTTTCGTACCATCCCTAGCTTTCCACGCATATCTGCTGTCAGCAACGAACAACGCTACGCGCCGCCTACGCTTGGTCAGCATACGGCAGAGATGTTGCGCTTAGTAGGCTATAACGATACAGATATCGCACAGTTCCAAACAAATGGCGTAATTTAAACGAATGGGAGATCATGGCATGAAGAAGCAGCCTCTAGTTGAACAAGCTGAAAGCATTATGGAACCGTATCTCGCGGACTTACAAGCCATCGTTAATATCGACTCTGGCACCTACACAAAGGCGGGGGTGGATCGCGTGGTAGCCTATTTGCAGGATAGGTTTCGTGACTTTGGCTTTGATACCTCACTTGATCGTCAGCAAGAATATGGTGATCATCTTGTTGCCACGCACAGAGGCAGTTTGTCCACAGGTGCGCGCATTCTCCTGATCGGCCATACCGACACGGTGCTACCGGATGGAGATGCGGCACGGCGCCCGTTTACCATCTCACAGCGCAATGGCGAGCGCATCGCTACAGGCCCCGGCGTACTGGA
This sequence comes from Ktedonobacterales bacterium, assembly GCA_038199755.1. Classification (GTDB taxonomy): domain Bacteria; phylum Chloroflexota; class Ktedonobacteria; order Ktedonobacterales; family Ktedonobacteraceae; genus JBBPYR01. The sequence goes on along the minus strand of JBBPYR010000178.1, from coordinate 42,256 downwards.
TATGAAGTCGGGTATCCTGATCGGCCTGTATGGTTTGCACCTGCTCATAGCCGCTCAACAGGCCAATTATCAGAGCGTGACCTTCATCTGTAACAGCGACGAGGAGATTGGCTCACCTGCTAGTAAGCCATTGATAGAAGAGATCGCGAAACAGTCCGATGCGGTCATCGTGCTGGAGCCAGGACGAGCCATCGGCACGGTCGTCTCATCGCGGCGTGGTTCTGGTCAATATCGCGTCGAGGTGGAAGGCGTAGCCTCCCATGCAGGAGTTGAGCCGCAGCGCGGGCGCAACGCCATTCACGAACTCTCCTATCATGTGCAGGCCATGCAAGCCCTCAATGGCACTGTACCTGGTACCACGCTCAGTGTTGGTTTTATTCATGGCGGCGAGCGCACCAACGTAGTGCCCGACTACGCCTACTTCGACATGGATGTGCGTGCAAGTGATCGTACAGGTTTGAAATTGATAGAGGCCGCAATGCGTAAAGTTGCGGCAAAGACCCATATCGAGGGTACGAAAACGACCTTCAGCGGCAGTATGCGCTCACTACCCTTTGAGCGTTCACGGCGAAACGAGCAACTGATCAAGCTGGCGAAAGAAGCTGGCAGCGAACTGGGGCTCACTATCGAGGACCTGGGCAGCGGCGGTGCCTCTGACGCCAATAACACTGCCGTGCTTGGCATACCCACCATTGATGGTCTCGGTGCGGGCGGTGGTCTCGCCCATAATTCAGGGGAATATATCGAACTGGATTATCTGCCCGTTCGTATCGCCCTGCTCACAGGCCTTGTACAAAAGATCGGCAATCACTACGAAGCGGGGAAAACACTCTAAATGAAATTTGGCAAAGAACGTATACATAATCTGCCCATGAATGATGTTACATCGCTGGGAGCCTACGCCCAGCAGCTAGAGCGCGAGGCGCAGGCAAAGGGCATTGTATTGCCGTCCGCGGTACGCCTACAGATTGGCGAGCCGAGTTTTCGCACGCCGGAGCATATTCGCCAGGCCGCGATAGAAGCGGTGGCACACGAGCCGATGATCTATGGGCCCGCAGGCGGTTGGCCGTGGTTACGCGAGTTGCTGGCGGCAAAGATACAGCGTGTCAATGGCTATAGCATTCAGCCGAGCAATACCGCCATCGCCGTGGGTGGCACCGGGGCCGTGCTGGTAGCGATGCTGGCAACGCTCAACTCCGGCGACGAGGTCTTGATTCCCGATCCGTGCTGGCCCATGTATTTTATGCAGCTCGCCACGTGCGGCGTCGTAGGCGTACCCTATCCACTTGACCCCTATAACGAGTGGCTTCCCGATACGTCATCCCTGGAGAAATTGGTGACGCCCCGTACACGTATGGTGATTATGAATACCCCCGGCAACCCGACCGGGGCGGTCTTCCCTGCTCAATCAGTCCATGAGATGCTCGAATTTGCCCGTCGGCATGATCTCTATTTGTTATCCGACGAGTGCTATGACGAAATTGTGTTTGAGGGAACCCATGTTAGTCCCGCAACGATGCTCTCTTCTGACGAGCTTGAAAGTGGACGCTTTATTGGGATTTACACCTTCTCCAAATCGTACGCCATGACCGGCTGGCGCATCGGTTATCTCGTGAGTAGTACGGCGATGATCGAGACTATTATTAATGTGCTCAATGCTAGTTATACCAATATGGCCACGATGATACAACGAGCTGCCGCAGCTGCGTTGACAGGCCCGCAAGACTGTGTGGCTATCATGCGCGACGCCTACAAGCGGCGGCGTGATCTCGCGGTTGGTTTGCTCAAAGATTATGGACGCTATATTTATACGCCACACGGTGCATTCTATGCCTTGATCGACGTGCGTGGAAAGCAGGGAAGTCGTGGCCGCCAATTCGCGCTTGATCTGCTCCACGAACGTAACGTTGCCGTGGCTCCCGGCAGCGGCTTCGGCTCTGTCGCGCAAGACTATGTACGTATCTCGCTGGCCGCCTCCGATGAAGAGGTGGAACGCGGCGTGCGCGAGATATGCGAGTTCGCGGATAGGTAGCGTGTTATGACAAACAAAGAGAGGTAAACTCAGTTAAAAGTACCCCATACTACTCCTCTGTTGACTCTTGCACCTGAAGCTCTATGGAAGCATCAAACGGTAAGAGAGATGGCGGAAAAGAAATGCTATCTGAGGTGACCTCTTGGGGAAGAGCATTCAGCACACTCAAGATACGCTCTGAAAAACTCTTCATATCCCTCGCTATCCTCAATTGTGCATTGCCCTCCTTGATTTCGTACACTCTATAAAGATCGTATCTTTCAGGGCCATAAGCCATTTGCAGAAGCTCATTATAGGAAATATGAATGTCTCGTTCAAATTCACCTTGTGTTGATTTCACATCTACAAGGACTTCTGACACTCCATCATGTATTTGGAAGTCATAGGAGCTAATAGCATTTTCATCAGAAACCCATCTGAAATCTCCTATGCTTTTCTCTGCTTGTAATTTGGTCAGATAATCGTTAACAAATTGCTCTCCTCGCCTGCCTGTAAAGTCCGCATTTTCCTTTGCCTTTAGGAGGTTTGCACGAGAGATGGCCCTTTTAGAAGGGAGTGATCTTATGCCTCTTTTTCTCGGTTTAAGGCTACCCCCTAATGCAATCTCTTCAAGATCAGAATCAGGACTATCTATATCTACAGTGAATCTAAAGATAGGGTGTTCTTCAAGAGAATCTGTACTTCTTACTATACTTTCCAGTTCACCAGGCGATAGAGCAATCATTGAGCGGTTTCTTAAATAGTTATCAAGAGCGACGTGAATAGCTTTATCTTCTGAAACACGCATAGCAATGAAGACAATGGTAGCAGACATTGGAATCATATCGGCGTTAAAATCAAAAATAGCGAAATCTCCAGGTTCAAGTACGTTGAACCTTTCAGTCTCAGGCAGAATAGGAATAGTTTCTCCATTCAGTCGCCAATTCTTGGAGCTAGCAGACTTGACGATTTTACGCTGGATATTATATACCCCTGTTTTTCCTGGACCGTAGACAAACAAGTCCATTGGAAATTTTCTCTCTACTGATCCATCATTTAATCCAGGATACAGCTCATCAACAAATACATTAGCGTTGAGATTGATAGCTTTTTGATTTCCCTTAGCATTAGGGGAATTGCTGAATATCCACTGAAAAAAGGTCAAATCTGACCCTGTAAGCTGTTTCAGTGCCAACCTCCGAGCCATTATTACTTTCCTCTCAAGCTATCCATCATAGTTCTGGCAATTGATAAGGACAGTAAAGGAGGTACGGCATTTCCAATCTGTCTGAATGCAGGATTCATTGTTCCACTAAAGACAAATCCATCTGGAAATGATTGAAGACGGGCAGCTTCCCGCACCGATATTGTTCGCGCTTGGCTACTATCATAATGAATGTGAGAATAGCCATCCTTCCCAAGATGAGCCATCAGCGTTCTGGCTGGTTTGTCGGCTTCCATCTTACGCCATTTGTTAGGAAATTTACGAGCATCATAGGGAGGAATCACCTGACGTTTCAATACGTCATACTCAGCAGAACCAGCAACCAGTATTCTTCCTTGCATAGCAAGTTCTTCTAGTTTTTCTTGAAACAAATCCTGTGCATGCTGAAATGCTTCAGGGTATTGATCGCCAGGATGCATGCGTCGGAAAATATCGTAGTCTCTTGGGAGAGAGCGTATAACATGGTCTGGAATTCCATCATAGTTCTCAAAACCGAGCCAGTTTCTCATCTGCACTGCATAAGAAGAGAGCGGAAGATTATCAGGATAAGGGACGCTCTGATTCAATCGTCTCGTACCACGTTTGAGTTGACCTTCAAGATGGAGTGTAATTCGTGGCAAATCTTCGAGTGCTTCTTTTGCTGTAACAGCTTGAGGCAGATCAGGCGAAGCCACAGGAGGCGAATTGTAAAATTTGAAGCGAAATGTATTCTGATCGAGTGCTTTTAATGCAACCTGTCTGCTACCTTCGTATCCGCGAGGCAGTTCTACCCAGTGAGTAGGTTTGGGAAATTCTACATCTGCTTTAAGCTCTTCCGCATACGCAATAAGGAACATACGCTCTCTCATTTGAGGAACCCCGTAGTATGCTGCATTAAGGAGAGTATAGCCACAACTGTATCCCATCTTTTCCAGAACTTCACACATCTCATGAGGAATATTATGTCCACCATAATTAAGCACATCAGGAACATTTTCCATAAGAATCGCAAGCGGCTGAAGCTTTCTGACATACGCAAGATATCTGAGATAAAGATTACCCCTTGCGTCCTGTCTGAATGCTTCGGGATGCTCCGCTACCTCACGGAGTTTCGCACGCCCAACTCTTGCAAACGCCTGACATGGAGGACCCCCAATGATCACATCAACACAGCTTGCTACATCCACATCCCTTTCAAGAGCCATCATCAAATCTTCCGGTTCAGTAGTCGTTATATCACGAGCCAGAGCGTGGCGTTTTTGTAGAGCATCATTGAATTTATAAAAGTTCATTGCATGTGACTCTGCTGCATGAGAATCAAGTTCAACTGCACCTGCAATTTCGAATCCGGCAGTTTGAAAGCCAAGAGACAGTCCACCACATCCTGCAAATAAATCTAGTACGCGAGGACTACTACCTCTATAAATTCTCTCAAGCTTCTGTTTCTTGATATTCTCAACTTTGATAGCTTGCTTAGTTGGTTCTATACTTACCATAGTATCGCTTGACCTTCCCAGTATACAGTTTTCATAGCAGAACCTTCCGACTCACAACTGTTTCTACCTCTTACTTTATACACATCAAATAACTTAACAGTTACAACGTTTTAGAACAGAATCCGTAAAAGAGCCAGAGACAACCTTCTATGAGTAAAAGAAGATATATATTAGAACAAGCGTTATAACCTACCTTACTATACTACATCAATTCGTGTATTAACAGGAAGTAACATCACTGCCAAACTTATGTTCCCAATTTCTGATGTAGTAAGTAGTATTGCCTCAAAAAAGTTCCGCATTTGACACGTCGTGTTATTTATACGCCACCACGCCGTAAGCCTCTGGCCGTTTCGTGATGCGCGTGAAACCAGCTTCTTGCAGGCGTTTTAGGACGCCACGAGTGACGGTGCCGCTCGATTTGCTGTTCAGGTCGCCGATGTAGTGAAATAAGCGGCCTCCGCGTTTGAGTATCCTGAACAATTCGCGATAAAACACTCCGGAGTAGAGTTCACCTGCGAGGCTAAATACAGGTGGGTCGTGCAGGATGCGATCAAAGCTGTTTTCTGCGAAGGTGGGCACTACCTCATAGGCATCGCCCATCACCTGCTGAATATTGGTTGCCGTGAAGAGATTGCGCGACCAGGGATTTTGACGCGCAATCTCCTGCGCCCCTGGGTCAAGCTCTATTGTAATCACCTGGGTGGCCGTGCGAGCCGCTTCAATCGCGGTATAGCCCAGCCCTGTCGCGGTATCAAGCACTCTGCCCGTGAGTGGGGCAATCGTGGCAACCTTTTTGAGTGTGTCCTGCATGGGGTCAATATTCACCATGCGATGCATCGCAAAACCAGCGATCAGCATAGTGGGTGTGCGCTTAGTGGGATAGAGGCTACACATACGATTGGTGGCCTCCGAAAAGACCTGAATGGGATATATCTCGCCTTGCTCTACCACAAAGCAACTGCTTTCCGCACGCCGTATCTTCTCGATAGCGCGCCAATTCACCAACTCTTCCTGCTCTCCCCACGCAAACAACACACCTTCCGCTGTCAACTGCACCGAAACGGTAGAGATACCGAGATCGGGAGAAACGTCCAACGCGGTTTCCCCCTTTTGGCGGGCGTTCAGCATGACTTCGGCTTGTATGTAGGAGAGCACGATGGGGTTGGACATATATAAGCATCCTTCTACTATGATAGTTTTCTGATGAGATCGTTATACCAGCTATCCCCAAAGCGCAGTTTGCCGTAGAGCAGAAGGTTTGGCTCGCCTGTCGCCGAAATATTGCCATGATTACTGGTGATGAATGCTCGTAGGCTCTCTTCTGTTACGTGTAGTGTCTGTAGTTGCTTGATTTCGTCTTCCTCTGGCTCCCGTGTGAACACCTCTTGGAGGCGGATGTGTAGCTCGGTCAGGAAGCAGAGTTCGCCGTGTGGCGTGGCGAGATCATAGACGACGCCGAGACAGTATTGTGCGTCTATATCCGCTGCCTGTATGCCCGTCTCTTCGCGAATTTCGCGACGCATGGCGGCGAAGGGATCGGGTTGCGCGCGAGTGGTGTCAAGCCCACGCTCGAAAAAGCCACCGATGACGTGATAGCGTCCAACATAGACATCCACGCCCTGCCGCTTATCGAGCAGAATGTAACCGTCGCTGGTCTCGACAACAGAGCAGACGCTGAGCGCGTTACCTAACTCCTGGCGCGTGTGGGTCTGGGCGAAGGTGGCTTCACGAGTCGTGACATACTCTTTGTAACCCGTATCGCCCAGAGTGAGTAGCAGCTGGTCTGGCTGAACAGTGGCAGCAATCAGGCGGAATAACGGCGCATCGAACAAGGGAATGTTTTTTTGGCGAGCAATAGTCAGCTTCTCTTGCCACAGTTTGTCCATCCAATCCTGTATTACCGCGTTTGTAGGCATGCGAAGCGTGGGGTCATACGTAATCGTGAGTTGGTCAGGGCGGTAGCATCCTTGCGCAATAATCTCGAATTCGAGCATAACTATCCCTACTCCCATTCAATGGTGGCAGGCGGTTTCGAGGTGATGTCATAGACGACACGATTGACGCCGGGGACTTCATTGACGATGCGGTTAGCGATGCGCCCTAGCAATTCATGTGGGAGACGCGCCCAGTCAGCGGTCATGAAGTCGCCAGTGGTGACAGCGCGAATGGCGACGACATTGGCATAGGTGCGGAAATCACCCATGACGCCAACGCTCTGCAACGGTGTCAGCACGGCAAAGGCCTGTCCGAGTTGGCGGTAAAGATCAGCATTGCGTATCTCTTCGATGAGGATGCTATCCGCCGCTTTCAGTGTCGTCAAGCGTGTCTCGTCTACGGCACCGATGACACGAATCGCTAGGCCGGGACCGGGGAAGGGATGCCGCCATACCCACTCTTCGGGCAGACCTAGCGCGGCACCGATCTCGCGAACCTCGTCTTTAAAGAGCATCCGTAGTGGTTCCACGAGTTTTAAGGACATCTGCTCCGGCAGGCCACCGACGTTATGATGCGTTTTGATGCGCGTGGCGGTCGCTGCGGTATCGTGACTAGTGCTTTCGATGACATCAGGGTAGAGGGTGCCCTGCGCCAGAAACGAGATCGGGCCACCTTGTTCCGCAAGGCGTTCTGCCTCGGCTTCAAAGACGCGAATGAATTGCTCGCCAATAAGCTTACGTTTCTGCTCGGGGTCGATCACATCGGCAAGCTGGGTGAGAAAACGTTCACGCGCATCAACTACCACTAAGGGAATATGCATGTGACTGTCAAAGGTCTCAATCACCTGCTCGCGTTCACCAGCACGGAGGAGGCCAGTATCAACGAAAACGCAGGTCAGGCGATTGCCAATCGCTTTGTGAATAAGCAAGGCGGCAACCGCTGAATCAACGCCACCGGAGAGGCCACAGATCACCCGCTCGTTGCCAACACGCAGTTGAACCTGCTCCACCGCTTCATCGATGGCGGAATTTGCCGTCCAACTGGCCGTGCAAGCACAGACACGGAAGAGAAAATTGCGAATGATTTCCGTTCCCTGTGGCGTGTGCGTCACCTCTGGATGAAATTGTAACCCAATCACCCCCTGAGCATTGGCAATGGCCGCGATGGTGCCACTTTCTGAGCGTGCCAAGACCTCAAAACCCGTTGGCAGCGTCTCGACACTATCACCGTGGCTCATCCAGACAGGGATGCGTGGCGTCTCTTGTTCATGGGGGATGTCCAGGCGTTCGGTTTGCGTGGGCGAAAGCCCGATGCCCGCAAAAACGCTGAAATTAGGATTAGCACTCATCGTGTGGGGCTGTATTTCGATGATCGCGGGCCCATACTCGCGCCGTTCATGCGAAAGGGCAACATGTCCGCCGCTTTGCTTGGTAATCAGGTGCATCCCGTAACAAATGCCCAGCACGGGTAGTCCACTGGCGAGAATAGCGGGATCACAGTCCGGCGCGTTTTCATCATAGACGCTGGAGGGGCCACCCGAAAGAATAAAGCCCTTGATATCAAGTTGTGGATTCTGTTGCAATTGTGCGAGTGTGGTATTGGCTGGCACAAGTTCGCTATAGACATGGCACTCACGCACACGGCGGGTGATCAAGCGGCTATATTGAGAACCAAAATCGAGAACGATGATTGCCTGTCGGCGTTCCTGAGTTTCCATGATCGTATCAACAATCCCTTCAAAATGGATTGAGGTGATGTAGGAGGATGGTGTGGTGCTCGTCGGTACCAGCGAGCACCACACCATCCTCCTACATCACCTTCCATTAACCACGGGGGCCGCCCGCGACATAAATAATTTGGCCGCTGACAAAGCCCGCCTCATCGGAGGCTAAAAAGCAAATAACATTCGCGACATCGCGAGGTTGACCAACGCGCCGCACAGGTATTACCTTCGCGGCCTCGGCGATACGCTCATCAGGATCGAAGCCTAGACGACGTGAGGTGACGCGTGTCATCTCCGTGTCGATAAAGCCGGGTGCAACCGCGTTGGCTGTGATGCCAAATTGACCAAGCTCTAACGCCAGGGTACGGGTCAAACCCTGTAATCCCGCTTTGGCAGTCGAGTAGTTGGCTTGACCGCGATTGCCCAGAGCCGAGGTTGAGGAGAGCGAGACAATGCGCCCATACTTGTGCTTGACCATATGCGCTTGCGCGGCACGGCTACAGTGAAAGGCACCTTTGAGATGAACATTCATAACCGTGTCCCAGTCGTCATCGGTCATCTTGAAAAGTAAGTTATCGCGTAATACGCCCGCGTTATTGACTAAAATATCAAGCTGTCCAAAATGATCAACGGTTTGCTGCATCGCGTCCTCAACGTTGGCCTTATCGGTCACATTGCAGGAAATGACAAGCCCCTCTGAACCGAGGTGATTGAGTTCCGCGGCTACCTGTTTGCAGCCCTCAGTGTCAATATCAGCAAGTACTACTCGTGCGCCTTCTTCTGCCATGCGCAGTGCTGTTGCAGCTCCAATGCCTCTACCAGCTCCGGTGACAAAGGCGACGCGGCCATCAAGTCGTCCCATAGACTTTTTTTCTCCTACTAAGATGTTCCACAGTTGTCTGTGTTGCCTGAGTATATCACATGCCACTCATTGCAGACTATATGCCTGATCCCTCCCCTTTTTTGTAGAACAAGCAAAAATTTTGCCTTCATTATAGCTTACCTCCGTGAAAATCATGTGAATATGCCTGAAAAGTGCGTTGGTACAGGAAAAGTTGTATAAGTTAACCATTGAACTTGCAGCAAATAAGCAGTACAATGTTAGTCCGACCCTAAAATAGCAGCCGTGCTAGCCTACTCTGTAGTCCGACCACCAGTGCGCTATCGCACCTCTTACTAAAGAGTCAGATAGGCGGTCGGAGCGGAAGATAATGGAGGGAAAGCCCATCTATGAACACGACGCAGGTAGCTGCTGAACTCTTCCAGTTACAGCAACTTGACCTCGAACTGGACCGTTCGACAGCAGAGCACCAGGCAGTCGTGGCGTCACTTCAAGGACATGCAAAACTGCAACAACTCCGTGCCGAACATGCAGTGGCGCAACAACAAATGCAGGTTGGGCTACAAGCCCAGACCGATGCAGAATGGACCCTTGAAGATGTAAACCGCCGCCTCAAGGTACAGGAACAGCGTTTGTACAGTGGAACCGTAAGCAATGCGAAGGAGCTTCAATCACTCCAACTGGAGGTGCAGCGCCTACGCGCCCAACAGAGTCGCCAAGAGGAATTGACACTGGAGGTGACAGACGCCGCAGAGTCGCTTCAGGAAATGAGCCAGCGCAAAGGTGCCACACTCAAGCAGGCAGAAGAAGCCTGGCAACAAGAGCAAGTGACGCTCAATACGCGTCGCGAGCAGATAGAAACACATAGGCAAGAACTACAGGCAAAACGTGCGCAGCTTGCCGCACAAATTGGACCGGACCTGATCAAACGCTATGAGAGTATGCGCCGTATGAAGCAGGGACGAGCCGTCTCGAAGGTTGAACAAGATTCGTGCCAATGGTGCCGGGTTATTCTCACACCCAGCGAATTACAGCGGGTGCGTATCAGTGCTGAATTGCAAACATGCAGCAATTGTGGTCGTATTCTCTATTATGCGCGTTAACTCATTATAAGCTACCCCTGATTTTTTGAAAAAAGCAACGTTGCTTTCAACATCGAATGTTGCCCCCTCATATCACCGTTGATATTTACCAAGTTTGTACCCTCGCCCGCTACCGCGTATGCCGGACTGAGCAATGATTGCCCAGTCCATTTTGTTGCTCATCCATTGACAAACCTACCGCCTGTCTAGTATGCTGTGTAGAGAAAATGATCGTTGTTCAAATTCTGGCAAGGCCAGTTATAAGGAGGTGCAGCATATGAGTAAGCACGTATATTCACCAATTGTGCTTGTATGCACCTTGTCTACCTGCCATGAGAGCGAGCAGATGTGGTTTTGCCAGTCGGTGAGCCTTTTACTAGATCAGTAAGTAAGTATATGTCTGGCAAAAGCGGGTTTCTTCTCCTGAATCTATCCACAGCCCATGTTCCTTCCGCACGGTAGATAACAATTCAATCAACCGTGTTTTTTTATTCCTCTGGAGGGAAATAATATTGATTACAGACCCAGAAACCATAACCGGCGTGGTATTGAACGGCGCCCATGGCATTTATGATGTCCACACTGAAGATGGCATTTTACGTTGTACATTACGCGGAAAACTGAAAAAAGAGTTTGCGAAGGCACAAGCAGGCAAGTCATCAGGAAGGTCACGCGTACGCCAGGACAAAATGCTGACCGATCCCAATTATGCACAGCGCGTGCAACGCATGGAGCGGCACGATAGCGCAGAAACGCCACCACCGAGCCGCCTCTCAGTTGGCGACCATGTGAAGGTGCGCCTACTCGAAGAGGGCGTGGGACTGATAGAAGAAATCTTGCCGCGTCAAAGTGCCCTTGTCCGCAAGGATGCAGGCTCGACGGCAAAAAAAGTGATCCAGCAGACCATGCTAGCCAATCTTGATCAGGTGGTCATCGTGCTAGCCGTGGCACAACCAGAGCCACATTTTGCCTTTCTTGATCGCTACCTTATCATCTGTGAGTCCGTGCAAATTCACGCGGTCATCTGCCTCAATAAGGCTGACTTAGTGATTGAAGAGCGTGTGCAATCGGGTGCGGATTTATATCGTCGCCTGGGCTATACTGTTCTGTTTACCAGCGCGCAAACCGACGAGGGCATGCAAGAACTGCGCGACGTGCTCAAAGACCACACCTCCCTCTTTACGGGGCCATCAGGCGTGGGCAAATCATCGTTAGTCAACGCTATCGAGCCTGGCATGGCTATTCGCACTGGTCTGGTGAGCGATGCCACAGGCAAAGGCAAACATACCACCACTGGCTCACAACTCTATCACCTCAGCACCGGCGGCTGGTTGGCGGATTCCGCTGGTATCCGTGCTCTGGCCGCCTGGAATATTCCGCAGGAGGAATTGGCCTCCTGCTTCGTTGAGTTTCGTGCCTACCTGGGCAGCTGTGTATATACTGACTGCACCCATATGAATGAAGAAGGCTGTGCTATCCTGCAGGCGGTGCAGGATGGGCACATTGACCCACGACGCTATAAGAGCTATGCCCGTATGTACGCGGGCGAAGAACGCTAACCTTTGTTCATACATAGGCGCGGGCGGAGGTGGCTTTAAATGCTGCGTAGATCAGCTTTCCTTCGTTCAGGTCCATGCGTTCGGCTGAGGCTTGCGTGATTTCAGCCGTGAGCGGCAGCAACAGTGGCTGCGTCTTATCGAGCGCAATACTCACACGTACCGTGCCATCAGTTCCGTCTAATGTCGTAGCACCGAGTTGTAATACCTGTACAATTTCGCCTGAAAACACGTTACGGGCTGAACTGGCGGGTGGTTCTTGATAGAGGGTGATGCTGCGCGGATCAACAACCACACTTGCCTCTTCAGCGAGAGAAGGAGTGGTCTCTTCACGAGATGAATCGCTCAGGGTTGCGGCAATTTCTAGCACGTAGGAGCCTTGTTGCACCTGTAGCACACACATCGTGTTTGACTCAAAACGCACGATGCGCCCGCGAAAGAAGTTGACGCCCACCAGTTCGGCAACGTAGGGTGAGCGCGGATGTTGCAGCAGATTGCGCTGATCTCCCTGCTGAATGACCTGCCCTTGATCGAGTACGAGGATGTGTTGCCCAAAGAGAAGGGCTTCGAGGTACTGATGCGTAACCATGACGGTTGTTACCTCAAGGCTCGCAAGGATGTGGCGCAACTCTTGGCGTACTTCGCGCCGCGTCTGTACATCTAGGGCGGATAACGGCTCATCGAGTAAGAGCAGTTTAGGTTGCAGGGCTAGCGCACGGGCAATAGCGACGCGCTGCTGCTGTCCACCCGAAAGTTGCGCTGGTTTGCGCATATCAAGCCCTAGTAAACGTACCTGTTCTAACGCGGCACCCACCCGCTGTTTCACCGTTTTATGGGAGAGATGTTGTGCTCGCAAGCCAAAAGCCACGTTTTCAAAAACGCTGAGGTGCGGAAAGAGGGCATAGTCTTGAAAGACATAGCCAAAGGGGCGTTCCTGCGGCGGCACGAAGAGCTGTTGGTCGCTATCGAAATAAAGGGTCTCGTCGAGCGAGATATGGCCGCGTTCAGGCCGTAGCAAACCAGCCAGTAGGCGCAGGACTGTGCTTTTGCCCGCGCCACTCTCGCCCAGCAAGACGACGGTTTCCCCGGTTTGCGCAGAGAAATCGAGCGAGAGTTGGAAGGTGTTCAGTTGTGTATGCAGAGACGCTATGAGCATAGGTTTTCACTTACTTTTTGTTTGTAACACTACTTGCCTTAGAATAAAAAACGTGATATACTAGAGAACAATTATTCTTCATTGTATCTCATTTGACCCGTATCAAAGGTGTACTAGTCCTGGTTTTTCTAACAGGCTCAGAAATGGTAGGCGAGCATGACAACAAAGCCCTCTACAACAACTTCATCATCCCCATCAACCATGATGGCACAATCGCACCTGTGCCCGCGTTATGAACATGCTGTACAGGTGCTTGGCAAACGCTGGACGGGCTTATTACTCCATGCTCTTATGGATGGCCCACGCCGCTTCTGTGAGTTGACAGCTTATGTCGATGGCCTCTCCGATCGCGTTTTGAGCGACCGCTTACGTGAGTTAGAACTTGAGGGTATTGTGACGCGCATTGTCTATCCTCAGATCCCAGTGCGGGTGGAATATCAGCTGACGGAGAAGGGGCTCGGCCTCAAACCCGTTGTTGATGCCATCCAAACATGGGCAGAGGAGTGGCTTCCGCCCCCAGAGCAATTCGCGCACGCTACCGCTGCGGTCACCGCAGAGCATTAGGGATCAGTCGCCCTGGGCACCCCTACGGGTGTGAAATTGAGGTTTATAGGATGGAAAATTTGTGGGCACCCTGGCGTATGGCTTTTATTACGCCCAAGACAGCACCACCGCCCGGATGCATCTTTTGCACCCAGCCAGCGGCACAGCACGATGATGAGTATCACATCCTGTATCGTGGCGAACGCTGCTTCATGATGTTGAATCGCTATCCTTACAACAACGGGCACCTGATGATTGCACCATATCAGCACGTTGGCAGCATCTCATTGCTGGATACGGAGACGCTCAGCGAACTGATGACACAGGCACAGCTCGCGCTCAAAGCGATTCGTCTGGCGATGACTCCCGATGGCTTCAACATGGGTATCAATGAGGGCAAGGTGGCGGGTGCGGGTTTTGCCGATCATATGCATTATCACATTGTGCCACGCTGGAACGGTGATACCAACTTTATGCCTGTCGTCGCCGATATAAAAGTGATGCCCGACCACCTAGACAATGTCTACAAGCAATTGAAGGATGCAATTGAACAGGCACAAGCCTCATAAACGGATGAGAGGAAGCCTAGACGCCGTGCTCTCCTTTTCCTTTAGAACAGAGCAGAGGTATAACGACAAACTGAAACAAGCACCACCATACAGGTATCCACCAAGCACATCAGTTGGCCAATGTTCCCCGTCATAGATGCGAGAAGCACTCCTCTTCTCTTTCGTGACATGCACGAGTGGAGCACGTGGGCGCGGGCGTGCGATGAGACGTTGCAGGCCCTTCCTGAACATCGTTCCCAGCAGCACGACACTCACAGTTATTAACACTATGCTGTTAGCGAAACAATGGACGGTGTTACTCAATGTCGCCAGCTTTAATCGGCAGTGGGTGAAATCATATCCCGATGCCCAGCTGGTAGCAATGCAATAACTAGGCATACAATAGAGCGTCCTAAGAAGAGGCGGGTCTGCGCCCAAAAAAGTGGAGGCCGGAGAAGCTCATCACAACCTCTTCATTTTGGTTCACCATCTCACATACGGTGCGCAGAATGCCCATGTTGGGGCGGCTGCGCGAGGGCGTGCATTCGAGGACGGTGAGGTAGCCAGATAGGGTGTCGCCGGGATGGACGGGCTTGCGCCAACGTACCTCGTCGATGCCGGGGGAGCCCATGCCGATGGTATAGGCCAGCAGGTTGTCGGCGAGGAGGCGCATGAAGAGGGAGCCGGTGTGCCAGCCGCTGGCGATCAGCCCACCGAAGGGTGCTTCCTTCGCCAGTTCGGGGTCGACGTGAAAAGGCTGCGGATCGTATTGTCGTGCGAAGGTGATGATCGCTTCCTCTGTCAGTGGCTCGGTGCTGCCGAGCGCGATTTTCTCCCCAACTTTGAAATCCTCGAAGTAACGCATTTGTGTGTTTTCCCCTCTTTTGTTTCTCAATTATAATACTGTATGCTTGTATGTAATTCAGCTTGTAGTACTGTTTCGTGATGATTTTATACAATTTTATTCATTGTAGCATTACCTGCATATAGTTCGATTAAAATGTTCAGGAGGTTTTGTTTTCATAACCGCGATTGGTTATCTATAACCAGCTTTTAACCAGTTTATAACATTTTCACGGCAAAGCACAATGCTACAATATTTCTAACGCGAATTGAGACAATGCGCGCAATAGATGAGACTATCCTCATACACAAAGGAAACTCTTTTCCATGCAGTTCAAGCGACCTAACCGAATAGGAACACGTCCTATTCATGACAACCAAGCGTTACCACTTGAAACAAGACCTGCAGCAGGAGTACCTCTCTATGATATCCCCTCTCCGCAGGAGCGGCGAAGCTTTCTGCATTCTTCTGTAGGAGTGGTAGCAGATCGTACACCATCCTCTCAGCGCAAGAAGCCTGCCTTACAGGATGATTCGGCCCGCTGGGTCAGACTGAGCTATGTACTCATTTTTCTCTTCGTCGTGATGCAAGGGACGCTTATTCTCTTGCAGAGGAATGGACCATTCTTTGATGAAGCGATCTATGTCACCGCTGGCCTGCGCACGTTACAAGGGAAGGGGCTTGACGATGGCTATCTGGTCTGGTTCGCGGGCTCGCTCTTATGGCCAATTATCGCGGGCATTGGCTATTTGCTGCATGGCCTTAGCACCGTTCGCTTCCTGGCACTTCTTTTCGCGCTGATTACGTTGCTTAGCACCTATCTC
Source organism: Ktedonobacterales bacterium (assembly GCA_038199755.1). GTDB lineage: Bacteria > Chloroflexota > Ktedonobacteria > Ktedonobacterales > Ktedonobacteraceae > JBBPYR01. Next base: position 26,490 of record JBBPYR010000178.1, on the reverse strand, counting down.
ACGGCCAGAAATCTCTTTGGGGCGCAAGCTGCCTGTTTTACGATCCTCGCGTTTATTGTGAATGGACCATTTCTCGCATTGGCGCATCTGGGTGTCTATGACTCTCCGGCCCTCGCCTTTACCGCGCTGAGTTTCTGGTCGATGACGCAGCTGAAACAGCAGCATCGATTTTGGCTGTGTCTCAGTGCCGTCACTTTTGCGCTAGCCGTGATCGCTAAATACCCGATTGGACTGATGCTGCTTCCGCTGCTGGCGGTGCTTCTTTACATGAGAAAAGAGGCGGCACGAATTGACGTGTGGTTGTTTCTCTTCATTTTCACGGCGGTCTTTCTTGCCTTTTTTCTTTCCTTCCAATATGAGGTTGGGGATTGGCTCTTCTGGTCAATCGCCAACAAACCTACCTTTGGCGCAACACGCAGCACCATCATTTTTGCACAGCTCTATTACGGACTGCTGCCATTTCTGCTGGCAGCCATTGGCTTCTTGCTCTCAAAGCAGAAGAGGCTCACCATCATCCTTTTACTCGCGGCTTTCCTTTGGCCGCTCTACCACATTGGCTCGGGTAATCCTGTCAGCGATAATAAACATGTCGTGTTCGGATTTCTCTTTACGTATCCTCTGATTGGATTGTTGTTCGCACGCCTCTGGACGAAGAAAGCAATTGGGAAGATTGCCAGCAGTGTGTTCTTGCTGGTACTTGCCCTGATAGGTTCCCTGCAACTATACAACTTAGACCTGGCCTGGCCAGACGTGAGAACGCCAGCAGGCTTTTTAGTACAGCATGTTCATGTTGGGGATACCCTGCTGGTCAATGATTCGTGGCCATACACGATGTATCTTTACGCCAACCACAACATCACTTCGCCGTGGGAAGTGATTGACGGCTATGCTATCACGAATCACAAGGCGACAAGCGACCTCTGCTCCTATAACTGGTTTGTGGATGAAGAGGGAAGTTATGCCTGGTCAGAGAGCGTCTTGAGCAAGCTGAAAACGTGCCAGAATTTTGTCCAGGTCTTTCAGTACTCATCCCAGGTGATTGGTTTGGGTAGCAATAATCGCTTTATTAGCTACACCGTGAAGACCACCATCTGGCAAAACAGAGAGAGAGATAGTTCGATCTCGCTCCCCCCTTCCCAGCAAAAGAACGTTGATGCGCTGCGTCAGGAAAACCAAGCGGGGAGCTATACAGTGCGGCTAAGGTGGGGGGAAGAGGTGAAGAAGGATGAGTGGTAATTCTTTTCGCCAGTTCCGTTCACCTCATCACCTCTTTGAGGGGCAAACACCTGTAGAGGAACAACACAGTGGCGAAGAGCGGCATGATGCTTCTATCCCTCAATTCTCTGATCAGATGACCATTCCTGAAACACCCATTCCCGATGATCTTTATTGGCAAGCTGCTCTACCAACTGAGGAAATCCCTCAGTTGGTGCCAAAAAAATCTCAGTTTCATCCTCTCACGTCCTCTACATGGTTCTCTGCAAAAGCACTAAACGCCATCGCACAGTTTGAGAAGATAGCGACCATTCCTATACAGATTTTCAATCACAAGAAGAGGCTTGATGATCTTGGCACCATCCCAGCTGAAGTTCTCAGAGGAATTGAAGAGACGCGGTATCTGGACAATACAAAAATACGCATCACAGGTAGTTTTTTCATCGTGGTGGCTTTGTATTATATTACGTGGCTCTTTCGTGTGCTCAATACCCGCGTGCTATGGTTTTCGTTACCTTTCTTCTTCGCCACTTTCTATACAACGGTGTTGGTTTTTATCACCGTTTACAACAATTGGTACAGGACGATGCCCGAACGTATCGGAGTTCATAAAGGATATGAGCCAACGGTCGCAGTTTGTATACCGACCTATGGCGAACCGATTGAAATGCTACAAATAACGCTAGAAAGCGTGCTCAGTCAGAACTGGCCGCATGAAAAGCTCTTGATTGTGGTAGGTGATGATAGCCATAGATCGCTGGTAAAGGACATGGTAGAGGATTTGCAGCGAGCATATGTTCCCGCTCGTATTGTTTATCACGAGCCCCCACTGCGCGGCACCCCTGAGAGGAAGGGAAGCGCAAAAGATGGCAACTTAAATGCGATGCTTGCATACCTCACCTCTGCACATTCTGCTGTTCCATTTGTCGAAACAAGGGATGCGGATGATATTGTGGGAGATCGAGATTTCTTGCGCTGTAGTATTGGCTATTTACTCTACCATCCCGAAATTGCCTATGTGCAATCAATCAAGGAGGCATTGGTGAGTCCGGGCGATCCCTTTGGGAACAGACAATCGTTCTTTTATCGAGGGGTGATGTTCGCACGCAATGCCGCCAATGCGGTTTTTCCTTGTGGCAGCGGGCTGATCTGGCGCAAAGCAAGTCTTGATAGCATCGACGGCTTTCCCACCTGGAATCTTGTCGAGGACCTATATTCAGGATATGTCGCGATGCAACATGGATTGAAAGGTGCCTATTTACCAATCGTGGGTGCGATTGGGCAAGTCTCGCCGGAAGATATTCCGAATGTATACAAACAATTGGGCACATGGGCGTTAGATACACTCAGAATTTTTATCTGGAAGAATCCGTGGGTAGTCAAAGGCCTGACCTTCAAACAAAAGATGCAATTTACGGAGCTAGGATTATTTTATCTGATGAGTTTCCCGATGCTTGTCTTTATCCTCACACCTGTTGTCGGCTTGCTCTCCGATCTTCATCCATTTGTGGCAAGCAATATAGATTATGTCTTGCACTTTTGGGTTTATGCGGCTCTGATTGAGCTCCTCTTGGTATTTATTGGTGGAAACTCGACCTTTGAAGAGATGTGGCGAGCAAGGCAGATGTGGCTGGGCATGATTTTCGTCTATATTAAAGCGAGCTTTCTGGCGGTCAGCTATGGACCAAAGAGAAAACCAGTCTACAAGGTCACGAGAAAGGTGCAAAAAGCAGGATTTTATCTGCGCGAGACGCTATCACAGATTGTGCTGTTTGTGCTTTTGCTTGTTGCGATTATTGTCAATTTTGCGTCCCACCACGATATCTTGAAATATGGGGACTTAGGTTCAGCTTTTTGGGCGTGTTTGTATATGCTGCTTTTGGCTGGCATTATTCGCAGGAGTTGGTTTGGCGTCAAGCTGCCGACCTCCGCAGATATCTTGACAAGGCTGGGGAAAAAGTAGTGCCCATTACTCGGATATGATTGCTTCCGCTTCGATCTCCACCAGCATCGCGGGGTCGATCAGGCGGCTCACCTGCACCATCGTTGCCACGGGGCGGATAGCGCGGAAGAACTCGCCGTGAGCCCGGCCAATCTGCTGCCAATCGTCAATGTTGATCACAAACATACGTGTACGCACGACATCTTTCATATCGGCACCCGCCTGTTGCAATGCGCGTTGAATGTTGTGCAACACCTGCATGGTTTGTGCATAGGCATCGCCCGCGCCAACCACCTGCCCTTGCTCATTCGTCGCCGTTGTGCCCGCGACATGAATGGTGTTGCCAACGCGAACCGCCCGCGAATAGCCCACAATCGGCTCCCACGGCGCACCACTCGAAATATTCTGTCGTTGCATGCTCTACCTCCATATCATGAAATCAGGTGCTAGGCACGGCAGCAGTGCTACCGTGCCTAGCACCTGATTTCATTGTTTTATTTCTTCGGCGAAGGCCCACACATAGCCGTTTATGTCCTCGATTGCGAACTCATTCGTATTATAGAACGTTTATGCATCTCTTGCACGATTGTGGCCTTGCCTTCCAATAGGTCACGTAGGCCATGCACATCTTCGACAGTGATATAAAGTGTGAGTGACGCGCTGATGGGTTTGTCGAGCATGGGTGCGATTTCACTGCCCAGGCTCAGGCGCGACTGCACCATCAATTCGACCTCGTCGCGCTTGAGCATAGCCCAATCCAGCGCGCCTTCTCCTTCTTCGGGTACCTTGGCCAATACCTGAAAGCCAAGCATATCCTGATAAAACTGTATGGTGCGGCTCACATCCTCCGCCATGATATTGGGTGTCAGTTTCTTCATTGCGAACGTCATAGTATTTGCTCCTCTCTTCTCTGTTCTGTAATAGAGTGTGTTAGCGTTTCAAGAGCAAGTATAACCGATGGGTGTGACAGCTGTATGTCAGCAGCGAAGCAAGGTGGAAGAAGTTTTTTCTTTTCGGTATGCTATGATGTTTAAAAAGCTTGAAATTGACCGTCTCATGTGCCAATGTGTTGTTGCGCATGAGATGCAGAATGGAGTATAAAGGCTGATGTGTAGGAACATTAAGACGCTCTACAACTTCGAACCGCCCGTGACTGAGGATGAGATTCGTGAGGCCTCATTGCAATTTGTGCGCAAGCTGAGTGGCTTCAACAAGCCATCGCAAGCCAATGAAGCGGCATTTCTCGCTGCCGTTGACGCGATAGCCGCCGCCTCCCACACTCTCCTCAGCTCACTTGAAACGACTGCTCCGCCGAAGAACCGTGAAGAAGAGGCAGCCAAGGCGCAGGCACGCGCTATGCAGCGGTTCTCTAAGTAGCTGTTGTTAAAAATTTGAGAATGAGACATACAAAACGACGTTGTTCTGCTTCCACGATTGTGGAGGCAAAACAACTTCGTTCCAAAGTAATCGACAAAGGATGTTTTTCTTTTCAATACACCGCCATTGGGTGTTCCAGGTGCTCGGTTATAGGTTTCCAAGTGAAGGACTCATCGTCATGCTGCAAACGGATGATGCCTCCATTAGGGATGGGTTTTTCAGAGAGATACTGATTGAAGTTGCGCATAACGTATTCATTCATCTCTTGTGGTTTGTGATCGATAATCCATAATAGTGCAGTGATGAATTGTTCGTGACTAATAATTGCAATCGTTTGTTGTCCCATATGTTCCAGCTGCTCAATCTGCTCAAGCACGCTGTAGGCACGTTTAATGAAGCCTGCAAAGGTTTCGGAACCAGAACCATCAACATGATATGGGTTTGCTTTACTCCAATACTTTCGTACCAAAGGTTTGCGCTGCTCACGCGTTGTTACCATGTGGTGTAAGGATGAGAGGTAGGTAAACTCTTGCACATCCCATTGCTTGAATGGAACGTTAGGGAAACATGGGCGTATAAAATCTGCAGTTTCCTTTGTGCGTTGGTAGCTCGACGTAACGATGAGATCAAGAGAGGTAATATGAGTGTAGAGATAGCGAGCAACTTGTCTGGCCTGTTCGACGCCTCTAGTTGTTAGTCTATCTCCTTCTAAATGAGCGCTGGGAACTCCATTATTGGTTTCGCTCTCCCCATGACGAATTAGAAATGTAGTGGACATAGCTCCACAACTGCCCCCTTTATTTTTAAGTGAGAAAGAAAAAATCGTTTCCTGTATAGGTAACGCTAGGTAACGCCCGGAGAATACATGTCATTATGACAGAAGTGTGCCAAAAAGCTGACAAGTTTACTTGGAGAGATAAACCTTAATCTGCTCTAAGCATTCTTGTAATTCAAGGTCTGTATACACAACAAGTCTATCTTCAGGAAGGTGATCACTATGCCTATGGACTTGACTACCAGACAGGGGCACTAGTGTGGCGGTTCGAGACAAATGGAGGAGTTCGTGCGATTCGTGCCTATACTGATACCCAAACGGGCCAGACAAGAATTTTGATCGGCTCTATCGATGGCTATCTCTACCTGCTCAACGGACAAGGCAACTTGCTTGACAAATATCAGATCAAACATCCTATCCATGCTGTCTTTGCAGCCGATATCGATCATGATGGCTACACCGAAATTCTGATTGCCAGTGACGATCACGCCCTCACCGCTCTTGTGTATGCACAGCAAGAAAACATGTCTACAGAAAGCTGCAAAGGAACCTTTGCAAAAAAATGGCGGCGCGATTTTGGCAGTCGCTTGATTTCGCTGTGTGTCGCTGATGTCGATCATGATGGCAAGATGGAGATATTCGCTAGTGCCGAGGATAAGTGCATCTATATCCTCGATGAAGAGGGCACCATCATCTGGCAACATTATCAGAAGTATCGCGTCTTTAGCATCGCCTTAGCTGATGTCGATAAGGATGGGTTGCCAGAGCTCGTGATAGGCACTGAGGACAACCACATTCGGGCGATGCGCATACGCCTACGCAAAGGAATCGAGCAAAGCATCCGCAGATATTACCGCTTACTGGGTGAACCCGATCCAACCGAAATTGCTGACCTGACAAACGATGAACGCACCTTACTGCAGAACATTCTTCATAAGGGAGAGCAAGAGCTTGTTACGCTGCAGCAGGCACAGGCTTGGCTCGCTTATGAAAAATATGACCAAGCACTGGCAACGCTCCTCAAGTTAAAACAGCAAAAGGTGGAGCGTGTTTGGCAGAAAGAAACACTCGGGCATGTGCGCACGCTCTGCCTGCGCCATACTGCCAACGAGACAAAACAAGAGATCATTGTTGGTACGCTCGACAATATTTATGCGTATACGAGCAGCGGCAGGCGCATGTGGTCGAGCTTCTTAAATGACTATATCGTCGATGTGCAAACGGGCTTTATTGATCATCATCGACAAGAAGAAATCGTCATTTGTTCTTCTGATCAACATATCTACATTCTTACAGGAACGAAGAAGTTGCATCAGAGCATGATAGATAATGATGATATGCGCATGTCGAGTATCTGCGTAACTGCACCAAATACCCAAAACACGGCAGAAATTATAGTTGGTTCGTCGGATAAAAAGCTGTACATCTATGGGAATGGCAATTTGCAAAAACCCAGTGAAACGAAATCTATACCCGAAGGGGTGAAGATTGTGCGGGCGCATGCACCGCTTGCGAGCGGTGAGGCTATGCCTGAGATTGTGGTTGCTGGTCAGGGAAATTGTGTCTACGCCTATGCCAGAAATGGGCAAAAACCGCTCTGGGTCTATGAAGCGCGAGACACTATTCGCTCTCTCGTGATTAAAGACATCAACCATGATGGCAAGCTTGAGGTGTTGATCGGTTCTGAAGACCGCAATCTTCATGTGGTGGATAACGCAGGTCATCTTTTGTGGCGTTATTATCTGCCGCATAGTATCCTCTCGATTGATACAATAGACATTGATCACGATGAAAACGCTGAGATCTTCGTCGGTTGTGCGGATAGCTGTCTCTACGTTTTCAGGCAAGATGGGACAATGCAGTGGACTTATCAAGCGCAAGATCGCATTCATGCAATGCTTGTGGAGGATATTGACGCTGACAGCCAGATTGAGATCGTGCTTGGAACCGAAAACGAGGTTGAGCTATTACGTATCGTCAGCCAATCACAGCTAGATGAGCTGATTGCGCGATGCTGGTCGGCACTCCGTCGGCAGTCCAATGACAGGCAGGAAATAAAAACGTTATTCAATAGCAATAATCCTTACCTGCAAATCTTTGCGCTGAACAAACTGATAGAGCTTGCAGACTGCTCATCGAAAGATTTCGACTACTTGGAGAGGGGCATCAAAGAGGGGAGTGTCGCAGTACGTAAGGCCGTGGTACGCGCCGTTATGCACCTGTATCCGCTCAATCCAGTACAAGCGCGTAAATTGCTGTCTTTGCTTTGGGCTGACAGCGAATCAGACATCAAATCCGCGCTTATAGAGCACGCAGATGTACTGATACAGCACGATTGGGAGCATGGCTCCTTCTACCTTGCCCATGTGTTTGAAGGTGAAACCATCAATCGTTATACACGAAGGCTGGCAATACGCAAACTCCATCAATTAATTGATACCTCTCAGGAAAGAGCGGAAGAGATTTTCCGTCTCCTGCTGGCCGCTGCTCAGAATAAAGAGTCAGAATGGGTGCAACAGGAAGCGGCTCACGCGCTGGCACATTTTCTGAGTCAACCCCATGATAATCTCATCATTTATATTCATCTGTTTATTGTGAAAAACATCAAGATGAATATTTGGCGAGATATCGCCTATGCTATCACTGCACCTACTGTAAAACGCTTTGTCAACGCGGTGATCCCCTTGTTGGGGGGGCTGGATGAAGAGAATGCTACACGGCGACTGCGACAGGTCGTCAAAACAATGGCGGAGATTTCAGACCGCAACTACGGTCAAGCACTCTTCCTGCTTTATAGTGAACTGTATCATCTCTTCACATTTGAGACAATTGAAGAAATTGCCCATTATCAATGTGCGTTGAGAAAGAGTCAATTTGACGAGCATAACAAATTCGCACCCATTATCCTCAGCATTTTCAACGAACTGAGTTTGATTAGTCGCCCGCTAAAGGCGTACATTTGGCGTGAACACGTACAAGACCGCCTGACCAGCCTGTTAGAGGCTCTAGAGGCGATTGAAAGAGTGTATGCATTTATTGGCAAACAGTACACCACGTTGTTGATGAAAGAGCCAATCAGCCGCTTACCTGATCGTCAGGTATTTGTGCTGCTTCTGGAAAAATGGAGGAAATTTGTACAGACACAACTCAACGATTTACGTGGAAAAGCAGAATTAGCAATGGAACTTCTGACAAAGGATGTGCGCTACGAAGAGCAGGTGGGTATCTGGCTCACCATAAAGAACGTTGGTCGTAGTTCAGCCAATGAGGTAAAGATCACGCTGTGGCATAACGAGACGTTTGATATTATCGGCAACAACACCTTTGAAAGTGAATTATTGCTTTCCGAGGACGAAAGAACGTTTGAATTTACCCTCAGACCGAAATGCAAGGACCTGAAACTGAAATTTGACAAGATGTATGTCGATATTGATGGCGACACCAAAATAGAGGTGCTCGAGGTATGCTTGTCGCTCAATGAGATGCGGCAGGACTATCGCTACATCAAAAATCCCTACTCTTCGGGTATTCCTACACATGATCGCACCATGTTTTATGGCCGAGAAAAGGATATGGAATTTGTGCTCAATCACCTGGTAAGCGCGGCCAGAAATGTGATTGTGCTCTATGGGCAACGGCGCTCTGGCAAAACAACGATGTTACTCCAGTTGCGTCATTCCCCTGCTTTGGAGAACGCTATCGCGGTCCTGATCGATTTGCAAAATATGTCGTACGATATGGATGCCATTGATAAGTTCTTGCATCGCATCGCTTACTTCATTGTCAAAGATGTGAAGGCAAAGGGCATCTGTCTTACTCAGCCTGAGTTGAGCAGCTTTGCCGTCAATCCCACACATACGTTTGATGTCTTCCTCGATCAGGTCGAGGAACAGCTTGGAGAGCGAAAGCTGATCCTCCTCGTTGATGAATTCGAGATACTCGAAGAGCAGGTGACGAAACATTTCCTCAAAGCAGAGATATTTGAATACCTGCGGAATATTGTTCAGCACCGCCAGTACATCAGCTTCCTGTTTTCTGGCACTCATAAAATTACGCAACACACCAAGTGGTATCATTCAGTCTTCTTCCACATTGCCCGTCATCACCGCTTGTCACGGCTCGATCCGCAGGGGGCGGAAGACCTGATACAGAAGCCTGTGGCAGGCTTTCTGGAATATGAGCCACATGCATTGACCAAGATTCGTCAACTGACAGCTGATCAGCCCTACCTGATTCATTTACTCTGTGGTGCGATTGTTGAGTATTGCAATGACCAGAAAAAAACCTTCGTCGCCATCAATGATGTCAATGCAGCCTTAGATGAGGTCACGAAGACGAGCAACTTTCACTTTGACTGGATATGGAAACAGATTCAGCCCGAGGTGCGCGTAGCACTGGCCGCTATCGCCGAAGGGGGAAAAGAAGATGGACGCTGGCTCTCATTCTCGGAGATTGAAGAGTTGTATCGGCACTATCAGATTCTCTCTAAACGTGACTATATTCAGGATGCCCTGAAAACATTGATTGACGCGGACATTATTGAGGATATGCAGGCAAGCTCTCAGGGAGCGGCACTCGATAACAGCCGCTTCAGGATTCCGGTTGGTCTCACACGCAGCTGGTTACTGAGGGAGCATCCCTTGGCACTGGTCAGCAAAGAGATGAGGGACTAAGAGCGAGGCTTCGCTCCAACTATAGCGAGGGAACCATGTCCTAACCATCGTACGATTCGGTAATTGCCAAATCTTCGTCCCAAAAAGTTTTTCATCGTACACTCCTTCGTATGACAGGGCATCAAGATGACGGGCGTAGATAGCTTCAAAGCACATGCAAACAATCGTCCTCTTCTTACTGGCCACGTAGTAAAGGCCGAGGCTACATGCGCTTAACAGTAGTATAGGGCATACAATCTGCCAAAGTAGGCGTATATTCTGTAAGAATAGTGACACAATAAGACGTGCTTTGAAGCTTAATGACATGATGATGTAATAGAAAAAGCAATGAGGACTCGGATACAATCCATAGTCCTCATTGCTGTTCTGTTGCAAGCAAAAAGCTGATTAGTAAACGGCACTGCTGTAGACGCGGAATTAAGTTCTCCCTTACGATAGATTCGTCTCTGGAACGGCTTTTAGAATGGTCCATAGGAAAGAATATGGTGCCCGTACACATCCCACAGTTGGCCGAGGAAGAAGGTGCCAAACTCGACAAGTGCGTTTGCTCTTTCGACGGGGGTTGGCCCATCTGTTCGCATCGATGCCATCTGTTTGAGGAAGTCAAGGAAATGGTTACTGATAATACCAGTAGCGACTACCTTAGCGGTAGCCTCATCCTTCGCTGTAACATGTCCTTGAAAGATGCGGGTATAGAGTGTATTGGTCGCCGTCCAGAGGTCTCTGCCTGGGTCTTGCGTTACAGACTTAAAACCACTGAGCGTTAGTGGTCGTCCTCTATTATCAGAGAAGAAGAGGCGATAGAGCATTTTCTTCTTGGTCGGGTCTCCTGCGTCAATGAAGAGATTGAATGACCCTTGCTCTACTGCCATGGGCAAATTTCCTCCCAGTGCCTCACATTCAATATACCCCTCTATCCTCTGCGTATCATGTTCTGGGTCAGTGACAAAGCGGCTCACATCATCAATGCCGATCGTCAAGTGAAACATACAGTAGGTTCCTTGTTCGCTACCCTCTCTAAAGCCGAGATCGAAGTCAGGCTTCTCATCATTCGTCATATCTAGCGAGACGTATCCTTTCATCTCTTCTGTAAAGGCGAGCGAGGTCAGGCCCCCCTGGTGAGGAGGACCTGGATTGCGTAGTGGTCGTCCCTGCAATACGCACCACTCGCGAGCTTTCTCTACGCCTAGATTCACTGCCTCTTTGATGCGGTCAGTGCTCAGGTTGATAAGATAATGAAGCGGAACCTCTGCTCGCAGTATTTTTAATTCGATATGACGACCAAATTCTCCTGAGTTACCAGCTGCCAGTGCTGCGTTATTTTGCTCTATGCGTTGCTTCATACGGTTGAGTTGTCCGTTAGCGCACGTTTCAATGATTTGAAAGTAGTTCGCGATGAAACCTGGATTCCACTCGTTTCTTTCACTCACAGTCCAGATCACCCATATCTCATCGGCACCTCGTTTTATGGCTTCCTCAATGTTGGCGTCGGTCATAAAAACTGCGTCGATGTAGGTATTGCCACCGATAATGACAGGGGGAAACCACATGGGGATTGAAGAGCATGCGACTAAATAGTCTTCCGTCATCAGATCAGGGGTCAGCACTTCCAGGCTTTGCTTACTAAAGTTGTACACATTAAATGTTGCCTCACAGCGTGAAGCGCGAATCTTATTCCAATCCAGGCCCCAGCCAGGGAAGATATGTTCCCGAAAGCGATCAAATTTCAGGATCGACTCGGCAAAAAAGAGCTTACTGTACTGCTCCCAGTTGAAATCATCGAAGAGCGACACGGGAAGATTGCGCCAGTTTTCGGCAATCTGGCTGCCACTCATCCCTTGACAGTACATGGCCAGATTGAAGGTACCACCACTTACTCCGTCGACATGATCAAAGGCTATATTGGCTTCATCGAGCAAGACTTGCAAGACACCGGCCTGGAATGCAACTTTCATTCCCCCACCTGCCAGTAGCAGGGAGCGTTTCTTGCGCGCTTCATTCACTTCGTTCATGTTTGTTGTCTCCCCAGGTGTCTATGATATGCGTTGCGAAACGATCAGCGAGAGCTGCGATAGTCAAGCTGGGATTAGCCCCTACTGGACCTGGCATAACCGATCCATCAGCAATATAGAGGTTTGGGTAGCGAAAAACCTCTCCGTATGAGTTTACCACTCCCTCATTGATATCGTGCCCCATTGAGCAGCCGCCGAGAGGATGCACAGTGATTGCACGGTTGAGAGCCCACAGTGGGTCATCTACGAAATCGGCGCCCAGTGCAACACTGATATCTTTCATCGTTCGCTTGACACGCTCATAATAGCTGTCAGATTCCTGAATGTTCCAGTCGAGTTCAAGCATGCCATCACTGTCGAGTCTCATCTGGCCACTAGGAGTATCGCGTCCCATGCCATCCAAGGGGAGTAAGCCAGCAGAGAGTTCATTCGTCCCCATGAGCGCGGCAACATAGCGACTGATGTCACTCTCGGTCTTTCCTCTGAGCCACTCTAATGTCAGATGTGCGGCCAGGGAAAGGATATGTCCCGTCGCTTCAGCAGTGTCGAGTATTTGCAGTATCCAGTTCACGAGTTCAGGATAGCCAGCATCTTGAATGTAAAAGCCACGTCCTATGCCACCATCTTCCGCGTCGGCGATACGGATGGAACTGGTAATAGCGGGTGCATGACTGGCTTCAATAATACGGGGTATACGTTGACCATTTACGGTATCACTACATTTGAGTGCGAAACCGAGGCAATCTCCATTGCCGCTAAAGCGTCTGCCCAATTGTTGGCTAATGCCAGGGAAATTTTCCTTGTTCTTTAATAAGAGATAGGTTGTGCCAAAGCTCCCTGCCGAGAGGATAAGTCGGTCAGTCGTCATGGTCTGCGGTGCCAGTACCTCTGGATTGTGCGTGTCAATTTCTTGTCCCTCACGCCCTAGATCATGTTTCACATAAGAGAGAGAGTAGCCATGACCACCATCCATTGGCTTAAACGAACGCACTTCACAACTGGTCCGAATTTCTGCCCCCAGTCTCTTTGCCGCCGAAAGGTAGTTATAGTCAAGGGTATTCTTACTACCGGAGTTACAGCCAATATTGCACTCGCTGCAAAGATGGCAGGTAGAGCGTGCATTATGGACGTTATGGATGTTTGGCTGCTCTTCATGAAGCGCCACACCCGGTATTGGGGGTTCGCCTGGATTAGCAAAAGTGACAGCCAGGTTCGGCAAGCTCCACGGTAATTGGAGTTTTTCGGCGGCATATTGCAGTGCCTTTGTCCTGGGTGTTTCATTGTAGGGTGCAGTGTCAAAGGGATACCTTTGTGCGTTGAGCATCTGCTCAACCACGTCGTAGTGCGGATCGAGGTCGGCACGCGTCACAGGCCATTTTCGATAGCCACCGCCAGTACGATCATCTTCTACAAACCATTTTTCATCTTTGCGAAGTAAGACATTCGAGTAGATGAGTGAGCCGCCACCAAGCCCACTGGCAACAATCGCATTCATGCCCTGGAATGACCAGACACTGAACAAGCCATATTTTCCCTTACTCGGATCCCAGAAACTATTTTTGATTTGGTGTGGACTGCGAGGAAATGAGCCAGGTGGGTAGCTCTTGCCACGCTCTAACACACAAACACGTAAACCTGCTTGAGCAAGGCGATACGCCATGACAGAGCCACCAAAACCAGAGCCAACGATTACAGCATCAAAGTGCGTTTCACTCAAAGCGACACCTCTCACCCATTCTTGCTATTGAAAACCTGGCTGCTTGCTTCTCTCATTGAAGCCGCCAACGTAGGGTATCCGCATTTCTGGTAAAATGATCATAGACCTTTTTGCGCACGCGGTAGAGTTCTTGCACATCGCTAAATTCCTGGGAACAGTGTTGTATCACTTGGCGCGGCTTGAGATTACAATTGAAGAGAAGATAGGCGATGCGTTGTTCTCGCTCGCCTGGCAACGCCTTCTGTATCTCTTGCCATAGCTCATACGCCTCTTCGCGTCCCTCTTCTGCGGGCATTTCAGCCGTGTCTACCTGCTGAATTGATAGAAACTCATTGCGTTTGTGCGTACGAATGATATCGATAGCAACACTTCTGATACTTACACGCAAGTAATAGAGCGCAGCCGCCAGCGTCTCAAAGTGAATGTGCTGTTTAAAGGACGTTGCATACCAGAATCGTTCAAAAGCTAATGCGATACAGTTCTCTTCGCTCTCCAAGTAACATCCAGCACTGTGAGTGAGGCACTGCCGAAGCCAATAGTGCATCATCCCACTAAAGTGCTCATGAAGGATTTGCCAAGCCATAGCGTCATTATACTCTACCGCACGATTGAACATCATGAGGTATTCCTGTTCATCTAGTGCTTTTTTATCAAGCAACATAGTGTATCTATCCTTTCTCAGAAGGCTAGTCTGAGTTGGCTTGCCTGTGAAACGTGCTAATTCACTCTAAGTATGCCATGAGAAGTGTTCACAATCGAGGGCATTAGAGGGCATATTGAGGACATACTGAAGATATGCTCAATGTGCGCATGAGGTATAATAATTTCATTGTACCAAGGAACAAGTATATGAGCATAAAAAAAGTATATGACCACAAAGAGATCTCACAACAAAAAATTGCAACAAGCGCGTATCGCTCAGGGGTGGGGCCAAGAAGAGGTTGCCACAAAACTGGGGATTGATGTGCGTACCGTCCGGCGCTGGGAAAGCGGTCAGCCTGTACGACCCTACAATATGTTAGGGCTGATACAGCTTTTTGGCAAGAGTGCAGAAGAACTCGGTTTGGTTGAGGAAGCTCCGCCGGAAGTCTCAATAGTAACGCCTCTATTGCCTGCTGATCACCCTGTTCCTTCTCGCGCTTTTACTACCTACCCTCCTGCGTTACCCATTCCTGCTACTCCACTTATCGGGCGTGAGCAAGAACTGGCTCAGATTAGGCAATTGTTACGCCGCGAAGAAGTGCGTCTATTGACGTTGACAGGTCCAGGTGGCACAGGCAAAACCCGTCTGGGTGTGCAGGTTGCAACAGAACTGCAAGAGATGTTTCCCGATGGTGTGTTTTTCATAGACCTTGCACCCATTCGTGATCCTGCCCTGGTTGCGAGCACAATAGCCCGCGTGCTTGGTATTCAAGAAACATCTGGGCAACCGCTCTTAGAACGTCTGAAAGCTTATTTACGGCCTCAACGGTTGCTACTTCTATTGGATAACTTTGAACAAGTGGTGGATGCGTCACCGCAATTGGCTGAACTGCTCGCAACCTGCTTCAAAATCAAATTACTCGTGACCAGCCGCGAAGTGTTACGCGTGCAAGCTGAGTACGAATTCCCCGTACCCCCTCTAGCACTGCCTGAGCAACCACTCTCACTCAGCCAACTCGATCCCATGGTGCTCTTACGCTCGTCGGCGGTGGCATTCTTTGTGCAACGTACACAGGCCCGAAAACCTGACTTTCAGTTGACCTCTGCAAGTAGCGTCGCTGTAGTCGAAATCTGTACTCGCCTGGACGGATTACCGCTGGCAATCGAGCTAGCGGCGGCTAATAGCAAGCTGCTGTCGCCAAAAGCATTGCTAGCACAGATGGATCGCAGGTTAGACATGGGAGCGCGCGGGTTGCGAGACGTTCCAGCACGACAGCAAACCATACATAATTCGATTGAATGGAGCTACAGTCTCCTCAATACTACCGAACAACGGCTTTTCCAGCGACTTTCTATATTCGCAAACGGCTGCACACTCCATGCGGTGGAGGCTATCTGCACCGAAACAGGTGAGAGGGCAATCTCTGTGTTAGATAGAGTGGCTTCGCTGGTCGATAAGAGCTTACTTTTATCCTTGAAGCATGTGGAGGGCGGGGAGCCACGGATTGCTATGCTAGAGACAATCCGCGAATATGGGATGAAATGCTTGGTAGAGAGTGGAGAATTGGAGGGTATCCAAAGGAAACATGCTCACTACTATTTGGCAATCGCAGAGGAGGCAGAACCTGAACTTGCTGGTGCGAATAAGAAAGACTGGTTGCAGCGTTTAGAGTTGGAGCATCAGAATCTGCGAGCTGCACTGAACTGGGCTCTTGCGTATACAGGCGAGGAAGAGGAAATTGCGCTGCGATTAGGCAGTGCTCTTTGGCGATTCTGGCAAGTGCGTGGTCATCTGAGTGAGGGGCGCAAGGCTTTAGTACAGGCCCTTGAACACCATAAAGCTACCACGCCATCCTTACGAGCGAAAGTGCTGAATGCCGCAGGTGTATTGACTGGTTTGCAAGGGAGCTACGATCAGGCAGAGATGATGTGTGGAGAAAGTTTGACGGTGTTTCGCAAACTGGGCGATAAACAAGGGATAGCATCATCTCTCAATTTCTTGGGGCAAGTCGCTACCTGGAAAAGCGACTACGTGCGAGCGCATGTATTAGCAGAGGAGGCTCTAGCAATCTCTAGAGAGCTAGAAGACAAGTTGGGCATCATTGCTACACTCACTACCCTGGCAACAGCATCCTTCAACGAGGGTGATTACGCTAAGACATACGCTTTCGCAAAGGAGAGCGAGGTGCTTTCCAGAGAAATCGGCAGTTTGGAGGGGATAGCCCGCTCTCTCTGGCTACTGGCATTAATTCGTTTTTTTCAAGATGATCCTACAAAAGCACATTCGTTACTCACGGAGAGCCTCGCGCTCTCAAAAGAACTGGATGACAAAAGAGGAATTGCCGATGCCCTCGTGATTCTGGCATATATCACCTTTTTCAGGGGCGAACATGACAGAATGGGTTCCCTCTTAGAGGAAGCTCTCGCGCTGCATAGAGTTGTGGGAGATCTGCGTGGTATTGCGCTTGGGCTGTACGGTCAGGGATGGATGGCTCTCAATCAAGGTGATTTTGGGACTGCACGTAGCCGTTATGAGGAAAGTCTAGCCCTGCTTTTACAGTTGGGCCATCAATGGTTCATCACGCTGTGCATAGAGGGGTTGGCTTACACTGCTTCGGTACAAGCACAATGGATACGGGCGGCGCATTTGTGGGGGGTAGCACATACGTTACGTGAAACCATTCATGCAGCGGTACCACCTATCCTAGCCGTGAGGTATGAGCGCATAGTGGCAAAGGTGCGTGTCCACTTAGGCGAAGCGGTTTTTGCCACCGCATTCGCCGCTGGGAAAGCGATCATGCCCGCTCAGGTCTTAGATCCGAGATGGGCTGTGTGGCAAGAAATGTAAGAAGAGGTGGGCTGCAATTTCTGAGCCGATGTAGCATCTAGTTGGCACAGTCGAACGGCAAAAACACCATCTGGTTTATTCACCAGAAGGTGCTTTCTGTCGTAAACAAGGGCTTAGATAGGAACAAACTTCGCTTTAATAGGAACAGCTGTATCCTCCGGGGATGCAGGGCTGATTTTAATCTCTGCTTGAAGCCCTAACGCTCGTAGTATATTTGAGATGGTATCCATAGTAGGGTTGGGGTGGGAAGAGTTGAACAAGCGTGTCACTGTCGTACGTTGTACCCCCATTCGCTCGGCAAGTTCTTTTTCGCTAACATTAAGGACTTTTCGAGCCTGTTCAAGTACCTGTAGCAGGGCAACGTCCACACTCATATCATAGAAAGCTTCTGCGAACTCCGAATCTTTCAAATCCTCGCGCAGACGCTGATGAAATCGGCTCATGATTGTTCCTCCTGTTCAAATACTTCAGGACTTATCTTATGAGTACGCTGGTAATCTTTCCAGTATGCAGATGCTTGGTTAAGATCAGGTTGTGAGGCGGGTTGACCTACACGCTTAACGTAACCATGCAAGAGTATTACTCTGTTGTGTTCGCCATCGAAACCGAAAAGTTCTCTCCCGAGAAATCCGTTAAAGATCGTGCGTATCTCCCACAACCCTTTGTAATCATGGCAAGGTTCGATAAGCCCCCCACCAAGGCGACTACTGGGATCACGCGGGTCGTCTTCTGCTGGTAATCGGCGAACTGAGGGTAGAGCTCTGCTTGTTTGGCGTAGAGTCGGTCTCGCTCCTCACCAGTTAAGACGGTAGCGGTGGCTTGGTAGGTCTCAGGCCCAACCTCTACGGTGACTTCTGGGTGGGCTAGCAGATTACGGTACCAATCAGGGTCAGTTGGTGCTCCAGCTTTGGATGCGAAGACGAGCAACCGATTGCCGTCAGGTAGATACATCGTCGGTGTCGTGTGCTGTTTGCCGCTTTTGGCACCAGTAGTTGTAAGGAGAAGTAAGGGTCTGCCTTCCCACATTCCACCAACTTTGCCGCCGTTTGCACGGAACGCTTCTATTGTTTGGCGATTCCAATCGTTTCGATCAGCCATAATTCCTCTTCTATTCTCATTCGCAGCTAGGGTCAACAATTCTTCGCATTACAGGTTTGTCCTGTTTCAACTTAATGCTAACACGGGAATTTGACAACGTCAATGCGTGGCTATTTTCGCAACACAACCCCAGTTCACATTTGACGCGTTTGCGTGTATGATAGGAGGGCAATGACTGATAGCCAGTTTCAGGAAGGTTTGACCATGGTAGCCCGAAGAAAACCACAGCAGATGACCGTTGATGAGTGGCGCGCGTTGGAACGGACTAGCCACGACCTCAAGCACGAGTATATAGACGGGCAGGTCTACGCTATGTCGGGAGGAAGCCTTGCGCATGGCCGCATTGGAAGTAATGCGGTCAGGACCCTGGAAGATGCGCTTGCAACAACGCGTAAACCATGTGATGTTTACAATTCAGATGTCGCCGCACGTCTTTCACCCAAGCGCTACACCTACCCCGATGCGTCAGTGACATGTGATGAGCGTGATCAATCAGCACCTGACAAAACTGAGGTGCAAGCTCCCCGCGTCATTGTCGAGGTGTTATCAGATTCCACTGAGGCCTACGATCGGGGGAGAAAATTCGGCTTATACCGCGCGTGCCCAACCGTTCAAGAATATGTACTGGTTGCCACCAAGTACCAAGCCGTCGAAGTATTCCGCCGCTCATCACAAGGATGGGCCATCTATCAGTCCTACGGGCCAGGGGACGAGATAGAGCTCACCAGCCTTGAGGTACGCTTTCCGCTGGCCGCTCTGTACAAAAACGCTGGGGTGCCAGAGGCAATGGAAGACATTGAGGGCGAGGTCTAAAGGCATCAAGTTGAAGCTCTGCCCGGTCGTGCTCCCATTCCGACCATTCAAAACACAGTCGCCATTGTTGGTTAAGATGAAACTGGTTCATCCCCTGTTCTCCTGGTCGGGCTGGAAGCACAGATAATGAAATCTCCAGGCGGGCAGATCCACATACAGGCCCGTCGAGTGCATCTCGTTCCCATTGCGCTCGAACACATTGTCGTTGAATATATCCGTCAGTTGCCATGTTCTTCCAGCCAGGTTGTCCCAGGGCAGATGAATACATGCCTTCCCTCCAGTGTTCTGAATGTTCATTTGAGGTAAAATACTAACTGACGCCAAATAGCACTATCCAAGTATAAAGTATGGTACCATCTACTATAGACAGGAGAAACACGATGGCACAATACGAATACCCAAACATTACCATTGAAGACTACCAAACCATAAATCACAACAGCCAAAGTGCCCGCTACGAATATCTCGATGGCGAATTAAGAATGCTAGCAGGAGGAAGTGCCGATCACTCGACTATCATAGCAAACTTAACCGGCATCCTCTACGGACTATTGAGAGGTGGACCCTGCAAAATATATAATTCAGACATGCAGCTACAACTCTCTGAAACACGCTACATCTATCCTGATGTCACCGTAACATGTGATCCTCGCGACGAAGCACCGGAAGATAGCAAAACACGTTATCCTACTGTAGTTATTGAAGTACTTTCCCCAAGCACTGAAATCACCGATAGAGGTAAGAAACTTCTCTACTACCAAGCACACTCAACTATACAAGAGTATATGCTAGCTGACTCTCAGAGCATCCTTATAGAAATCTATCGTCGTGAAAAGACGAGATGGACATTCGGCAGATACAAACTAGAGGATGAGGTACCACTAGAAAGCCTTGGCATCCAATTCTCAGCCCGTGATGTTTATGAGAGAACAGGTCTCATAAGAAACCATAAATAACTGATACCATAGAGAAAGGCCCCTGTAATGAAGTTAAACGCCAACGGCTTGAGTCATCTTGGTCTGAGAGTCACTGATCTAGCGCGAACGAAACACTTCTATGTTGATACACTGGGATGCCAACTGGTGAGGGAAACAGATGGAGGGATTTTAGTCAACGTATCTGGAATACTCATCGCATTTTATAGAACCGATTCGTACACTTCAAGCTTTGATCACTTCGATCCGTTTCGAGTCGGTCTGGATCATCTCGCTCTCGCCGTAGAGGACTCAAGTATGCTGGAAGACCTGAAACGGGATTTAGACGTGGCAGGAGTACCCAACAATGGAGTTGAGGAAGACCCAGAGACCCATAGCAAGTACATCAGCTTCCATGACCCTGATGGCATTGCGTGGGAGCTCTATTCCCTTCCGACTCGTTCCGAGGCGTAAACCATTACCGAACTTTTCTCTGTTCGATGCCGTCAATAACTTCAATTCTGGGTCAAAAGGAAAGTTGTTCTGTTGCTGCCAGGCGAAGATAATCCCGCAGCAGCAGAAGGCTCTTGTTCCCTTTCCTTTGGCAGATATCGATCAGGATGATGTCAAAGGTGACAACACAGTTCATACCTCGTTTCGATCGACGGTATAAACGTTCCATGTCTGTGTACTTAGCCTAGCTCGTCGAGTACACGCGTAAGCGCACTCGCTAATTGAGAACCATCTTTATAACGTTTCTCAGGTACTTTTTCTAGACAGCGGAGGATGACTGCTTCTAGCACAGGTGGGATACTGGGTGTGAGTTGAACGGGTGTGAATCCATGTGTTGGTTGGGGTAATGGTGGTAATTGACTGGGAGGTACTGGCGCTTCGTAAAGATGTTTCTTTGCTAGTACTTTAGGAGTTTCAGCCTCAAATGGATAACGATCAGTAAGCATTCGATACATGATCAGTCCAAGCGTATAGATATCAGTGGCTGGAGTGATAGGTGTACCATGTCGTATTTGCTCTGGTGCATAAAGATGCGTAAGGTCGATCAGTATACGTGTAGTACAAAGGGGTATGAGTTTGACTACATTATCAGGACTAGATATCAATAGCTGGTCACAATCAATGCCACCATGCACCATGCCTTGTGCATGTACATAACCTAATCATGTAGCTATTTGTCGCATAAAATTGACGGTACGTTCAGCCCCAAGTACTCCGTGTTGTAGTCTGTCACTCAGACTGGCACCTCTTATCCATTCGGTAACCCGGTAATACCAGTCGTCTGATCGTCCATAATCATAAACTTGTACAAGGTTCGGATGCTCCAAAGCTATTATTGCATTGGACTCTTCAAAGTGCTCTGTCCACACGTCATGTCGAGCGTCGTGCTTCAGTTTGACTGCAACCTCACGACCAGTTTGTGTATCTCGACCATGATACACAATACTCCAGATAGCGTGATGTACCTCCATTAACAGTTCATACTGATTAAACCGAAGCATAGCTAAACACTCCCTTCTCCAGTTCACTGGTAGCAGATTCATACACACACAGCTAAAGATTAGGACGGGCAGAAGGGGCGATAGTAACATACGGAGATACGCAACAACACACTGCTCGGCAAGCACGAGCACCATTCAGATGATGTAGTTTATGGCAGCAACCACCATGCTATTATGAGCAAAAAATAGGTTGGGCTGCAAGATGGACATCTAAAGATCAATAGGGAGAAACACAACTGTATCGGATGAACATTGTGTTTCTCCATCAATCGGTGTTAGTCCGCTATCCACCTGCGAAAGGACAACTTAATTGCGCAAGGGACAACTTTATTTTACGCCTACAACATTCATGGACACCCACCAATCCCCTACTCCACTGTCACGGATTTTGCCAGGTTGCGTGGCTGGTCTACGTTGCAGCCACGGGCGACGGCCATGTGGTAGGCAAAGAGTTGCAGCGGGATGATTGCCAGCAAGGGGCTGAGCATCTCTAGCGTGTCGGGCACGTAGAGGATGTGGTCGGCGTGGCGTTTAATGCCCTCGTCACCTTCGGTGGCAACGGCGATGACCTGGGCATCGCGGGCACGCACTTCCTGAATGTTGCTGACGACCTTCTCGTAGACATGCGAGGCGGTGGCGACGGCGACGAGCGGCACATCGGGATCGAGCAGGGCGATGGAGCCGTGCTTGAGTTCGCCAGATGGAAAACCCTCGGCATGGATATAGGAAATCTCTTTGAGCTTGAGCGCGCCTTCGAGGGCGGTGGGATAGCCGACGCCACGCCCGATGAACATCATGCTACTGGCTCGTGCATACTGCTTTGCCAGTGCCTCGATGCCATCAGTGTCGTTTGTGGCCTTGTCCAGGATGTGCTGCATCTGCTCTGGAATGAGTTCCAGGGCTTGCAGGATTTCGTGCATGGGCTGCGCGGTAACACGTCCCTTGTACTGACCTAGATAGAGACCGAGCAGGTACAAGACGGTCACGGACGAGACAAATGTCTTGGTAGCGACGACGCAGATCTCTGGCCCGGCTTGCAGGTAAAGCACAGCGTCGGATAAGCGCGTGATGGCACTGGCAACGATGTTGGTAACGGCGATGACGGGTGCGCCGCGTTCGCGTGCCTGACGAATGCCTACCAGCGTATCAGCTGTCTCGCCCGACTGTGTAACGGCGATACAGAGCGTTTCTGGCCCAACGATGGGATCACTGTAGCGGAACTCGGCGGCAGTGATGGCCTCAACCGGGATACGTGCCCACTGTTCAATGGCGTATTTGGCGATCACGCCCGCGTGGTACGAGGTGCCACAGGCAACGATGAGGATGCGTTGCACCTTTTCGAGCAGGCCTGACTGCTGCATCTTTTCCAGTTCGGGCAGGTGGAGTTGTCCCTCGCGCACACGCCCAAGCAGAGCGCGGCGTAGGGCATCGGGCTGCTCGTGAATCTCTTTCAAGGCGAAATGCGGATAGCCGCCCTTCTCGGCAGCTTCGACATCCCATTCGATGGTGATTGGTTCGCGCTCGACAGGGGTGCCATCCAGTTTGCTGATGGCAACACTATTTGGACGTAGCTCGGCTATCTCGTATTCTTCGAGGATGAGGATACGGCGCGTGTGCTTGAGAATGGCGGGAATATCTGAAGCCAGGAACTGCTCGTGTTCGCCGAGACCCACGATGAGCGGGCCGTTGCAACGCGCACCAACCAGCAAGTCTGGATGCTCCCTGCTGATGACGCCGATAGCGTAGGAGCCTTCGACGCGCTGTAGAGCGAGACGCACAGCTTTGACCAGATCGTGTTGTGCCTCATGCAAGTATGACTGCTCAATCAGGTGCGACAATACCTCGGTGTCAGTTTCGGAGCGGAAGGTATGACCCAGCTGCTCTAATTCCTGGCGCAACTCGGCATAGTTTTCGATGATGCCGTTATGCACCACCGTAATCATGCCTGTACAATCGGGATGAGGGTGAGCATTGGTGTCATTGGGGCGACCATGCGTGGCCCAACGCGTGTGACCAATACCGAGTGTACCGTCTGCTGGATGTGAGCCATTGGAGACTGACGCGGTGAGATTAGCGATCTTGCCCGCACGACGATGTAGTTCAAGGTCGCCGGCAGAGGTAAGTACGGCGATACCCGCTGAGTCGTAGCCACGATACTCGAGTTTGCGCAGGCCGTCAAGGAGGATAGAAGTGATATCGGTTGCATCAGAACCGACGTAGCCAACAATACCACACATAGTGGTGAATACCTTTCTGAAAACACGAGAAATCAGCACATGCCACCTTTAGAAGGCATGCGTTCATTCCTCATCACTGAGAGCGTATTGTGTCAGCCGTTACCGACTGCTTTTGTTCGCTCCCTTACAGGGGTGTGATGCACCCTGGAGACTCCCCGCTGACAACTCCGAACGGTCTCCACCTCGTCAACCGGCCATCCTCCGAAGCCGGTCCTTGCGCTATTAAACAGAACACCATTTCGCGTGGGATGCCCCTTGTGAGCATCCTCATGTAAAGAGTATACCATATCTAAGGCTCAGCTTGATTTAAGCTGGTAAGCAATGGTATTTCTCTCCTACTCTATAGAACGAACAAGGAGCCCAAATAGTATTATTCCTTTTTCCTTCCTATTGGATAGGCAGAGCTGTTGCAATTTCGGGCATCACCGCATAGTAAGTAAGGCCCGTAGGGACTAGCGGATCAGAGGCGATAAATCGCACCTTGGATGCGCTGATGAACATTAGCAATACTGTAAATTCCGTAGAGGAAAGCATACACACGAGCACGCACGACGTTGTATTATGTAACACATGGAAGAGTATATTAGTGCGAAGGATAAAGGTTGAGGCTTATGCAAAAGCAGATGCCTAGCTATTGGTCGGCATGGAAAGCGTTTATAGAGCATGGCGTGCTGCCGGAAGATGTGCTGCCTGTGGCGTTACAGCATTCATGGCGGCGTTGTGCTGCGCTTGGACTCGACCCGTATGGAACACTTGAGTCAAAAATTGCACCACAATCACTATCCGCTGGCTCTCAAAGGGTGCGTTCGCTTGTACGCCCGATTATGGAAGACCTACACCAATTTATTGAAGGGTCAGCGTGCGTTGTTGTGTTCGCCAACGCCGATGTGCGGATAGTGGATCAATTCGGCGACCATGCCATTCAAGAGGATTTGCGGCAGGCAGGGTTACAGATTGGAGCGGTCTGGAGCGAGGAAAGCATGGGAGCGAACGCTCTCGCACTGGCATTGCAGGAATCATTTCCCATGCAGCTTGAGGGGGCGATGCACTATCGAACCGTGCTGCATCCGTTCTATACTTCAGCTGCCCCCATTCACGATCTTTTGGGAGATGCGATCGGCGTGTTAGGTGTGCTTGGTCGTTATGAACAGAGTCACCCGCATACACTGGGTATGATTACCGCCGCGGCCCAGGCGATTAGCAATCAGTTGCAAATGCAGGTGTGGCTGCGCCAGGCCAATGATCTGCTAGCCGAATTAAAGACGATTTTACAGTCTTTGCCCGAAGGCATCCTGCTGTTGCGGCGTGATGGCGTCATATCGCAAATTAACGCGCCTGCGGGAACGATGCTGGGACTGGTACATACAAAAGTGATGGGCAGGCGACTGAGCGACGTGTTGCCGTTACCGACAACGTTGGCACGAGCGATTGCGCAACAGCAACCACTCGCGGATGAAGAGATTGTCTTCGACACTGTGCATGGGCGCGTTCCCTGTCTGTGCTCGCTCAAACCGCTCTCCAATGCACAACTGGAAACGGGCCTGGAAGCGATCATCCAGTCACCGCGCGTGGACTTTTCCGAGCCGGTAGCGGCTGACGGCTTCATTATCATTCTGCGCAGTATTGAGCGCGTGCAAAAGCTGGTCAATCGCATGACGGGGGCACGCGCCCGCTTAACCTTCTCGCATGTGGTGGGCGAAAGTACGGCAGTCAAAGAGGCGATTCGGCTGGCGCGGCTGGCGGCACAAAGCAACTCCACGGTGTTGCTGCGGGGAGAAACAGGTACGGGCAAAGAGATTTTCGCACAAAGCATCCACAATAGTAGCGCACGCGCTGACGGGCCGTTTGTGGCGATCAACTGCGCCGCTATTCCACGCGAGCTGATCAACACCGAGCTATTCGGGTATGAGGGGGGATCCTTCACTGGGGCTGATCGGCAGGGACGTTCGGGCAAGTTCGAGCAGGCACACGGCGGGACGCTCTTCCTCGACGAGATTGGGGATATGCCGCTCGACCTGCAAACTGCCCTGCTGCGCGCTATTGAAACGCGCAGTATCGTTCGCGTGGGTGGACACCGTGTTATTTCTGCCGATGTGCGTATTATTGCCGCCACCCATAAAGATCTGCGCGAAGAGGCACGGCGCGGCAGTTTCCGCGCTGATTTATTCTATCGGCTGAACGTCTTAACGATTCACCTGCCACCTCTGCGTGAGCGCATTGATGATATCCCTTTGCTAGTACACCACTTTTTACAACGGCAAAGCCGCGCCCTGGGCCGCTCACTCACCATCACGCCGGAGGCGATGCTGGCAATTCAAGCGTATGGCTGGCCTGGCAATATTCGCGAGTTGGAGAATACGCTTGAGCGTGTGACCTATCTTATGCCACAATCCAGCATCGTTGCCGCCGATCTCCCGCCTGAGTTGCAGCAATTACAACTACCGCAGGCTCATCTTACACCACTGGTGCCGACACCACTTCGTCAGCCAGTGACGCTGGAAGAGGAGCCTGTAAAGGTATTGAAAGAGCAAAGCCACCAGACAGAGAGGCAGGCCATCTTAGCGGCCTTACATGCGAACAATGGTCAGATAGCACAGGCCGCTACGCAACTTGGCATTAGCCGCACAACGCTATGGCGCAAAATGACTAAATATAACCTGCTCCCCACGTCGACAGAAGAGCAGGGATAGAGAATGCGGTGCGTTGCAAATGT
>JBBPYR010000177.1:0-52176 GCA_038199755.1 Ktedonobacterales bacterium | reverse complement strand
TTTCTGCTGTATATCATTGCGCGCCGTGGCTGGCGCGAGTGGCGCAATCTGCTGAAGCCAACGCGTATTGTAGAGCCACCTGTGCGGCCTTAACTCCCCAGCATGAGCCACTGCACGATGCAGCGAATGTTGCTATCATGCGCCCAACTGTAAAACGTGTGGTCAAATGGCTCTTTTATGTCAGCAATCACCTCGTCGAATGGGTACTGGATGAGTGTCGCGCCTTGTTCAAGTTCCTCTGCCGTGGGTGTGTGTTTGTTGAGTAGGATACGGCTATGCTGCTCAATCTCTTGCAAGTATGCCAGGTTGCGCTTGACTGTCTCAACGCCTGTTGTTTTGCCATGTGAGCAGAGGACATATTGAGGCTCCAGGCTGAGAAAGTGTTGGAGCGTGGCGAACATAGCTGGCGTGGCCTGTGCATTTTCGATAATGGGTAGTGGACTCTCAACCGCGTCGAAGGCGAGTAGTAGCCGTAGCTCTGGTAGCCAGGCGGCGATGTGGTCGCTATGATGTCCAGGGGCCGCTAGCAGTTCAATCGTCAGATCGCCGCCATAAATGGTGAATTGCTGCGTAAAGGTGAGTGTGGCGGGTGTCAACACGACCTGCTGAAAGAGAGAATAGCGTTTTTGGAAATCAGCGAGTTCCGTTCGTGCCTCGTCTGAACGTAGGCGCGTCACGCCGTGTGCATGGGAGATAATGGGAGCTGCCCGCTCGCCTGTAAAATAGCTATTGCCCCAGGCGTGATCCCAATCGGCATGGCTATTGACCACCAAAAGTTGTCGGCCCGCTTGTTCGGCCTGTACCGTTTGCATGAGTGTTGCCATGTCTTCTGGGCAGAGCAACGTATCGAGCACAACGAGGTAGCGGTCAGTGATGACGACGTAGACATCCACCTCCATGCCCTCGTACTCGCCGGGGGCATCAAAGACGCGCCGAAAGACGCGCACGCGGGGGTCGGGACTCATCTTTGCTACAGAGAACAACGTCTGAGCGGTCATTGTGTTTCCTCCACTTCATAGGAACAAGTGTTACCGATAGCTGGGTTAATGGTGTGTGCCGATATAGGCGACAACAAGATAGAGTATGTAAAGTATGAGACAGATCAGCAAAAAGGTGCCATAGCAGGTCAAGGTCCAGGCTCGTTTTGTGTTGAGGGCCTGCCGTAGTTGCTCTCCCATGTCTGGTGGGTCTAGCTGCATCTCTGGGCGTAGCTCAAGGATGTGGGGGAGCATGGCGCGAAAGTCACGCGCATTGCTCATACCCTCGGCTAATATGATCGTCGTTTCGTCGTCCAGGTCTGCCATCAGGATCAACTTAGAGGGATTGGGGTCGCCAGGGATAAGCGTGAGTTGCTGAATCGCGGCAAGCTGCACACGTGTCTCCTGGTCCTCCTCCTGTCCCGTGACCACGAGTTCATCCTCATAGAGTTGTATTTCTTTACCCATACCAAAGCGTACAGTACTGATAGGGTATTTTCTTGTATATTGTTCGCTCATTTTCGTTCCAGGCTGTTCATTTTAGTCGTTATGTATATACACTGATTGTACACTTGATCTTATCTGGCCTACAGTATACCAGATTTTTTCGCGCTTGTATGGGCTGAATTGCGGCGCAGTTCATCACTCGCCACTTCTGCTGCTGCGCCTTCCATCAAGCCCTCTTGCGCTTCTTCTCACACTTGCATACAATATATCGAGATTAGTTCAAGTATTCAGTCTTTCGTTAAGAGGGGAATGGTCGCTATGATGACCGATCTGTCTGGTCAACAATTTGGCAATTATCGCTTGGTGCGTCGTCTTGGCTCTGGCGGTTTTGCCAGCGTCTATCTTGGTCAACATGTGCGTTTAACCTCTCAGCGAGCAGCCATTAAAATTCTTCATCTCATCAATGTTGACGTGGCGAAATTTCATCAGGAAGCCGAAACGACCGCGTCGCTTATTCATCCGCATATTGTGCGCCTCTTCGATTTCGATATTCAGCAAGAAACGCCATTTCTCGTTTTAGATTTTGCCCCTCATGGTTCCTTCTATAATCGTCACGCGAAGGGAAAGGAGCTGCCACTGGATGTGGTGGTGCAATATCTCAAAGAGCTTGCGCCCGCCCTGCAATATGCCCATGATAAAAACATCATTCACCGTGATATCAAACCCGAGAACATCTTGATTGGACACCATAACGAACTGCTTCTAAGCGACTTTGGCATTGCTGTACTCTCTAAGACAGGGCATACCTCACTCCAACAGGACTATAAAACGGGTGGGACTCCCATCTATATGGCTCCAGAAATGTTTCGTGGTAAACCCGAGAAGGCTAGTGATCAATATGCATTAGGTGCTGTTGTCTATGAATGGCTCTGTGGCACACCTCCTTTCACCGAAGGAGATTTTATTCAACTGGGTTTTCAGCATACGTATGTGCCAGTACCATCCCTGCGAGAAAAACGACCTGAGCTTTCTGAGCGCGTCGAGAAGGTCGTACAGCGAGCACTCGCTAAAGACCCTAAAGACCGCTATCTCTCCATTATGGCGTTTGCTGAGGCCCTGGAAGAGGCGAGCAAAACTCCTCCTGTGGGAACTCGCGTCCTTGTCTACAGGGGGCATGGCACTGGCTACCATACAGGAAGCTGGTCTCCCAATGGTCGGCTCTTTGCCACTGGGGGAGATACGGGCATCATCGAGATGTGGGATGCGACAACCAATGAGCGCATCTGGTACAATGACGAGTTTATAGGGCAAGTTCTCGCGCTAGCATGGTCACCCAATGGCACGCGGCTGGCTTCGGGCTCCACTGATAAGACGGTGCAGGTGTGGGAGGCGAGTAGTGGTCGCCTGCTGCGCACCTACTCCGGTCATTCCGACAGGGTCACCACGCTGGGGTGGTCGCCCGATGGCTCACGGCTGTCTTCGGGCTCCTCTGATAGGACGGTGCAGGTGTGGGAGGCGAGTAGTGGTCGCCTGCTGCACACCTACTCCGGTCATTCCGACAGGGTCACCACGTTGGCGTGGTCGCCTGATGGCACGCGGTTAGCTTCGGGCCCTTGGGGAGTTGTGTTGATCTGGCAAGAAGGATAGGCATTACGGTGCTGTTTCGTAGGATTGGGGAGAGTCGAACGATATTAGATTGTGACACTTGCATCTGGTGAGAGGCTATGGTACGCTAACGAAACTGAAACTATGTCATAAATAATCGGGTGAGAAACTATGCCAATTGTTAGTGTCAATCAGGTTGGGAAATCGTTTGGGGCGGAACGCATCTTTGCACACGTCAGTTTTCAGATAGATGAGCATGATCGTATCGGGCTAATTGGGCCAAATGGCACTGGGAAATCAACCCTCCTCAATATTCTTGCCGGGCGTGAGTCGCTGGATGAAGGTACGCTTTCTGTTGCGCGTAATACACGCATCGGGTATCTATCGCAAATAGTCGATTTTCAGCCGCAGAATAGCTTGCGCGAAGAGATGGAAACGGTCTTCGATGAGTTGCGCGTGTGGGAACAGGAACTAGGCGAACTCGCGCAAAAAATGGCATCGACGCAGAGTGAGGATGTGCCTCATCAACAACTGCTGGCGCGTTACGACGAGCTACAAATGCGCTATGAGCACGCGGGCGGCTATACCTATGAAAATCGTGTCGATCAGGTGTTGGATGGCCTTGGCTTTACGCGTGAAGAGCAAGCAGCACCAGTGATGAGCTTGAGTGGTGGTCAGCAGACACGCGCTGCCCTGGGCAAACTGCTGTTGCAAGAGGTTGAGCTATTGTTGCTGGACGAGCCAACCAATCATCTTGATCTCGCGGCACTGGAATGGTTAGAAGCCTACCTTTCCGGCTGGAAAGGTGCCATGGTGATCGTAGCGCACGACCGCTACTTTCTGGACAAAATTGTTTCGCGCACCATCGAGATGGCCTTTGGACGGATCGAAGAATATCCAGGCAACTACACGAAGTATCTCGAGTTGCGCGAAGAGCGTATGGAACGCCGCACGCGTGAATATGAGGCGCAACAACAGCACATTGCCCATACCGAAGAATTTATTCGTCGCTATAAAGCGGGTCAGCGCAGCAAAGAGGCACGAGGCCGTCAAACCCTGCTAAATCGGATGGAGCGTGTCGAGCGGCCACAAGATTTTCCATCGTTGCACTTCGAGTTTACACCGATTACTGATAGTGGGCTCGTCGTGGTGTCAACGCAAAAACTGGTCGTGGGCTATGGTGGTGGCGTGAGACGTGAGGTAGAGCAGGCAGGCGAACAAAAAGTGTTGCTGCATGTGGCTGATCTGGAATTGTTGCGTGAGGATCGTGTTGGCCTGATCGGGCCAAACGGCTCCGGCAAGACAACCCTCTTACGCACACTTCTGGGTGAGCTACAGCCTATCAGCGGGCAGTCGCGCATTGGACACAATGTCCGTATTGGCTATTATTCACAGACGCATGACGGCTTGAACTTTGATCGCACCATTCTTGACGAGATTCGCCAGGTGACAACGCTCAGTGAAGAGGGGGCACGGAGTTTCCTGGGTCGCTTTCTCTTCTCTGGCGACGATGTGTTTAAGCCGATTGGGGCGTTGAGCGGTGGCGAACGCAGCCGTGTTGCGCTGGCAAAACTGACACTACAGGGGCCAAACTTCATGATTCTCGACGAGCCAACCAACCATCTCGATTTGCAGTCACGGCAATTTCTAGAGGAGATGCTTGACGAGTATGAGGGGACGTTGCTGTTCGTTTCGCATGACCGCTACTTTATTGATCGCCTGGCAACAAAGGTCTGGGCCGTCGAGGATGGTGTGCTGATCCCCTACTATGGCAACTATACCGACTACCGCACACGCAAGCAGCCCATTTTGCTGGATGTGCCAGTTGCGCCTGGAAAAGCTGCACCTGTAGTGAGCAAGCCCAAGCCAGCGGTCGCCCCAACTGCTAAGCCAAGCAACAAAAAAGCTCCCAAGGTAAAGGTACGCACCATAGAGGACGTAGAGCGCGAAATTGAGCAGGCCGAGGGACAGCTTAAGGCGATAGAGGACGCACTTGCAGAGGCCGCTCTCAATGGTGACGCCGCCCAACTGACCCAACTTTCCGAGGACTATGATCGTGCGAAAGAGCGTGTCGACGCATTGCTTGCAGAATGGGAACGCTTGGCAGACATGGCCAGTTAGATGTGAAGCGTGCATTCTGACTTGTAGTATAATACGTATGGTGATGTGTGCTCAAGACGCCAAGAAAGCAGGAGGTCTCAATGCAATTACACTTACAGGTTCCTGAGCATCTGACAGGCAAGAGTCAGCAACAGTTAGAGGCACTCGCCTTTGAGTCTCTGGTAATACGACTTTACGCGTTGGGCGAACTCTCTTCAGGGGAGGGAGCGACCCTCTTAGGTTGTACAAGGCGAGAGTTTCTCGATCTGCTCAGCCAGTACAATGTTTCTCTGTTCGACGACGAAATAGATTTTAACAGCGAGGCCAGCAACGGATAAACCACCAGTCGTGACCAACACGACGCCTCTCATCACCCTCGCTGGAGTTGGGCTGCTTCATCTACTTCCGCTCCTGTACGGCACGATCTGGGCACCACGCATGGTCGTACTAGAATATCAAGCCAAGGCCCCACCAGCCGAACCACACTTGACACAGCTTTCATGGCTCCATGTGGTCGATGTCACGGTTGATCCTACACTTCCGCTTCTGGATGTCGGAGAAGCGGCGGCGATTTCTTTGGCGCAAGCGATTGGCGCACGGCTCATTCTGCTAGATGAGCGCAAGGCGCGCAGGATTGCAGCGAACTTGGGGCTGCCACTCGCCGGAACGTTGGCCGTGCTCTTGCGCGCCAAGCAACTGGGGCACATTACTGCATTACGCCCATACATCACGCTTATGCTCAACCAGGGAAGACGTTTTCATCCCGATCTCCTTGCCCGTCTTCTCGAGGCCGCTGGCGAATAATGAGATTGAAGAGGATTATTTTCTACGCACGCCAAAAATAAGGCCAGCAATCAGCCCAAACAGCGAGAGGAAGAGTGGGAGCACTGCCGCGAGAGCCAGCCAGCCTGCGAGGAAGGCAAATGGGAGCAAGAGGTTGGTATGATGGGCAATGGCCGCCAAAATTCTGCTATAGCCGAGCTTATAGAGACCACCAAGAGCTAATGCTGGAATGACACACAGCACAAGCGTGAAGAAGAAGCGCAAGAAGCCATAGCGGAAAGCACCACGGGTCGCTACCACGCATAGGAGTGCCAGCCCCAGGCTTTCCAGTGCAAACGAGAGTGTCATTGGCAGCTGTGGCATGAGAATTGGCAGTACCGCCCCGGCAATGCCTAGACCAAACGCAATAATTTGCACCGTCGCACTCTTGAAGAAAGAGAGTGGCCCCCCCCGTTTCACCGGCTGCAAAGATGCGTTTTTGGGTTGTGCTCTGTGACTCTGGCTTTGGGCAACCGCCATGCGTTCCATGATATTATTTTTGATCGCGTGCGTCTCAGTATTTTGCGTATCGAGTTCTAAAGAGTGCTCGATGGCGGCTAGTGCGGGTTGGTATTGTCCCATGTTGGTGAGGATCACGGCACGCAGACTCCATACCAGGGCGTTGTTTGCGTCAAGTTGCACCAATTGGTCAGTGATTGTTAAAGCTTCCTGCAAACGACCCAATGTGCCAAGTGTCTGCGCTTTGAGGATAAGGGCAGGGACGTTCATTGGATCACGTTGTAGGACTTGTTCGACTCCTTGTAAAGCTTCTTGCGGTTGTTGGCGTTGCAAATAGTGCTGTGCCTGTTCAAGCATAGTGGTGTTCTGCTGCTGACGTTGCATATCTCCCGAAGACTGAGAGAATTGTCCTGGCGGTGTTTGTAGTGTTGGCGGTTGCATGGTTGCCGTTGCGGTTGCACTCACCGCTCCCCGCGCAAATGGTTGTTCGTCTGGTATGGTACCGAACGGAGCGTTTGCCGTTGGCAGAGGTGCCGATGTTTGGGATGGGGGAGCTGGGGGCAAGGGCGAGTCTGGTATGGGTGATAACGTTGGCATCTCGCCGACCAGCAAAAGAGGATAGCGAACCTGCCCAAAGAGTTGTGGCCGTTGTTGCTCAGGAAGCGTGCTCGCCAAGAAACTGTGTAATTGCAAGAGAGGAATGGTGCCCGTTGCTGCATCGCTGGCAGGGCCACAGAGTCCTAAAATAGTACGATACATGAAAAGGCCAAGGCCTCGATCTCCCATTTCTGGAGCCTGGCTATTCCCTCGACACGAGCAAAGTACAATGCGATTTTGCTGCATTTGGGTGAGTGCCGCTATTGAAGTCATCAGTAGCGGGTTAAAGTCATAGGCATTGGAACGTTGCATCATCCAACGTTGGCCTGTTTGATAGCAATCGAGCAGCAATACTAGATGGGCAGCCCGACAACGTGTCATTACGAAGCGCACAAAGGAGGATAGCGGCAAGGCTGTTGTGACATCTTGATAGGCGGTATTTGCGAAGGCAAGGTAACCATCGCCCGTGCTCTCATCAATGAAGGCATGGCCTGCGAAATAAATAAAGATCAAATCGTCTGGCGCGGCAAGGGCGAGGCAAAGCTGAGAAAGCTGTGACTCAATCAGCTCTTTGGTGGCATGCTGTCCCTGTACAAGTTGTACATCGGGTGGTGACCATTTTCCCCCTTTGCTATTCACGAGCCACTGAGCAAGTGCCCGTGCATCATTCTCAGCGTATTGTAGTTCGTGAAATGCTGTATCCTGGTACTGGTTGATACCTATTACT
Organism: Ktedonobacterales bacterium; assembly: GCA_038199755.1. Classification (GTDB taxonomy): domain Bacteria; phylum Chloroflexota; class Ktedonobacteria; order Ktedonobacterales; family Ktedonobacteraceae; genus JBBPYR01. The sequence goes on along the minus strand of JBBPYR010000177.1, from coordinate 44,442 downwards.
AAACCCAGACGGCGGCTCATCCAGTGCTCCTTATTGCTATGCAGGTCTTTACGTTTTGCGCCTATTGAGAAGAGAAGACGCTTGTTGTTTATTGTACGCCACTTGCTCGTTTGAGGGAATTAAATGGGCAGCTAGAGGTACTTTTTGGATAGCGTGCGTTGGTAATATACCTATTTCAGCATCGACAAAACAGCAAATCTGGACGATAATATCTTCAGTAGTCATCTTTCGCCTCTTTGCTTGCACGAGATACACATCATTAGGGAAGAAGAGTATTTGTTATGTCACGCATTATTGGCTTGACCGGAAATATTGCCTGCGGAAAAACCTCTGTTGGGCAGATGCTGCTCACGTTGGGTGTCGAACGCTATATTGATGCCGACGCTGTTGTACATGGTTTGTATGAACGCGGCCAGCCCATCGCGCTCCAAGTCGCCGCCAGCTTTGGACAAAAGGTGATAGCAGCAGATGGCAGTGTGGATCGCAAGGCGCTGGGTGCGGTTGTCTTTCAGGATGCTCAGGCAATGAAGCAATTAGAACGTATCGTGCATCCAGCGGTGGGGGTTGCCATTATGCAGGAACTAGCGCAAGTGAGTCCGGCTGGCATCGCCGTGCTTGATGCCGTCAAACTCCTGGAAGGCGGATCGGCTGCGTTGTGTCAAAGTAAATGGCTCGTGATCTGCCCTGAAGAGCAGGAACTGGCACGCCTGATGGCCCGCAACCATTTTAGCGAGGAAGAGGCACAGGTGCGTATCCGTGCTCAGCCGGATGTGCAAGCACGCATTCCGCTGGTTGATGAGATCATCGATAACGGGGGCAGCTTGGAGCAAACACGACATCAAGTGGCCGCTGCCTTTGCACGCTTCCTAGAGGCGTTTCCCGCCGCATCATAAGTAGGGATGCCCCTTGTGAGCTTTCAATACCCCTCATCATTGGTGACATTGCCGCCCTTGAACGGATCGTGACAGAGCCTGAATGGATTACTCTATCGAGACCAGCGCGTAGATCGGGTAACACTCACGAATGGAGACCGTGTTCAATTAGCTCCAAAAACGCGTATCCCCTATACAACTGTGACGTAATAAGAGCATAACGCTAAGCACAATATCTCATTAGGCTGTCCACCAGATTTTTACAAGTGTTTCCCCGCTTATCGAAACGATGCGAGTGTCGTCCGGAGACCAGGCCATGTCAAGAATCGAGAAACTATCGCGGAAAATGTGGCTCTGGTCTCCCCTGTTCGTATCCCAAATTTCCACGATCCCGCATTCGCCATCGACTGTCAGCCCTGCTAGTCGCTTACCACTATGAGACCATGCAACAGTGCGAAATAATTCAGGGCGCAACTGTTTCGGATTGCTCTGATAGGTGAACAGCCTTTTACCAGATGTTGCATCCCACGTTTGCAAGGTCCGATCCCAAGAGCCAGAAGCAAGGGTCGTCCCATCTGGGGACCACGCTACACCACTTACCCGCCCTGTATGGCCACGATAGATCAGCAGTGGTTTGCCACTAAGTGCCTCCCAGACTTGAACCGTTTTATCCCAGGAGGCAGAGGCGAGATATTTGCCATCGGGAGACCAGGCGAGACCATGCACTTCATCGCGATGTCCCTGATACGTGAGAACGGTTTTGCCAGTCGTGGTGCTCCACACGTGGACCCTCTGATCAATTCCTGCGGAAGCAAGGTATTTGCCGTCAGGAGACCAGGCAAGGGTCAATACTGCGTTAGAATGCCCCAAATAGGTAATGATGCGCTCACCCGTAGCCTTCTTCCAGACCTGTACACTTTGATCTCCTGGACCTGCTCCTGCCGAGGCAATACGCTGTCCATCGGGGGACCAGGCCACGGCTCCAATGGCGTCAGTGTGTCCACGATAAATGATGTTTGTGGCTGCTGTGCGTGCATCCCAGACGCGAACGGTGCGATCATTTCCAGCAGAGGCAATAGACTTGCCATCAGGAGACCACGCCACGGCAAAGATGTCAGAACTGTGTCCATGGTAGGTGAGCAGCAGGCTTGCAAAGGGGAGGGTTTTCGGCGTGGGAGAAACTGAAGAGGGCACCGGAGTAGTACTACAGCCTAGCGTGCCAAGCGTGACCATCAAGCTCATGAGACGGCTGACTACCACCCTTCGCGTCAGCATTCCCTTGCGCCCGTCCAAATCTTCAAACATGACACCAGTCTTTCTCACTAAGAACAATAAAGGCAACAGAACGTTTCTAAAGACCGCGTGACGCGTGATTGGCCTTAGAGATCATAGAAGAATGATACGGTGTATAAATGAAACTGTCAAGATGGCATTTGGTGGTTTCAACAAAAGAGTCAACAGTCAGACATGCTCTTCCTGCCTTGCTTTGTGCCGGTTACGAAAGCGACGCAGCTTCACTAAGTTGCTGCATTTCTGACAACAGTAGAGGCGGGTGAGTGTATGGCTCTCATCGTAGAAGATAGCACGACAGTGAACATTCTCGCACACTTTGAGGCGCTGTACATCGATGGAAGCTAACAAATGAGCAAATGAGGTGGCAATTTCAGCCATCACCCAGTTCCAATCTTTTCGTAAAGAAAGCTGCTCTATCTGATAGTGGTCCTCTTTCCACAGCAGGGATGTCACACGCTGGGTGCTCTTCATGATTTCATTGAGTGCTTTGATATCCTGAGTGTTAGGGGAGCCTTGAGGGAGGGCTTCGACAAGACGTCTAAGGAGGGAACGCAATGTAAGAAATTGCTGCACAACCTCGGTACTCTCAGGATAAGGGACCTCCAGGTTCCAGCGTATCAAAAAGGCTTCGCGCCATTCGATCTTCTGGAGACGATCATCAACTCCTCGACCACGGAAATCACGCCACTCACTATTCAAGAAATCCAAAGAGAGGGCATCTCGTTCTCTCATATTCCTACCTCTACTTCGACACCTTAGAGGCGGCGAAGCTTCTAGTGAGCCTTCACTGCTATTATATGCTCCTCTTGCTCAAATGGGCAACTTATCTCCTTTGTGGCAAAAGAATTGTGATGGTATTATCAACTTAAGAGTTGCAATTTCACTGATATATGAAAATAGCTCTGCAAATTGGTGAGATTTATGTGAACAATGACGTAATATCTTTCGTGAGAGGAAAATGGTCCTTGAGATGGGTTTTCGTTGTGTTTGACTCCTCTTGCGTCAAACTATCCATTGTGTTCAGTGTTGTTGAAGGAGGCTAACTGCCTTATGCAGAGACGATTGTCACGTATTTTTGCCCTAACATTAGGTATTCCAATGTTACTGGCAATTCTGGTAGCCTGTGGCTCTGGCACAGGCGGCGGCACTACAGGTGGTGGTGGTTCAACTCCTACCGGTTCTACCGTCATCAAAATTGGTACCGATCTTCCCGTATCTGGCCAGGACACGAGTAGCGGTAAACCTGCTCAGAATGGTGCTGAGCTAGCGGTGAGCGAAGCCAATTCGAGTAATTTCCTCCCCGGCTATACCTTCCAATTCCTTCCCAAAGATGATGTGGGCCCTAGCGGAACCCATGATCCAGCGGTTGGTAAGACCAATGTTACCGCTTTGATCGGCGATGCGCTTGTTGCCGGTATTGTTGGTCCATTCAACAGTAGCGTTGCAAAAGCTGAAATGCCAGTGGCAAACCAGGCTCCAATCGCACTTATCAGCCCATCAAACACCAATCAGTGCTTAACACAAGAGGGTGCTGCGGTTGGTTGTACGGGTGCGAACGATCTGGTTCCAACCCTTCGTCCTTCTGGTAAGGTGACGTACTTCCGTATTGCGACCACCGACGACCACCAGGGCGCAGCCATCGCTGACTACCTCTATCAGAAGAAAGGCCTGAAGAAGGTCTACATCATCGACGACACTGAGACCTATGGCGTTGGTATCGCGAACGTCTTCGAGAAGGAATGGAAGACTGTCGGAGGTACCGTCATCGATCATAAAAGTGTTGCCAAGACGACCAGTTATGTTGGTCTGTTGACACAGATTGCCTCCACCGCTCCTGATGTGATCTTCTATGGTGGCGTTGACTCCACTGGTGGCACGCTGATTCGTCAGCAGATGCAGCAGGTTCCTGCTTTGAAAAATGTTACCTTTGGTGGTGGTGATGGTATCCAAACCAGTAGCTTTGCCACAACCATTGGCACAGCAGGTGGCCCCATCTACTCGACTGTAGCTGCGGTAAACCCAGATATTCTGCCGAGTGCCAAGACCTTCATCACTAACTATAACGCCAAGTACGGTGCTGATCAGTACGGTGCATATAGTGCAGGTGGTTATGACTGTGCCAAGATCATCTTGCAAGCCGTGAAGGATGCCATTCAAGGTGGCGCGAAAACGCCAAAGGACTCGAATGACGCCGCTGGTGCGCAGACGTTCCGTCAGGCTGTGATCGATGCCATTCAGAAGATCAACTATAGTGGTGTGACGGGTACGCATACCTTTAATGCCAATGGCGATACCTCCAACAAGGTCATCTCCATTTATCAGATTGCTGATGTCAGCGGCAAGCCAAACTGGAAGTTTGTAGATCAGACAATTGTCAAGTAGCGATCTACTAACACTTTGCTTGACTAGTAGGTGCTGTGTCGCATCTATTATCTAGTCAATCCACACTGACCATAGGGGTGTGGCCTACGGAGTCCCTTCCGTATGGCTACTCCCCTACTTGCACATCTATTGTATTATAGTAAATAAGCGTTTATGCACATGAGCTAAACGTTGTCCCCAAATATTTTTGAAAAGGTAGGACCTGCATATCATGAATGTAGGATTAGTGCTCCAACTCTTCATTGTTGGGCTTGCCGCCGGTTCAATCTACGCACTGATCGCCTTGGGCTACACGATGGTTTATGGTATTATCGAACTGATTAATTTTGCTCATGGCGATATCTTTATGATGGGGTCGCTGGCCTCCATCACTATTCTCAATGTGTTTGGTATCAATGCCGATTCTCACCCAACGGGGCTGGCTCTAGTAGGTCTCATGCTTGTAGCTTGCTTAGGGGCTATGCTCTTCTGCGCGGTGCTGGGTGTGGTGATTGAACGCATTGCCTATCGTCCACTTCGTAATGCTCCTCGTCTCGCGCCGTTGATTTCCGCTATTGGCGTGTCCCTCATTCTGGAAGATATTGGTAAGCTCTGGAAGGGCATTAACTACGTCTCATTTCCACAAATCTTCCCTGATGTCACCTATTCAATTGGCTCAGTAACCATTCGCGCGGTATACATTTTTGTGATTGTGGCTGCTGCGGTTTTGATGGTCATTCTGCAATGGTTTGTTAGCACGACACGTACAGGACGTGCTATGCGTGCTGTGGCGCAGGATCGTGAAGCTGCCGCCCTGATGGGTGTGAATGTGGACCGCATCATTACGACCACCTTCTTCATTGGGGCCGCCCTCGCGGGTGCGGCGGGCTTTATCTATGGACTCCAATTTGGCAGTACCGTCTTCTATATCGGTTTTCCTCTCGGTTTGATCGCCTTTACCTGTGCTGTCCTGGGCGGCATTGGTAATCTGGCTGGAGCCATGCTTGGTGGTATTTTGATTGGCCTGATCGAGTCCTTCACAACCCTCATTCCTGAAAGTGTCCTGCCTCATAGTGGTAATGCATGGACGAGAGCGGTCATTTTCGCTATCCTGATCCTAATCCTGGTATTCCGTCCTTCTGGACTTCTCGGTCAACAGACACCGGAGAAAGTATAGCCAGAACGTGGATAGGTGCTGTCTTTCTCTGTTGATCTTTTCTTGCTATAAACGCTGTTGTCTACTTTCTTGAAGTGAGGTGACGAAACGTGTCTGCATTGATGATGAGCCCGAATGGGCTTCTTCCCGCCCGTGACACGCGCACTCTGTTGATAAAATGGACGGTGGCACTGCTTGTGCCAGTTGCCGTATTTACCTTTGTCTGGAATGGCGCGGAGATTATTAATAATACCCTGCCGTGGCTACTCAATCCTGCAAGTGGTCCTTATACTACCAATACGGTATTTGAGTCTGTTGTCTTCATAGCCATCTTCTACCTGACGTTGATCGCTCTTTCGGGCTATCTCGTGGCGGTCGATAGCGGGCGACAAGGAATGATCGGCTTATGGATTGACAGTATTGTGTATGCTGTCTTGCCCGTGCTGATTATCTCTCCGGTGGTTACGGATAATCTTATTATCGGCTTGGCCCTTTGCGCTGTCTTATGGGGCGCATACTTTCTGGTGCGCAAATGGATCATGGCATTACTTGGCAATGCAGCTGATGGCGCACCCCGTAAGCAAGTTGCGCTGAGCGATGAGCAGCAAACAGTAGTGCGTAGCCGCGCAGTACAAGGCAGTTTCTGGTTTGCAACTTCCTTTGCTGTTGTCTGGCTGATTGCTGATATTATCTTTTTTGCGACTGGTTCGCTGTCAACGACACTCTTGATCTGGGCCATTGTACGCACTATCTTGTTTCCTGTGCTCGGTTATTTTCTCGGTTTGCTGGCAGGGCGTGTCGCCTTGGTGACCATGCAACCGCAGAAAATACGCGTCAAAGCGAATATTGCTGGTCTCAACGGAAATGGTCGGGGTAAACGCGCATCAAATGAAGTTGAGGTGCGTCCCAAACCTTCCAGTGAAGATGGCAAGGATGCTATTCCTAATGACTTGCCCTTGAATAGTAAGGGCGCACAACGTTTTTACTTGACCCTGCTGGTTGCGTTTGTGCTGTTTTATCCTGTGCTTGATCCGCTTTTGTTCGGCTTTGGAACGTCTGCCCGTCTCGCTGGCTATGGTGATGCTGGTTTCTACATCATTCTGGCACTCGGTTTGAATATCGTGGTTGGCTTCGCAGGTCTGCTTGACCTGGGCTATGTTGCCTTCTTTGCGATTGGTTCCTATGCATGGGGTATGTTCGGTTCAACCCAGTGGCACGTCTTAACTGGGGCTACGGTTAATCCACAGGTGTGGTCATGGTTCTTCTGGCCTTTCCTTTTGATTGGTGCCTTGATCGCGGCATTTTGGGGTATCATGTTGGGGGCACCAACGTTGCGTTTACGCGGTGACTATCTTGCTATCGTCACACTGGGCTTCGGCGAAATTGTGCCGATTGTGTTCTTGAACCTGGACAAGTACACTAATGGTACAAATGGTATTGTGGGTGTCTTCTCACCAGCCTTTCCGGGTGTAAATTGGACCTCCATCACTTTCGTGCCATACTACTACTTGATTATTGCCTTGATTATCTTCACCATCTTCGCCAATGTTCGCCTACGTGACTCTCGCTTGGGACGAGCGTGGATCGCAATACGCGAGGATGAAATTGCCGCCTCCTCTTCGGGCATTAACCTTGTCCAGACCAAACTGTTCGCTTTCGCTGCGGGAGCATTTTTCTCTGGCGTTGCTGGTGTTTATCACGCCGCAAAGTTGGGTACGGTCTCTCCCGATAACTTTAGCTTTGGCGACTCCGTCATTTACTTAGCAATGGTCGTTATCGGCGGTATCGGTAGTATTCCAGGCGTGATTGTGGGCGCAATTGTAGTCTACTCAATCAACCTGCTCATTCTGGGACAGCTCGATACCTATGCCGCTGACCCCACGAGTTTGTTGCATACTATTACGGTAATCTTTCCAGGTTTCTCCTTTGGCAATATCCGTAACTTGATCTTTGGCTCCATCCTGGTACTCGTGATGATTTTCCGGCCAGAGGGACTGATACCGAGTGCGCGTAGAAAACGTGAGCTGAGGGCAGACACGAATGAAGATATCGTAGTTGGTACTTTAGATGTACCACCGGGTACACCAGGCTTTGAGTCCGAAGTCCATGTCGAATAGCACGAGAGGAAAAGACGATGAGTATGAAACCAGATAATGTAGCAGGTGCCACTGAGACTGCAACGTCTGCAACCTCTCAAGTTCTGCTCGACCTGTCGAATGTCACAAAACGCTTTGGTGGCTTGGCTGCGGTACAAGACGTGGATCTACAAATTAACCGTGGCGAGATTATCAGTATCATTGGACCCAATGGCGCGGGTAAAACAACGGTTTTCAACTTGATTACGGGCATTTATCGCCCCACATCGGGTGATATTCGCCTGGAAGGGCGTTCGCTCAATGGGCTCAATCCCGATCAGGTGCTGGTACGAGGGATCGCCCGCACCTTCCAGAATATTCGTTTGTTTAATAACATGACGGTGCTGGAAAATGTGCTGGTTGGCCAACATACCCAACTCAAAGCTGGCATCCTCGGTTCGCTCTTTCGTCCACCGCGTGTGGTGAAGGAAGAACAAGATGCTCAGAAGCGAGCAATTGAATTGCTTGGTTTCTTTGGTCCAGCCTTGATCGCTCGCCAGGATGAGTATGTAGTCAATCTCTCCTATGCCGAACGCCGCCGTGTGGAAATTGCACGCGCTCTTGCCGCCAAGCCGAGCCTTCTCTTGCTAGACGAGCCTACCGCTGGCATGAATGAAAATGAAACGCTTGACGCGGTCAAATATATCCAGCGTTTGCGTGATGAATTACATCTCACGATCTTGCTGATTGAGCATAAGTTGGCCGTCACGATGGGCATCTCAGACCGCATTGCCGTGCTTGACTATGGGCGCAAGATTGCGGAAGATGTACCCGAAGTGATTCGCCGTAATCCACAAGTTATCGCTGCCTACCTGGGTAAATCTGCTGAAACTGACGTGCCCGCAGAAGAGTAGGCGTAAGAGCAGCACAAACGGAGAGAGTACACAATGTCCACAGCACCAATCATGTTGCAATTGACAGATGTCGATACCTTTTATGGCCCAAGCCATATCTTGCAAAAAGTTTCACTACAGGTGAACAAAGGCGAAATTGTTTGCTTGCTCGGCGCGAACGCAGCAGGTAAAACCACCACTATGAAGACCATCTTTGGCCTTGTTCGTGCTCGTAATGGCTCGATTTTATTCGATGGAAACTCAATTGAGCGCAAACTCCCAGGTGATATCGTCACTTCGGGGCTTGCCCTTGTTCCTGAAGCACGGCGTATCTTTCCACGCATGACCGTCCTAGAAAACTTGGAGATGGGTGCCTTTAGCCGCAACAATCGCCAGGAGATCAAAGACGATATCGAGCACGTCTGCCAGATTTTCCCGCGTATTCAGGAACGCTTAAAACAGATAGCAGGTACGATGTCGGGTGGCGAACAACAAATGCTGGCGATGGGGCGTGCGCTCATGTGTCGTCCTACAATGATTTGTATGGACGAGCCATCAATGGGACTTTCCCCCTTGCTCGTGGAAACCGTCTTTAGCACGATTACACGAATTCGCGATGAGGGCATGACAGTTTTTCTGGTGGAGCAAAATGCTTCGATGGCTCTTAGTCTAGCTGATCGCGGCTATGTCCTGCAAACGGGGAAGATTGTGCTCAGCGATACCGCACCCAATCTCTTAACCAATGACCTTGTACGTCAAGCCTATCTCGGCGGTGCTTAAAGGATAGAACAACATGAGCAAGGGAGAGCAGCCATTGCACAAACACGATGTGTTCGTGCAATGGCTGCTCTCCCTTGCTCATGTTTAATGGGCGTCTAGTTTACGATGGAGTGCGTTGATGCGCTGAACAACCTCTGCCAGTGTTTTCACGCCCAGGTCTTCCATGTCCTCCTGAAGCGATTCTAAGCGCTCCAAAAGTTCCATGTCGTCCATTTCCTCTTCCGCAAAGTCATCGTCGTCAAGTGCGGTCTTTTTCGCTTTTTGTGGATCAAGCTGACTCATGGGTGTTTTGTGTTGCTCCTTTCAATTTTTTCTCATCAAAATAAAAAAGACGTGTTTGCATCTTCATACGTCCACCCTGCCTGTGTATCATTCTCGCGGTCAGCGAGTGTTGGCGCGCCTTGTGGCGATCCGTGCTTGTCAATGGCAACCGTGTAAAGCCCCTTGCCTTGCGAAAGTTGTTGCCCTTGCCAGAACAATCGATTATGTGTGAGCCAGAGAAAATGGCGACTATCGGCTGCCCACGGACTGTTGGCAACAGGAGCGAGACGGATATTACTGCTCTCCAGTGCCGTGTTTGGCTTTCCCGTGTTGCTGCTAGTTGGTGCAGTATGCGACTTTCCTGTATTGCTGCTTTGTGTGTTCATGCTATCACTTAAAAGCATGTGGCTGCTTTTCGTGGCAAGCTGGATGAGTGATAGGGTGTGCAGACCATCGAGCAGCAGAAATTGACCGTCGGGCGACCAATAGGGAACGCTTCCTGTCTCGCCTGTTAGTGTAAATGATGTATGATCGAACACATTGAGCAGAGTATAAGCGGTAGACGTGCTGTATAAAACGTTCTTGCCATCAGGAGACCAAGCAAATTGTGTACATTGACAGGTGGTGAGCACCGTCGTTTGACCATTGTTGGAGCGCAACAAGAGTTGGATGGCAGACTGGAAGCTTCCACTATCCTGGCGAGCAGCAGTGTCGATAGCATACAGTAGCGCGGGCTGTTGTTGATTTGGTTGCCAGAGTACGCGCTCAAGTGCGGCGGGTAAAGGGTGTCCAGGCAACGAACCGTTGCTCAAATACTTGATAGCCGCAGTTCCCGATGCCGTCACGCTAAAAATGCCTTTGTCAGAATTTCCTATAGCCGAAAGACTGGTGGCTGATAGCGAGGGGATTGCATAGCTGCTAGGAAGAGTTTTGGCGGCGATTCCTACGGGTTGATCATTTTGGGATAACCACCACAACACCGCTTTGGGGCTGTATGGCACTCCTTTGGTTTCCTGACGGTACAGCAGGCGTGTGCCGCTTGGATTCCAGATGGGGTTACTATACAGGGCGTCGGTGTTAGAAAGCATAATGGGAATGGGTGTGCCGCCATCGATACCGATGGTGTTCATCGTGCTGGGGAGATCGTCAAATGCTCCCGTGAGTTGGTTGGCGGCAAGTTGCTTTGCCGCTGGCAATGTGGCAAAGGTGGCATCCAGAGTGCGGTAGGCGAGAATTTGATGGGTTGGGGACCAGGCGTAACCGATGACGGGTGTTGTTCCCGTGACGATGGCGAGAGCATTCGCACCATCGGGGTCCATTGTCCATAGCTGACCATTACGGATGAAGGCAATCTCATTGCTACCCAAGTGCCCAGAACTACAGGAGAGTAGCCCAAGCATGGTGAGTAGCAAGATGAGGGTGAGGGAACTGCGTTTCATGGCTTGAATGATGCCTTCCTGATAATGCATGGTCGAGTTTTGTGCTTACTCTATACTATATGATATCATTTTCATATAGCGATTGTATGCGTATTCTTAAAACAGGTGAAGAGCAGGAGAAATGGAACAATTCGAACGACTTCTCTTTTTGCGAGGAGGTGGTCCACTCTGGAAGAGGTATCTCTCCGATGGTAGCATTGGAGTGATGAGCGCATTTGCAGTGACTGGCATTATCTATCTCTTCCACCTCTATCCACAGATACCCAATATCTCACTGCTTTATCTGCTGGTGGTTTGGATATTAGCGACAACATGCGGCTTATATGCTTCGCTGGTGGCTTCGCTTGTCGCGTTTTTAACCTTTGACTTTTTCTTGATTGAACCGTTGTACACCTTTACCATCACGCGACCAGAGGAATGGTTAGCTTTATTTTTCTTTCTGGCAACCGCAATGATCACTGGGTTGGTGGCATCCAAACTGCGGCAAAGTGTTGATGATGCCAACTTACGAGAGCAAGAAGCGCGAGTTCTGTATGATTTGGTGCGTGCGACAACCAACGAGGATGACCTGCCACATCAACTAGATGTAGTTGCTCATGCCCTTGTCGCTACCTTCACCGCCTACGGTATACGCGAATGTAGCATTTTTCTGCCTGCGGATACGAGCAAAGCCGTTTTACAAGCAAGTACCTGTACTGCACCCCAGAAACGTATACTGAGCGCGGATGAAGAGGGACTAATAAAGCAAGCAATGATGCAGGGCAAAAGTATTGATATGTATGATGTCGCGCAGGCTCACGAGATCACTCCCGGTTATGCGCCACGTGTGATTATCCATAATAGCGCATGGCAGCGGGAAGTACGCCGTTATGTGCGGATAGTTCCTCTCAAAATAGGTTCGCGTGTGATAGGGCTGGTCTATCTGCGCATAGAAAACGATCCTGATTTGCCTGCACATGAGAAACTGCTGGTCGTGGAGCCCATCGTGTCATCAAGCAATTCAACACGTATATGGACACTGCTGGATCGGCTGACCGAGAAAGTGATGGGTGTGAAGCGCGAACAAGTCATTTCGGGCCAGTCATTTTTCTTGTCATTTCTCGATCAGACCGCCGCGATTATAGAGCGCGCGCGCTTGCATCAGGAAAACCTGCAAGTGGAGGTATTACAACGTACTGATGCGTTACGTGCTTCCTTGCTATCGTCGGTCTCACATGACTTGCGCACACCGCTGTCATCCATCAAAGCAGCGGCAAGTAGTCTGCAACAAAAAGATATCGAGTGGGACGAAGAGGCGCGGCAGAGCTTTGCCACGACAATTGAGCGAGAAGCTGATCGGCTCAATCGCTTTGTTGGCAATCTGCTGGATATGTCACGCATTGAGGGTGGCGCGCTCAAGCCTGAAAAAGAATGGTATCCAATTGATGAGCTTTTGCATGATGTATTACAGCACATGCAGTTCCCTTTAAATGGCCGTGATGTCAAGTTAGATATTCCTGAGCACCTACCTCCAGTTGAGCTAGATTACCTGCAAATAGATCAGGTGGTGACGAATCTGATTGAGAATGCCATTCGTTATACGCCTGCTGGCTCTCCCTTAGAGATCAGCGCGGAAGCCTCTGCTCAATATGTCACCATCAGCGTTTCCGATCACGGGCCTGGTATTCCGCTTGAGGATAAAGAGCGCATCTTCGATAAATTTTATCGCGTGTTAGGGAAATCACGGAAGGGGACGACTGGCTCAGGTCTCGGTCTGGCTGTTTGCCGTGGCTTGATTGAGGCGCATGGAGGGCGTATCTGGGTTGATAATCGTGATGGCGGCGGAGCAATTTTTCGCTTCACCTTGCCGTTAGGAGTTGTGGAAGGAAAATTTGTTGCATGAGTAAAAGTGGTGCTCGTATCCTTGTTGTGGACGATGAGATCGAAATATTGCGTGCTCTGCAACGCAGTTTAGTGGCTCACGGCTTTGAAGTGTTTACCGCAGGGGATGGCGAAGAGGCTCTGGATGAGGTAACACGCCACCGTCCTGATTTGATGTTATTAGATCTTGGCTTGCCTGGCATCAGTGGACTTGAGGTATGCAGACGGGTACGGGCTCAATCAAATTTGCCTATTATTGTCTTATCCGTAAAAGATACCGAGAAAGATAAGGTGTTGGCACTAGACCTTGGGGCCGATGACTATGTTTCAAAGCCATTTAGCATTAATGAGGTGCTGGCAAGAGTGCGCGTTGCGTTGCGCCATGCCGCACAAATCACGTCTGGAACGGAGCCAACGTTTGTCGCTGGCCCGTTAAAAGTAGATTTTGGGCAGCGTAGTGTCTCTCTCAGCGGGCAAGAGATCAAGCTGACCCCCACCGAGTATGATCTGCTCAAAGCCCTCATCAAAAATAGTGGCAAGATCATGACTCGTCATATGTTGCTTGCCCAGGTATGGGGGACGGGCTACGGCACCGAGGCCCATTACCTGCACGTTTACATCGGTCAATTGCGGCGAAAAATCGAGCCGGACCCGGCACACCCACGTTTTATCACCACTGTCTCAGGAGTTGGCTACCGTTTTAACACGGATGGCGAGTCCGCTACGGAATAGAGCTTTTTGAAGAAACATTTCGCCTTACTCTTGAGCATTTACCCCCATAACCTTGAGCGTTTTTTGAGTATTTTCGCCCTATTTTTTATACTCTCTTGAGCGAACGTGGTATACACTTGAAATGTGCTTGTTCCTGTTTGACAGAGCATAGCACGCTTGATGCACTCAAGAGGCTGCTTTGACTTGCTCTTCTCTTTTTCTGTGCTTGATTATGATGAAAGGACAAAGATGTGACTTCTTTGTGTAGATTGTGGTATGAACATGGATTTTCTGGCACTTGCAATAGCGAGAAGAGAGGGTATGTAGTATTTGATATACGTCATCAAGATATTTGCGTCGATACAGATATCAGAGAGGAGCATATCAATGACTCAACAAGATAACAGCTCATTGGAACAGGAAAATATCAAGGGTAGAAGTCACTCTCAAGAACTGGTAAAGGGGAAGGGAGAGATTGCTCCCATGGCCCGTACAGAGGTGTTGCAAGGACGCTTGCTCGGAGATCAGCGTGTACGAACCATTTATCCATCGCACTCCTCGCTGAGGAAGGTACACGATGGCGTACTAGAAGCTACATCCGCGACAGACGTTCCTCGTGACGGCTTTGGGCGTGTACGCTACAACATCAAACGGTTTTTTATTGGTGCTCCCATCGCTTCCGCTCAAGCCGAACACGAACGTCTGACCAAATTCAAAGCTCTGGCCGTGCTGTCCTCTGACGCGATTTCATCGGTGGCCTATGCGACTGAAGAAATATTGGTTGTGATCATTGCCGCTGGCTCGCTTGCGCTGAGTCTCGCCGTGCCGATCAGCCTGGCGATTGTGCTGTTGCTGGCAATTGTGGCTATCTCGTATCGACAGACTATTCCAGCATATCCGAATGGCGGCGGCTCGTACATTGTTGCGAAGGATAACCTGGGGACGCTGGCCGGGTTGATCGCAGCAGGCTCGCTTTTGATTGACTATGTGCTCACGGTATCGGTGAGTGTGGCCTCTGGTGTACAAAACTTGGCTTCGTTACTGCCTTCACTAAGTCCTTATGTTGTGCTGGTAGATGTGGTCCTGGTTGTCTTTATCACGGTAGTTAATCTGCGTGGTGTGCGCGAGTCTGGTTCTATCTTTGCCATTCCCACCTATATCTTCATCGCTAGCGCATTATTCCTGATCGTTGTGGGTGGTGTCAAAGGCTTCTTGTTTGATCATCACGCGATAATTGGACACTTTAAATACGTGCAAGCGACGGAGGGACTTTCGCTGTTCTTGATCTTGAAGGCGTTCGCCTCCGGTTGTTCCGCTATGACGGGCGTTGAAGCGATCTCGAATGGCATTCCCGCTTTTAAGAAGCCAGAGCCACGCAACGCGGCGATTACCTTGACGTGGATGGCACTGATTCTCGGTACGCTCTTTATCGGCATCACCTTACTGGCGACTTCTTATGGTGTTGAGGCTTATCAGTCAGGGAACCCGACCGTTATCGCCCAGATCGCCCAACTTGTGTTTACGGGGCCGTTGTTCTTCATGTTTCCGGTGTTCCAAATTTCTACGCTCTTTATCCTGACACTAGCTGCGAATACCAGTTATTCTGACTTCCCACGCTTAGCTTCTTTGCTGGCACGCGATCATTTTCTGCCACACCAGTTTGCCTTTAAAGGTGATCGTCTTGCGTTCTCAATTGGTATCGTCTTCTTGGCTTTCCTTGCCAGTTTGCTGCTCATCATCTTCAAGGGTGATGTGAGCCTGCTCATCAACCTGTATGCTGTGGGAGTGTTCATGTCGTTTACGCTGTCACAGGGTGGCATGGTACGTCACTGGTGGAAATTGCGTAATGAACATCCAGGCTGGCAACGGAGTTTAACGATTAATGGATTGGGAACCATTACCACGTTGCTGGTCGCTATCGTCATCGCTTCCACAAAGTTTTTAGAGGGTGCTTGGATCGTTGTTATCCTCATTCCGCTGCTTGTACTCATGTTTGAGTTGATTCGCCATCATTATACCCGTGTGGAGCAGGAGCGTACCACCGACATTCCGATACAACCCCAAAATGTGAAACATCGGGTGATTGTGCCAGTGGCGGGTTTGGACATTATCACCAAGCAAGCTGTCTCTTTTGCTCGCTCGATCACTGATCAGGTCATTGCGTTACATGTCTCCTCTCATAAAGAGAAAGCGGATGCGCTGCTGATGGCGTGGGAAGAGTGGCAACAAGAACTTGGCGAGAATGAGCGTTGTTCTTTGCAGATCATTGCACTGGAACATGGGCCCATCACATCACGTATCCTCACCTTTCTCGACGCGCAGCACAAGGAGTTTCCACAAGACATTGTGACGGTTGTGTTACCAGAGGTTTCGGTGAAGCACTGGTGGGAATATTTCTTGCGTAACAGTGTTGCCTTGCGCTTGAAAGCTGCCTTGCTCTTTAAGCCGGGTATTGTCGTAACGGACATCTCTCCTTACAAACAACTCTCGCCCGCAATACCGCAACAAGTGGAAACGGTAGCTATTCCTCTGCATCCAAGTCAGGTGAAGCATTTTTTCGTCGTGCCCATTGCAGGCCTGGACAAGGTATCAAAGCAAAGCCTCGCGTATGCGCGTTCTATCTCAAGTCGAGTTGCAGCCATCCATGTTTCTATTGATGCGCAAGAGGAAGAGCAAGTGCGCCATGACTGGGATGCTTGGAAACATCATTTGTCAGCGGATGAGAATACAGAACTAGTAGTGATTGAGTCGCCATTCCGTTCTTTGTCGCGTCCTTTGCTGGATTATATCGATACGATGAGAGAACTCTATCCCGATTATGCGCTGAGCGTACTGTTGCCAGAGTTCGTTGTGGCCCACTGGTGGGAGCATATCTTGCATAACCAGACAGCCTTGCAGTTGAAGGCGGCACTCTTGTTCCGTGAGGGTATTATTGTCACGAGCGTTCCGCAACACTTGCCTAGTGCCGCTCGTGCTCACAGCAATTTGCAGCCCATTGTGCCGATGTAGAGGATATTACGTGTATTATCATGGCCGATAAACAGCATGACTCGTTACCTGACACGTCAACCTATCCCGTGCGTTTACACGCCGTGGGAAATCGGATTGACGTGCGTGTGGCGCGGACAGAACAGACGTTTGTTAGGGAGTTAGAGCGTATTGTGGCGTTGGCTGCTCCCCACCTTTCGCGGGAGCGGCCAAACCTTGTCGCCTTGGGTGAGTTGCTCGGCTTGCCGCTGGCTTTAGTGGGACCACATGGCTTTCTTTCACGCAAGCTGCGCAGTTCCAACATGGCGATTAGTATGCTCGCACCAGGATATGCTACGCGTATGGTGTATTATCGGCGACGGTATCCGCACATTTCGCTTGTGCGCTCGCTGCTGCTGTCATTGACCGACGTGATGTATCGCCCATTTGTGACGACCCTGAGTCGCTTAGCTGCTCACTACCACATCTATCTTTCTGCTACCACGCTTGCTCCCCACGTTCGCCTTTCCTCTGAGCAACGCGATATCCAACGTTTCGGTAGCCGCGGGGAAGCCTTTGTGTATCTGCCAGAGGATGAGTGTGTCTATAATACGGGTTTTTTGTGGGGGCCAGATGGAACGCTGCTTGGCACCACTGATAAGGTGTTTATCACGAGCAGTGAAAAGGAAACATTAGACATTACACCAGGGAAGCTCAATCAAGTAGCGGTATTCGCTACGGAGATAGGGCGAATAGGGATGGCGATTAGTCTGGATGCCTTTACGCCTGACTACATGCGGCGGCTAGATGAGTTGCAAGCATCCATCGTGATCCAAAATGATGCGAACGATCAACCCTGGGCTGCCCCCTCGAGGACTTGCGACTGGCAGCCGCAGGAATGGCTCAACTCGGTGCTAGGCTCTATTCAGGCAGACTATGCCTATATCTACTACAATGTGTGTCCAATGCAGGTGGGAAACTTTTTCGATGTGACGTTTGATGGTCAATCTACTATTACCATGAAAAGTGATAATACCCCTGATCCCGAGTACAATTTCGTAGGGTGTGAGGGTTTTGTCCACACCGCGACAGGGGCAGCGATGCAGGGGAAGATACTCGCGATGGCACCCTGGATCATCGCAGACCCCGGCAAAACCAACCCTGCCCTATCGCTGGCCGAACGGCGGGCATTGCTCTCGTGGGTAGGCAAACAACATTTGCCGGGGAAGAGGCATGCAAATCGCTATCCAGAAACGGCGATCTGGGCAGATGTTGAGGTGCCATGGACGCGCTAAAGCTGGTCCCTACGGTTCTTCTCGGCTTGATCCAGAGGGGTGGAATGCCTTCTAAATTTCGCACTTGCGTTTTTTGCTCGCAAGCTGTAGAATCAAGTAGGTTCCACCTGTTTCTGGTAGCGTAGGGAGCATGGGGATGGGTTTCTCGCTCGCGATCCCCAACCATGAGTTTTACGTCACCAACCCCAAGAAAGGTAGCTCAAAACTGAATGGCCATTACTACTCGACCACGCACAATTGGCGAGTTGCGTGAAAGTGGATATAGGGTACTTACTGTCAAAGAAGAACTACGAAAAAACCTCATCCAAAAAATCCGCTCGGGAGAAGAGTTGTTCCCAGGGATTATTGGATATGAAGATACGGTAATTCCCCAGATTGAGAATGCTATTCTTTCTGGACAAGACATTATCTTTCTCGGTGAGCGCGGCCAGGCAAAAACGCGTATGGCACGCGCACTCGCAAATCTGCTCGACGAGTTTGTTCCTGTCATTGATGAGTGCGAAATTAACGATAGTCCTTTTGAACCAATTTGTAGGGCCTGCCTCGACAAGATTGAGAAGCACGGCGATCTGGTTGAAATTGCTTGGCTGCCGCGTGATAAACGCTACGGCGAGAAATTAGCGACGCCAGACATCACCATCTCCGACCTCGTTGGCGAGGTTGACCCGGTTCGTGTCGCGGAGGGCCGCTATCTCTCCGATGAATTGACCATCCATTATGGTATGATTCCGCGCACCAATCGTGGTATCTTCTGTATCAACGAATTGCCAGACCTGGCAGAGCGTATTCAAGTGGGCTTGTTGAATATCATGGAAGAGCGCGACGTGCAGATTCGGGGCTACAAAATCCGCTTGCCCCTCGATGTCTACGTGGTCGCCAGCGCGAACCCGGAAGACTATACCAATCGTGGGCGTATTATCACACCGTTAAAAGACCGTATTGGTTCGCAGATTCGCACCCATTATCCGCGCACCATTGAGCACGAAATTCAAATCATGGAGTCTGAAAGCAATCATTTCATTACTGAAGGAATGGATATTCTCTTCCCGCAGTTTATGAAGGAAGTGATTGCCGAGATCACGCAGTTAGCCCGTGGCAGCAACGATATCAGTCAGCGTTCTGGCGTGAGTGTGCGCGTCTCAGTGTCGAATTTTGAGAACGTGCTGAGCAATGCTAGCCGTCGTTCTTTGCGGCTCAAAGAGCGTCACGTCTCACCGCGTGTGAGTGATCTTTCGGCTATCGTAGCTTCGACTGGCGGCAAGATCGAGCTTGATGCCGTTGGCGATGTCAAGGAAGAGCGCGTGATTCAGAAGATTGTCAATAGTGCCATTTTGAACGTCTTCAACGAGTACTTTGATCAAAAAGATTTCGAACAGCTCGTGGCTGGCTTTGAGCGCGGCTTGAGCGTCCAAGTTGCCGAGGATATGCCTTCAATGGAGTATGTCAACCAGCTTTCCAAGGTTGGTGGTTTGAGTAAGGCGATTGATAAGCTGAACGGGCGTGGCAGCCCATCGAGCATTGCATCGTCCATCGAATTTATCCTCGAAGGCTTGCATTTGAACCGTCGTCTCAATAAGGATGATGTCAGCGGCAAAATTCGCTATCGCCGTTAACGGGTGCTAGCGACACAAAGGAATACGCATTATGTTTGAGCGTTTTCGCAAAAGTCGTTTTGGGTATTCACGTTGGGATGGGACACAGCGCATTGAAGGACTCGATGCAGACGATATTCTAAAAGCTCTTTCTGATGATTACATGGAGAATGCGAACCTACAGCAGGCGTTACGGCGCCTGATGCAGGATGGCATTCGTAGCGAAAACGGGCCACGTACGATGGGCCTGCGCGAGATGATGGAACGCATGCGCCAGCAGCGTAACGAGCAACTCAATCGCTACAACATGGCATCCGGCGTCATGGATGATCTGCGCCAGAAGCTTGAAGAGATCAAGCAGATGGAGCGTGATGGCATTCAGAATCGCCTGGATGGAAAGCAGCCCAATACCAATACACCATCGCAGCAAGACCAATCGCAGCCACAAGCTGGACAACAAGGACAGAAGGGGCAGGAGGGGTCATCTGAAGGCCAGCCACAAGCCGGAGATCAATCGCAGCAGGGTCAATCAGGCCAACAGGGGCAAAGTGGGCAAGGGGATAACAGTGAGCTTACTCCTGAGCAGATGCAAAAAATGTTGGAGATGATCGCGCAGCGTAAGCGTGAATATCTCGACAAACTGCCAAACGATGTACCCGGCCAAATCAAGAGTCTGTCTGAATATGATTTTATGGACGATCAGGCCCGCGAAAAATTTAAAGAACTACTGGATGGTTTGCAGCAGCAGATGATGCAGCAATTCTTTCAAGGCATGCAGCAGTCGCTGCAAAACATGACACCTGAAGATATCGCTAAAATGCGAGAGATGATACGCGATCTCAACAAAATGCTGAAAGAGCGACAGGAAGGGCGCGAGCCTGACTTTGACTCATTCATGCAGAAGCACGGCGAATACTTCCCCGGCGTCAACACGCTTGATGACCTCATTGAGCAAATGCAGCAACAGATGGCCGCTATGCAGGGTATCATGGATAACCTGTCAGCAGATCAACGGAGCGAACTACAGAGCCTCATGGAGCAACTCATGGGCGATGACCGTATTCGCGTTGATATGATGGAACTGGCCGCGAATCTGGAAGCACTGGCACCATCGGAGTCGCCACGCACACGCTTCCGTTTCCGTGGCAATGAATCGTTGCCATTAAACGAAGCCATGCGGATGATGGGTCGCTTGCAGCAAATGGAAGGGTTGGAAGACCAATTCCAGGAGGCTCGTCAGCTCGATAATGTTGAGGCCATTGATAGCCAGGCCGTCAAAGATCTGCTCGGCGACGAAGAATATCAGTCGGTAGAGCAACTGAAAGAACTGATGCAGGTGTTGGAAGACGCAGGCTATATTCAGCGCAAAGGCAATCGCTGGGAATTGACTGCGCGTGGCATTCGCAAGATTGGCCAAAAAGCCTTGCAAGACATCTTTAACAAGATGAAGCGCGATGGCTTTGGACGGCACGTTAGCCCCTTCCGTGGTGTTGGCGGTGAACGTACCGATGAGAGCAAGCAGTATGAATTTGGCGATCCCTTCTTGCTCGACTTGCAGAAAACCTTGATGAACTCACTGCATCGTCGCCAGACTGTCGGGAAACCAGTTCACCTCGCAAAAGAGGACTTTGAAGTCTATCGTACCGAGTTCACCACGCAGTCATCTACCGTGCTGATGATTGATATGAGCTTGAGTATGGTCTACAACGGCTGCCAACCGGCGGCAAAGAAAGTCGCGGTCGCCCTGGAAAGCCTGATTCGTTCGCAGTTTCCTCGTGACAATCTGGCCATCGTTGGTTTTTCGCGCTTTGCTCAGGAGTATAAGCCTGAAGAATTGGTAGGCTTGAGTAGCTTCGATAACAGTAAAGGCACCAATATGGCGCATGGCCTGATGCTATCGCGTCAAATCTTGAGCCGTTTTCGCGGTGTCAACAAGCAGATCATCATGATTACCGATGGTGGCCCAACCATGTGGTACAACGGCCAGAGTTGGGAGTTCATGTTCCCCAATCCGTTCGCGGAGCAGCAAACGCTGCTGGAGACGCAACGTTGTACACGTGATGGTATCGTTATCAACACCTTCATGCTCTATGATGATGATTGGATGATTGCTTTTGTCGATCAGATGACCAAGATTAATCATGGGCGTATGTTCTATGTTGATAAAGACAATCTGGGTGAGTATCTGCTGGTTGACTACCTCAATAGTAAGAAAAAGCTCATTTCGTAGATGATGGATGCATTAAATGAGTCGGGTGCGTTCCCTTCTTCATTTGTGGCAGGGTTGGCACAACTCAAACTACAACTGAGTGGGCAGCAAGTAGAGCAACTCCTACGCTATCGGCAGGAGCTGCTCGATTGGAACTCACGCATCAATCTCACCGCTATTACCGATCCCGAGGAAGTGTTGACGAAACACTTCCTCGACTCTTTGTCTCTCTTCAGTGCCTATGATGCTCCTCATACAACGCTGCTTGATATTGGCAGCGGGGCAGGGTTTCCAGGGATGGTGCTCAAAATTGCGCGTCCCGACTGGCGGGTGACATTGCTGGAGGCAACGGGGAAAAAGGTCAAGTTTTTACAGCATTGTATTGACACACTCCAACTAACAAACATTGAAGCTGTGCAAGGACGTGCTGAAGAACTGGCCCATAAGCCTGAGTATCGCGGCGCATTCGATCTTGTCACGGCGCGTGCTGTTTCCTCGCTTGCCACGCTACTAGAATATGCTGCACCCTATTGTCGTGTCAATGGCAAGCTGATCTTTCCCAAGAAGGGCGACTTGCAGGAAGAACTGGCGCAGGGCAAACGGGCCGCCTCCCTAGTTGGTGCCGTGTTTCTGGCTGATGTGCCAATCACCCTCGCGGGTTTAGCTGATGGTCGTCGCTTGCTCGTATGGCGGCAACAGAAGGCATGCCCAGCCCTCTATCCGCGCAGTGGAGCGGCTATGGCCAAGAAACCATTGTAGCAGTGATCCTAGCCCTACCTCATGTTTATCTGTCCGGAGTGAAGATGCGAGGCGAAAGGGGAAACCTCACTCAGCTACGGCCTCATCAACAAAGACGACCTCATAGAGATGGGGCTCGAAACTCGTGACAAGCTGCGAGAGGGCTTGGAACTGGGGAGCAGTTTCAGGACTCTGCAACATCGCCTCGAAATCTGCTTGACTACGCCACTGGGCATAGGTGGTTACCTTGGTTCCATCCAGACTTTTGTGATAATTGTTTGAGATGTAACCAGGAAGCTTCCTTATTGTGCTTTGGGCCGCTTCAACGAGCAGATCGACGAGCTGTTGCTGGTTCTCTGGGGAAACTGTGAAGACGTTGATGTGGGTGACGATGTTTTTGTCAGTTGTAATGCGTGTCATACTATTCTTCTCCTTCTCAGATAGACGGTAATCAACAGGAACGATTTACTGCGGAACTGGCAAACACTCTTGAGTTGTCAGTGTACTGTGAACTACCGAACTATTCTCACACCAAGGGCAGAAAGCGGAAACCGTTCTTGAGGAGCCGGATGAGGCAAGAGTCTCACGTCCGGTTTTGAAGCCAAGCAACGGGGGGACCCCGTTGCTTAGGTTAACAGGAAGAGGCAGAGTACCACAGCGAATTGACACATCTATCCTTACTTCATGGCGTTTCGAGGGTAGCGCGAATCATAGGCTTGTGGGGCCAAAATGTCTTGTGTCTGGATGGTCTTGCCGCGTTGTGGGCTGACGGAGATCAAGCTGATAGGCGTTTCCAGCAGTTCTTCCAGGCGTTTCAGATAAGATTTGGCGGCGGCAGGCAGTTCCTCATAGGTGCTAATCTCGCTGGTGTTGCTTAGCCAGCCCTCAACCTCTTCATAGATGGGTTCGCAAGCCGCCAGATCACTCAGAGTCGCGGGAAGGCTATGCACGATTTTGCCGTGCAGGTTGTATGCTGTACAAATTTTGATGGTAGGGAAGGTGTCGAGCACATCAAGTTTGGTGATGACAGCGGCATCCAGGCCGTTGAGTTGTGCTACATAGCGGCCCGCAACTGCATCAAACCAGCCGCAACGCCGCTCACGCCCCGTGTTGGTGCCGTATTCATGACCGCGATCACGCAATTCTCGCCCCATCGCATCAAAGAGCCCTGTTGGCATGGGGCCATTCCCCACGCGCGTGATATAGGCTTTGTAGACACCAATCACGCGATCAATAGAGCGCGTTGGCAGACCCGCTCCCACGGCAGCATTCGAGGCTAATGTCGATGATGAGGTGACATAGGGATAGGTGCCGAAGTCGATATCGAGCAGTGCTCCCTGTGCTCCTTCGAGCAAGACGGTTTTATGATCGAATAGCGCATCATGAAGCATCTTCTGCGTGTCGGCAATGTATTCGCGTAATTGTTGGCCGTAACTGAAATATTCCCCATGTATTTCTTCCAGTGAAAGCGGGGGCTGGTTGTAAATTTGCGTAATCATGCGATTCTTTTGCTGAAGAATGGTAGCGAGCTTGGCTCTAAAGGTGTCTACATCGAGCAGGTCGGCCATGCGAATACCGGCACGGGCATGTTTGTCCACGTAGGCTGGTCCAATACCGCGTTGTGTGCTATCGATTTTGTCGGCTCCGCGAGCTTCCTCTTCCAGTCGGTCGAGCAGGAAATGATAGGGCATAACCACGTGTGCTCGTTCACTGATGAAGAGCCGAGAAACATTAATGCCTTGCTTTTGGAGTTCATCCATCTCCGAGATCAAGCCTTTAGGGTCTACTACGACACCATTGCCAATAATACAGGTAACATTTGGATACAGAATGCCGGAAGGAACAAGTCGAAACGAGAATTCTCTATTTTCGTGAACAACACGATGACCAGCGTTACTTCCACCTTGATAACGTACGACGAAGTCCGCACTCATAGAAAGTTCATCGACAATTTTCCCCTTGCCTTCGTCTCCCCATTGTGCTCCAATAACTGCAACTACCACCATAGTAATATCCCTTTCAGCTTTCTAGGTTCTGGTACCTATCCATGACACAATCTTGTTGTGTGAAATATGCTTTGTCTGTAACGGGCTACGTTGAGGCCCGTGTTACCTTACCTCAAAAATGATACGGCTGTCAAATGTCTCCCAATTAGTTATTTTGAATATAATTCAATAGCAGTTGGTCGGTAATTTGTTCTATGGGAGCACGATCATCGGTGAAAACAATGCCACCATCGGAACGTCCTTGCGCTACTGTGGACGTTACCTCGCCTGCAACCTGGCCTAACACGGTCGTTGGCGAAAGTTGTGCGAGGTTTGCTTGAAATGTCGCTATCGATGTTGGCTGCATCGTTGCCATCACCTCAGTGTTGAATGTTCCAGGGACGTTGAACACATAGACACTAGGAAATACCTGGCTCATCGTATTGATAAAGGCTTGTACAAGCCGATAATCATGGCTTGTGTGTGCAGTGTTGAGGGCTACAACGCCGGTGGCACTGAGATGCGAACGTACTTCGCTGAAGAACTCACGCGTGGTGAGTTGAAAGGGGATGTATGGCTGTTCAAAGGCATCGATTGCTACTACATCGTATTGTGCTTTCGTCGTTGCTAAAAAGGTGCGTCCGTCCTGGACATAGATATGTAAATTTGGCTCGTTCATCCCGAAATACTTGTGTCCAACATTGACGATTGCAGGATCAATTTCCACTCCATCGATGGAGACTGGCCCATACACTTGCGTAAACTCGTGGGCAATGGTGCCAGCAGCAAGACCAATGATGCCGACACGATGCAATTGCTGTTGGGTAAAGCCTTTGTTAAAGTAGGGGGCGGCGAGAAAGTAATCCCAATACCAGCCCGTAAGCACTTTATCTGGTTGGGGATAATAGATCGAGTGGATTGCCTGCCCCTCATTCAAAATAAGCTGTCGGGTGCCATCGGGCAACTGTGTCACCTGAATATAGTTGTAGAGTGACTCTTGCGTATAAATCAGATCAGGAATATTTTTGAGTGGTCCCAAGGGCAGGAGCACGGTAATCAGCGTCAGCACGAGCGAAATGGCTGAACCGACGGGCCGCAGACGAGGGCGCAATCCCCAGAGCGATGCTGCGAAGAGCAACGTGCCGAATATGAGTAGCGTGCGGCGTACACCAAAGCTGGGAATGAGCCAGAGCACCGGCAAGAATGCGCCCAGAATGCTGCCAACCGTGGAGATCGCGTAGAGTGAGCCACTACTTTGTCCGCTGCGTTTGACATCGTTTGTCAGCAGGCGAATGGCAAAGGGTGAAACGATGCCTAGTAAGGTCACTGGCAGTGCGAAGAGTAGCATGGTGCCAACAAGAGAGCTAGCAAACACGCTCACCGAAAGTTCGGCAATGCCCGTGATAGACCAGGACAACACGCTCTGACTGATGAATGGGATGAGGCAGGTTGCCAGGGCAGCCGTCCCAGTAATCAGGCAAAGGATTTGTTCAAAGGGATAACGGTCTGCCAGACGGCCACCAAGAAAGTAACCTACGGTAAGATAGATCAGGATGAGGCCGATGAGCACCGCCCAGATGTAGAGTGAGGTGCCGAAGTATGCCCCTAACAAACGAGATGCACACATTTCAAGCGCGAGGCTCGTCATGCCACTAATAAAAACCTGAACCAGAAGAAATTGTTTCACGTTTGTCCTTCTCCTGCTATTGGCCAGGAAGTGGCTGGAATTGGAAGCGACCAATCATATTGATGAAGTACTGATTATTGACTACATCAAATTGCGTGTCGAGTGCCTGTAATTCAATGATATATGCTCTCCCCTGATGAACCGTCACATAGACTGCGACACGTTCCTTTTGCCCATTCTGCATATAGTAGATGACCGATGTGACCCATGTCTCTCCCGCAATCGTGCTAGTAGTTGCTGCCGTTTGTAGAGCGATGTAACCATCCTTCGATGCAAAGCTTGTTTGTAGATCGCCTGTGAGAATGTTTTGCGCCGTATCGCTCGTTTGTCCTGGTAGCTTAAAGGCGGCATAAATATCTGGTTGCGCTGTTGGTGTAAAAAGCAGCCCATTGCCGCTGGGTGTGGAGTTCAGCGTCCAACCATTGGGGTACTCGGTCTGGAAACCATTATTCGTGCAGCTTTGATTGCACCAACTAAAGTTAGCGTCAGCGGGTGCTGGCGTGGGTGTCGTGACCGTCGGCGTAATGGCCGCTGTAGGGGTCACGGTGGGTTCTACTGTTTGCGTTGGGCTTGGAGCCGCTGTAGGTGAGAGCGCAGTCGTGGCGGTTTGCGCATTGGTGGCAATCGGCGTTGTCTGATTGGCCGTCGATGTCTGCCCATGGTTTCTCAACAGCAATACAGCTCCCAGACCGCCAACAGCCAGCAGGGTGATCACAATGCAAATAGATACGATGGCAACCACTGCCCCATTGCGCGGCTTGTGTGGCGGAGGCGTGATCTGCCCTCGCCCATTGGGATCATAGCCTTGATTGGTGACGAAGGTTGGTTGCTGAAAAGATGGTGCGGTGGCCGCATAATTCCCATTTTGAAAGGCGGCTTGCTGCTGCGGGCTATATTGTTGCGGATACATTTCTGGTGGCATGGCCCCCGGAACGATTGGTGCTGGATATCCCGTTGGGTACACCTGATTTGTATGACTAAAAGGAACAGATATAGCCTCGGTTGCATCTTGATGGAAACTGCTTTGTGGTCTCGTCGCCGTGGGAAATGGAGGTTGTTGTGTCAAATGACCAGTCGGCGGGTGAGTGGTTCCGACGTAATTATTAGGATTATACGTCATCGGTTGTGGTGGCATACCAGTACCTGTCCCAAAGGGTTGTTGTTGTGTTGGCGTAAATGGTGTATTGGTGTTGCGCGTATTTTGGAAATTTTGCGTATTAGGGTTATTAGGATTATTAGGATTATTGGTTGTATCAGAGGTATATTTGCTGAGTAGTCCGCTGCGTGGAGAGGATGTATTCATCATTTCTGTCGCTCGTGCGGGTGGCATATTGGGTGCGCCACACTGCCCGCAAAAGGCCTCTGCCAAGCCGACCTCATTTCCACACGTTGGACATCTCATACTGTACATCCTCATTCTTTATTAGTTTTCCGTTAGATTAATTTGCTGCTCGTTTGTTCTTATTCATATGGTGTAGGGATATGTCTATTTTCTCTACTGGTTTTCATTATAGCCTATTCACGTTGCGCTGACTACTAAACTACCTGATTATCTCACTCTTGTTCATCTGGGAGCGTCATTGCTCTCGCCATGCTCGTCACTTTGCTCTGCTGGGCGCTCTATTTCTTCCGCGATATTGATCTGCTGCAAACCCGTTTGGGCATAGTGGTGATAGGCGATCAGTGCATCAGAGGGAAGAATGGTTGTATGGCGTTGTTGCCACAGGTCATCAAATGGCCCTCTAATAATCAACCACACCCAGGGAATATTTTCGTCCTTGTTCACCCGTTTCATATTCTGACGATCAGTGCTGCTCGCCTGGCCAAAACCAGAGGGATGACTATGATAGACCCCCACAATTTTTCCTGGTTGCTCCATCTCTATCAGTAGTAATTCTTCTGGATCGAACTCAAAGTAAACTGGCGAAGCAAAGATATTTCGTAGTGGTCGCGCTTGTTCGATCTGCCAATTGCCTTGCTCATCAATCGCGCCAAAGAGGACGCCACAGGCTTCGATATGTCGACGTTGATAGACATCGTGAAGCAACGCCTTTTGTGCTGCTACGCTAAGTTTCATCATGATTATTACGGCAGGATACCCACTCCTTGAGGGGTGGGAGGAATGCTGCCTCTCCTTTCAACGAGGAAAGCCGAGGCTTTCTGAACGAGTGCCAGCTTCTTGTAACTTGCACTCGCATGGACCTTGGTTCCGTCAAGGGTACGCAGATCGAAGTACCCGGTGCTTCTTCTGCCAAACACAAAACACTGCTTGTCTTGAAATGTGACAGCATCGAACAAGCGAAAGCCATATACATACTTCGGGGCCGTATTGCGTTGCCTCATACCCCCTTTTCTGATCGTCGCTTGGTGTAATTGTCGGTTGTTGCGTCTCACCGCTTTGATGAGGTACCATGTCGTGTCTGGACGAGCCAGGGGGTGTCCACTCACGCATCTGGCATCAATCACGTGAGACTTTTCTAGTTGGTGTGTAATACGCGTGTTCTTCGTGACATAGCCATACGTCAAAGACACAGTGGGAAATGACTCTTTGGCCTGCTGATAGATGGACCATCGCATCATACCCATCTGGGTCGCATCTCGAAATCCCCTGTTTTGACGCTCAATCTGGTGCTCTTGATGGGTTCGATGGATGAGATCATGACAGATTTCGTACACCGTGAGAAGGTTATCGGGTCTATCGCCTCCTGTTTTTCGTGACTGTAAGCATTCAAGGGTGTCATGACTTTCTGAACGGAGTTTTCACAGAGGCTAGTCAATGAAGGCTTTTGCAAGCCTCCTCCTTCGGGAGGGGGACATTGACCATTTCTCAATGCTAGTGTGCTTTATTAGTAAATAGTGCCAGCGTTATCGCTTCTGTAAAAACTGCTCTGCTGTAAACTGCTGTACGTCAGCAATATGCTCAACCGTTATCTCTGGTGCGAAGTGTGCTGGCTGCTGATCCGCATATTTCCCCTGGTGGACAAAGACTGTTGTCAGGCGATCCCCCATGATGTCTTTAGAATCAACCAGGATTTGTGGCTTGTCGTCAATCATAACATAATGGTCTGCTGGATAGAGTTGCATGACCTCATCAAGATGCTCTTGTTTATGGACATAGAGCAGAACGCGCTCTTCTACTGCTGCCGCGAGCTGACTGTTGACAATTTTTCTTGCTTGAAAGATATGGTCGCCATCTGAAACGATAACCGTCGTACCCAACTCACGCAAGTGTTGCAGCGTTGCTAGTACTTGTGGGTAGAGTGCGTTGGCGAAGGGATAAGCAAAGAAAATGTGATGCACGCGTTCATAGGTCTGTTTGTCTAATTCTTGCAGTGAGGTTTGTTCGCGCAGCAGTTTGAGCGCAAGAGGAATATCAATAACGCTTTTTTCCTCTCGTACCTGCTCATAGATTCCCCAGAAGCGTTGTGTAAGCGTAGGTCCTAACTCAACCAGTATCTGGCGGTCAAAGTCTGCTTTTATAGCATCGTTGTTCAATAACGTATTGTCTACATCCAGCAAGAAAGCAAGGGTTGTCATAAGTGATCCTCTCCTCTATCGCGGTACTCTTATCTGTATTATAATACATTCAATCATGGACCGATGAGTGACGTATTCACGTTTACACACCCCTAGCGTTTTTGCCATGATATGAAGAAGCATGATTATCTAATAACGAAGCGAAATAGCCTTATGACAACAATACCTGAAAATACACAAAAACGTGTGTTGCTCCTGATGTCTCCTGCGACCTATCGTGCGGGAGCCTTTCTGAGTGCTGCCCGCAGCCTTCATTTAGAGGTGGTGGTGGGAATAGATTTGCCAGAAACGTTAGCTGACTACTGGCATGTCCCTCTGGGTGTGGATTTCACCGATATCGCGAACTCCGTCAAGACTATTGTTGAGTTTGCACAAGAGCATCCTATTCACGCGGTGCTTTCGGTTGATGATGGTGCGAGTGAACTGGCTGCCCATGCCAGTGCTGCCCTCGGTCTGGCCCATAATTCGCCGCAGGCAGCGGAGGCTGCACGCGACAAACTGCTCATGCGGCGTTTGATGTCTGCTGGCGGTGCCCCTTGCCCCATCTTTCGTCCCTTCTTGCTGAGTGATGATCCCGTCTGGATAGCCACGCAGGTAACGTATCCCTGCGTGCTCAAACCATTGCGCCTGTCTGGTAGCCGGGGCGTGATACGTGCTGACAACCCAGGCGAGTTTATGGGCGCGTTTCAACGTCTCAAGCGGCTCTTGCTGAATGAGGGCTACGCTGAACAGGAAACGTCGCTCCTGGTGGAGGATTTTATTCCAGGCTTCGAGGTTGCCCTGGAAGGTATTCTGACACATGGGCAACTTAAAGTGCTGACACTGTTCGATAAGCCAGACCCACTCGATGGTCCCTTCTTCGAGGAAACAATCTATGTCACGCCCTCGCGTCTCTCACACGCTGTACAGCAGCAGATCGCGAAGAGTGTGTCCCTCGCTGCCGCCTCGCTCGGACTCCGTGAGGGGCCTGTGCATGCGGAACTACGGGTGAATGAGCGTGGACCCTGGATGCTGGAAATTGCCGGACGCTCAATCGGTGGCCTGTGTTCGACGGTGCTGGCGTTTGGTTCGGGCATGTGCCTGGAAGAACTGATTCTGCGTCACGCCATCGGAGAAGAGATTGCTAGCGTTGAGCGCGATCAGCATGCCGCTGCTGTCATGATGATACCTATTCCCTCGGCAGGTATGCTGAAAGCTATTCACGGTGTGGAGCAAGCGGAGGCGGTGCCGCTGATTACTGGCGTGGAGATTACGGCTAAGCTGCATCACCAACTGGTGCCACTTCCAGAAGGCGCGAGCTATCTCGGCTTCATCTTCGCCAGTGGCGATACTATTGACGCGGTAGAGCAGGCGATTCGTCAGGCGCATGCGTGTTTGCGCTTCGATATTCGGCGCGAAATACCCATGTTGCGTGCCGTGGGGTAAGCGGATGCGCTAGCTTTGCTAGCACTAGTTGCAGGTCGTCTCGAACTGAGACGAAGTTGGCTCTGCTCAGCAGAACCATGTCTCGCTCAGGTGCGGCAATATTTTACGTACACCGTAATGCTCAATAGCGTCAGCAATCGAGAAATCTTCGCCTTGGCTGGCAAGGGCTACAGCCTTGATCTGAAAAAATGTCTCCACTGTATCAGCTTTTCTCTGCTCTGCTGCTTCCACAATTGAGGCGACGGTTTGCTGCAATCTATCCATGCGTGGATCGGGATGATGCCAGCGATAGGTGTATGCCTCTGCGTCAAGTTCATCGAGCCATGCGCCACTATCAGGTGCGTCGAGCAGGGCGGAGCCGGGTGGTATCAAGAGGCGAATTGAGAGATGCACCATATCGAGGTGTTCGATCAAATGCTGCGTCTCAAAAAACTCAAGTAATTCTAGATAGCTCGTCAGCGTTTCCCATGGCGAGAAG
Organism: Ktedonobacterales bacterium; assembly: GCA_038199755.1. Classification (GTDB taxonomy): domain Bacteria; phylum Chloroflexota; class Ktedonobacteria; order Ktedonobacterales; family Ktedonobacteraceae; genus JBBPYR01. The sequence continues at coordinate 12,828 of JBBPYR010000177.1, read as the reverse complement.
GGTAGCAACGAGGGGCGCAGTACGATATCCGCCTGTGCGAGCACGGCAAAGGCTTCTCGTATATCGGCGTTGCTATGACCCTTATCAAGGTGCTGCAAAACGCTATCATTGAGAGACTCGACCGCTGACACGATAAAGGCACAGCCGCAGCGTTTCATCTCAGCAAGGTGGTGACGATGTTTTAAGAGATGCTCAATCTTGATGGTGGCATCAAAGGTAACCTGTGGGAACTCCTCGTGCAGGGTGCGCACAATGCGCAGGGCGTGCGTAGGGCCATTCCAGAAATCGGGGTCGCCGAAGGTAATATGCTGTGCTCCCTGGGCAACCTGCGCTCGAATGTCGGCGAGCACAATAGCCGCTGGAATAGCGAAGAAGCGGCCCTTGTACACGGGGGTGATGGGACAGTGCAGACATGTATGCTTACAGCCGCGTGTGCTTTCTGTGTAGCCTGCGATCTTTGCCGTGTCAGCAGTTTGCAGACGTGCATAGCGATCAAGCGTGGGAAGATGTTCGCGTTGTGGTATCACAAAGGCTGTGCGTTGTATCCATGCTTCGCTTTTATGGGTACGGGTATAGACTCCTTGTGGTGTCTCATCTTTGCCGTCTTCTAAAGATGCGATCAGGCGCAATAAAGGGTCTTCGTATTCGCCGCCGATGGCGGAATCAATCGTTTCTTGTAAGAGGTGTTCGACATTGAGGAGGGCATACAGTCCATAGAAACAGATATGGGCCGTGGGATTGATACGACGAATACGCTTAGCAATTTGCTCGCCCAGGCGTAGGGCGGTATGCATAGGCACAGAAATACCCACGAAACGAGCCTGTCGTATCGCTTCGTCACTGAGCGTTTCTATGGCTGTATCAACACAGGTAGGCATATATCCCGCCTCTTGCAACATGGATTGCAAAGAGGCTAGATGGAACGGTTGATGTCCTAGCTCATAGCAGGAAACAAGCAGAATGGAGCCGAAAGTGTGCATGGCTTATTTTTTGCGCGAGGCTCCGCCACCACCACCGCCGCCTTTACTACTGCTGCCAGCTCCCGCGCCAGCTCCTTCGGGTGCCCATCCTTCTGGCATCTTGGCGTCTGCACCGAAGAAAAATTCTTCCATCTGTTCACGCAGAATTTTCCGTGACTCTGGATCAGCCATATTCAAGCCATAGTGATTGATAATCAGCGTGCTTTGGGCAGGCCACAGATCGTAGGCTTGCTTAGAAACATGATCATAGATGCGTTGTCCCAACTCGCCGGGAAACGGAGGCTTCTCTAGCCCAGGTAACTCGCGTCCAAGTTTGACACATTGAACCATTCGTGGCATGATACAATCTCCCTTAATGAGGTCGCTACGTGCTTTACCTTGCAGACCACCTGAGCGATAGCTAGACGCGCTAGCGTCGTTGGTGGTCTGAATAGCAAGCTTATTACAGATACTACCTTATGAGCGTTATCATGTCAAATATATATTCAGCAAAACAACGGCCCCGCGTCCTTTTCTTTGGAATGCTCGGCCCTTTTTCACTACCCGCACTCACCGCATTGTTAGAAAGCTCTATCGAGGTGTGTGCTGTCGTGTTGCCCACGCCCCCCATTCCCGGCAGAGATACACCTGCCTTGCGGTTAGTTGAGCAACCAGTGTTTGCGCGGCGCGCATTACCTCTCGCGCACACTTCGCAGCAAGCTTCTCCGCAATCTTCGATTGCACAACTGGCTTGGTCGCGCCATATCCCCGTTTGGGAGGTAGCACGGCTGGCAGACCCTATCACGCAGGCAAGATTGGCCGCATACAAGCCAGATATCCTCTGTGTTGCCTGCTTCTCACAGCGCATACCACACAGCATCATCACTCTACCGCGTCTGGGCTGCATCAATGTTCATCCAGCGCTTCTGCCTAAAAATCGTGGACCAGTACCGCTTTTTTGGACCTTCCGCAATGGTGACAGCACAACAGGTATGACCATTCACGTGCTTGATGAAGGGATGGATAGTGGAGCTATCCTCGCACAACAAGAAATCATCGTTGCCGATGGTAGCAGTTATGCCGCTCTGGAAGCGCAGTGCGCTACACTCGGCGGCGCATTGCTCGCACAGACGGTGTGGGATATGTATGAGGGCAAGGCGACACGACAGCCGCAAGATGAGGCCGCAAGCAGCTATTATTCATTTCCAGCCGATAAGGATTTTGTGGTGCCAGTACAGGAGTGGGAGGCACGGCGTGTCTATAACTTCATTCGTGGCGTAGGACACTGGGAGCAACCAATCCAACTCTTGACAGATCGTGGGATGGTGCCAGTCCGAGATGCGGTTTCATATAGCCTTGAGGATACAAACGGACATGAAGACGGTCTAGCGGCACAAATAGAACAGAGCGTGACGGGAAGTAGGGTGATAGCGTGTAAAAACGGCGTGGTTGTGATCGCAGATCACCTAAGAACCTAATGATAGACATCCAAACATCATTAGGAGTACAATATCTCACGATGAGGGTGGAAATAGTTTCATCGACAGAAAGGTGGTATGCACAATGGCAAAGAAAAAGAATAAGACTGTCCCAATTTCGCAAGGAGATATTACACAAGCGCAGTCTGTGCTAGCGCAGTTTCATGATATTGCAGAGAAAATCCATGAGAGTGGCAATCCTGAGCAGGTGATGACTGCCTTGAGCGAAATCGAGGGCTTGCCAGAAGCGACTCAAATAGCAGTGCTTAAAGCATTGGCGAAAGAGCAAGATACCGATGCCGCCGATGTTGTCAATGCCCTCAATGGGTTCGCTACACTGAAGAGTGTTCGCAAGGAAGCTAAGCGCGCTCTCATTCAATTGCAAGGGGCAAAGATTTACCCCAAATGGGAGCAACCCACTGTAAGTGCTCTACGTGAATTTGAGGTGGTCAAATCATCACACGCAAGTATTACCCCGTCTGACGACTTCTTGCCAGAGTTCTTTGATGACGATGATGATGAGGACGACTACGAAGAAATTAATCTAAAAAACTTGTCACCTCAAATGGTGGTAACACGCTACATTGAGAACTGGGTTCGTGCTAGATACCATATTGTCTATCAGCTGCTCACAAAAGATAGCCCCATTCTACAGAATTTGGGTGAAGATGCCTGGGTGAAGAAGCGCGAGGTTTGGGCCAAACGGGTAAAACCAGCCAATTTAGGGAAATGTTTGATTGACCTATTTGATAGCAAAGCCGCAAAATTGTGGTTTCCAGAGCTGTCTGGCGCAAAAATGCAAAACAGCCATTATGTGCTTGACGCGACTTGGTCTATTGAACTAAAAGATGCAGACCTTAGTAAGGCTGCGGTACTACCCGAATTCCCTAAGGCGTCCTCATGGTACAAAGAGACAGGACGACATTGGTTCTGGTTTGTCTTTGTCTTAGTGAAGGAGCAAGGTGAGTGGCGTATTCAGAGCATAACTAATCAAATAGCAAATGTGGAGAAGCTATCGATCGAAGAGTTGCGTGCTAATATCCAGAAGTGCAAAGATATGGTAGATGCTATTAAGAATAGAATACCAGCTAAATTACGCACACATATGCAAGAGAATCAGATTGATGAGAAAGAAGAAGCGCAAGTAGAGCAATTCATGACTGAAATTAGTATCCACATGATGCATCTTAGCCATTTTTTTGATACACTCGTGAAAAAAACGGAGGTCGAAAAGGCACTTTATACTGATGTTTCTACCGCTATGATTATAGCAAATCAGATTGAGCGAGGCTTGCTGTATATAGAGATGATGATACAGCGTTTTGAAGATCAACGTGCTGAAAATTTAAGAACTGCAGCAAATTTAAAGGAACAACTGAGTGAACTGTACTTTGAGAATATGGATGATCAAAGAGGTCAACATTTCTTGGAGCTTGCCGAACGGGACCTGAAAGAGTCGCTGTCTATTGAAGATAATGAGCAAACACGCATCTCTCTAGCTGAGATGTATATTGAAAATGAGCGTTTTGATGAGGCCGAGGAATATTTGCTACCGGCCCGTACTATGACAAGCGATGCTGCTGACTTGGCACATATTGAAATGCATCTGGGCCAGGTGGCGACAGAACAGGGACGCTTTGCGGACGCTCTCGCGCACTGCCAACGGGAATTAGAGCTTCGGCCCGATCTCGCCGATGCTTGGGCTGATGTCGGGGAAGCCTATAATAACCTTGATGATATTCAAGCGGCTGATGAGCATTTCAGGCATGCTATTGAACTAAACCCTGAAAAAGGGGAATTCTATGCCGCACTGAGTAACGTCTATGATCGACACGGGCTGACTGAACAATCTATGGAAGTATTAGAGGATGGCATGAAGGCAATTCCTGATTCTACTGCGCTTGCTGCGACACTTGCCACGAAATTCATGTTGGCGGGTGACTATCAGCAGGCAGAAATATATGTGAATAAGCTGGCGAGTATGGACCCCAAATTCCCAATGCTCCCCCTCATGCGTGCCTCACTCACTCTGGAAAAAGCGCAATCACCACGGCCTCCACGAGTCGTTGAATCAAAACGTAATGTGAAAGACACAGGCCCATTCAGACTCAGCCGACCTACTAAAAAGAAACGCTAACGGGTGGGGCATGGGAATACGGCCACTGAAACGGCAATACTACACCGTTTCAGTGGCCGTATTCTCCAGTTGCTGCTCCTCTTGTGTCGTTTCCAGTTGCTCCTCTTTTTTGGGCAGGTAACGGTCAGCGTGCCCGAGTGCGGTAAATGAGAAGCCGAAAGGGATGAGGAAGACGAGCGCACCGATAACGGCATAGACCAAGGTCACGTTGTGTGTTGTGGTGACGGCAATACCCCCGGCTATCGAACCGATCGGAATCGCTGACCATGCGAGCACGCTTGCAATGCTGATAACGCGCCCTAGCATGTTGTTTGGTACAATCGCTTGACGCAAACTGCCCGTGTTGATGTTGAAGAGGATGCCTAACCCGCTCATAATGGACCAGAGTACAAGCGCAACCCAGTAGAAATGCATGAATGCAAACACGATGCCTAAGAGCCCTTCTAGCATCAGCGCACCAAGTGCCACCCTGCTGAAGGAAAACCTTTTGCGTAATGGGCCAGCCAGCAAGGAAAGAACCACGATGCCGATGCTCCCCCCTGAAAAAAGTAAGCTCACTTGGGTATCGTTCGCGTGCAGTTGCACCTTCGCAAATAGCACGATTTGTGCAAAGCTGGTGGTTGCGATCAGATTTACAAGAGCCATCATGATAGAAATATTGCGTAGGACAGGATGCCCCAGCACATAACGCAGACCCTCAATCACATCTCTGCCGATACTCGCTCGCTTTTTTCCCTCTTCTGGTGCGCTATTAAAACTGCTCGTGATGAGGCCAAGCGAGAAGGCGGAAAGGACAAACGAAAGGGCGTCAATAAGCATCAGATTAGAGATGGGCATGATTGCCACTAGCAAGCCTGCCATGACAGGGCCAGCCACACTCGCCGCGGAATAGCTGGCCTGAATGCGTCCATTGGCCGTCACCAGATCATCGCGATCAACCAGGCTGGGAATGGCGGCAAACTGGCCCGATTCGAAACAGATGGTCAGTGTGGCATGGACAAAACTGACAACGTAAATCCACCAGACGGTAAACAAGCCAAAGGCCGCGAGCAGCGGAATAGAGGCGACAATCAGCGCACGCCCAATATCAACTGCAATCATCATGCGTTTACGGTCTACGCGATCGGTAAAGGCTCCTAAAAACAAGCCAAAGAGGAGGTAGGGTAAGAAGGTAGCTGCTGTGGCAAAACCCAGGTTGAGCGCAGAGCCTGTCAACTTGTAAACCAGCAGGGGCAGGGCAAATTCGGTAACGGAACTGCCCAGGTTAGAGATGGTTTGCCCTGTCCAATATTTCCAAAAGTTGCCGCTTAGCTTTTGTGCTGTTGTGTTGGTGGAAGGGGTGCTAGCCATGATACTCAGCTCCTTTGTGTATCGTCTTGCATATAGGGGGGTGCCAGCAAGAGTGCTATACCTAAGCCATAGATTTGCCCGTGCGGATCGTCAGGCTCACTTAAAAAATCGTGAATCAGTGTCTGTAGACGCTGGCTATACTCTTGGGCGCGTTCCGCAGAGAGACGCGTATGCGGAAAACCAACCTGGCAGAGGCCGTCTTCCCCATTTGTGGTGGCTGTATCTCCATAGGCGGAAATGGATTCAGCCAATTCATCGCGCACTTTGCTGATAATATCTAACGCAACCGACATATTGCCGCGCACTTCGGGCGCAAAATCGAACTTGAAGATACGTGCTGTACGTGTGTAATATTTCGCAATGATGCCGTGGGTGAGGCGACGGGCAACCACTTGCGCTAACCCTGCCGCTTCTAGCACCTGCAAATGATGTCCTATGGTGCCGGGTGCTATCTTGAGCGTGTTTGCAATCTGTTTGGCCGTTGCCGGTCGATGGCGAATAATCGCGAGGATGCGCGAACGCGTCGGGTCGCCGATGGCCTTGAACTGTTGAGGCGTGGTAACAAACAGTTCCAATGGCAGCTGTGGCATAGTTACCGGGATATCGTCGGAGAGAACTTCTTCCCCGTCGGGTTGTGGTGATATCATTACACTGTCTCTTTCAATGGCTAAATGCAAGGTGCTCCTGTATTTCACATCCACTACGTACGTTACCTGTTGTTCGTACGGTAAAAACAGTACGTTCTGGAAATATAGCACGAAGAAAGAGCATTGTCAAGGACGGATAGTGCTCATAAAAAGGAGTGCAGGCTTTTTTGCGAGTAGACCCGCGTCCTATTTTTTGTATGGAGGCTGTTGATTTTTATGGATGTATCACAAGATATGTGGCAAGCGTTGCGCTCACGTTTGGCTGCACTATTTACAGATAGTGGAGAGCGCACGGTCTTTTTGACACGACTTGAGGAGCGGTTCGCCACGCTGCACGATCTGTTGTTGGGGCTGTATGGTGAACGAGCCGATTTTGCCGAGCAGGTAGAGCAAATCCTTATCACGGTAGCAAATGCCTTCATCGCACGACCTTTAACGTTGCATGCACTCGATGCTAGCCGTGATGCGAACTGGTTCCAACACGAACGTATGGTGGGTGGTGTTTGTTACGTCGATCTCTATGCGATTTCGCTGGCGGGCATTCGTTCACGTATCCCTTATTTTCAGGAACTCGGCCTGACCTATCTGCATTTAATGCCGCTTTTCCGCTCACCCACTATGTTTAACGATGGTGGCTATGCTGTAAGTAGTTTTCGTGAGGTGCGCCCCCAACTGGGGACGATGACGGAATTGTCTGACCTTGCTGCGGAACTGCGTGCCCACGGCATCAGTTTGGTGTTAGACATGGTGATGAACCATACCTCGGATGAGCATGAGTGGGCCTTACGTGCGAAGGCGGGCGATCCGCTCTATCAAGACTATTATCGCATGTTCCCTGATGATACCTTGCCCAAACGCTATGAACAAACCTTGCGCGAGATTTTTCCTGAGCAGGCACCTGGCAATTTCACCTATGTGCCAGAGCTACAACGTTGGGTTTGGACGACCTTCCATACCTATCAATGGGACCTCAATTATGCTAATCCCGCCCTCTTTAACGCGATGTTGGGCGAGGTGCTCTTTCTGGCGAATCAGGGTGTAGAAGTGTTGCGCATTGATGCCGCTCCTTTTCTTTGGAAGGAAATGGGCACTAATTGTGAAAACCTCCCACAGGCACATGATATTCTGGCTGCGTTCAATCTGCTGGTGCAGGTTGCCGCGCCTGCTATGATTTTTAAGGCTGAGGCAATTGTGCATCCTGATGAAATCGCGAAATATATTGGTCGGGAATGTGCCATCAGCTACAATCCTCTGCTGATGGTCTTATTGTGGGAGGCACTGGCTACCGGATGGACACGATTGTTACAGCATAGTATGATCAAACGCTTTGCTATCCCCGAGAACACTGCCTGGGTGAATTATGTGCGTAGCCATGATGACATCGGCTGGGGCTTTGCCAATGAAGATTGTGCCGAAATTGGCATTGACGGCGGCATCCATCGCATTTTCCTGAACGCTTTCTACACTGGTCATGCAGAGGGAAGTTTTGCCGTTGGCCTGCCCTTTGGCTATAATGCGCGCACAGGAGATATGCGTATTTGTGGCACAACCGCTTCGTTGGCTGGCCTGGAACAATCGGTGCGTAACGGTAATGCAGAGGGGATCAATATCGCCATCGAGCGCATTCAGGCGATGATGGGTGTAGTCTTGGCTGTCGGTGGTATTCCTTTATTGTATCTTGGTGACGAGGTTGGAACACTCAATGATTATCGCTTTCAGCAAGATGCGTCAAAGGCGGGTGACAACCGCTGGGTCCACCGCCCCTTTGCAGACCTGACTACGCTCTGGCAACGGCATGATCCCTCTACGATTGCTAGTCGTATCTTTCGCTCGCTGCAAAAAATGATCGCGTTACGCAAGACACATCCTATTTTTGCGGCAAGCCAACCTACCATCTGGCTCGATTGCGGCTACGACCACATCGTACTATTTAAACGCCAGCTGGAGCAGCAAGCGGTATACGTCGCGGTCAATTTCAGTGCCTCGCCACAAGCAATAGAACTGCGTCGTTTCGTGGAGAGCGAGCGTGTAACCGATCTGCTGACGGACACCCACTATGAGAGGGCAGGGTCATTAACACTCCCGCCCTATGGCTTGGTCTGGTTACACAGCCATGCTATGAATTAGGGGAGTGCTATAATTGAGCGATATGGTGTCTCTTTTAGAGCACGAAGAGCACGAAAGCATGAATAGAAGCATGAGGATTGCATAGATGGCAAGCGAAATCTACAGTTTTGAGCGGTACTTGAATGTCCGTATGGCCTATGGGCCAAGCTTTTCCCCCGATGGCAGACAGGTCAGTTTTTTGACTGATATCACGGGCGTGGCGGAGGTATGGCGTGTGCCTGTTGACATGCATTTGGCGCGTCCCTCCTGGCCTGAGCAATTAACCTTTCGCGCTGAGCGGGTTGCTGGTGCTGCCTTTTCACCCAAGGGGAATACGCTATTGGTGTCGGCGGATGTTGGCGGCAATGAGCGCACACAATTATTTGCCTTGAGCGGTGATGGTTCTTCGTTTGTGCCCTTGACGGATAAGCCAGAGGTGATTTATCAGTTTGGTGATTGGTCGCCTGATGGTGAGCGCATTGCGTATGCCAGCAATGAGCGCGATGCTCGTTACTTTGATGTCTACGAGCGCAACATGCAGAGCGGCGAAGTCAAGCCTGTGCTTGTTCGGGATGTGACGATCGCTGGTGTGCGTTACTCTCCCGATGGCAAACACCTCATTATGCTGCGCGTCGAAACCAATACCCGTAATCAGTTGTGGCTGTTCGATCTGGATACGGGAGAAGAGCGGCTATTGACGCCCGCGCTCGACACGACTGGTCCGGCCTGGTTTGAGGCAGCCGCTTGGTCGGCTGATCGACGTGGCTTATATCTTCTCAGTAACTACCAACGCCAATTTCATTCCCTGGCCTATCTTGATCTGGCAACAACAGAATTGACCTATCTCAGCGATACTATATGGGATGTGGAAAGGCTTGCCGTCAGCTCTGATGGCAAACACCTTGCCACGGTGATCAACGAGGATGGCTATTCGTTGCTCGAAATCTTTGATGTCTCGCAGGGATGGGGTGCGCAAAAGTCATTGCCAACGCCAACTCTGCCAGGAGGGGTGATTAACGAAATACAGTGGTCACAGGATGGGCAGCTCCTTGCTATCACGTTTGTAACGGCAGATGACTCTTCCGATGTCTGGATATGGGATGTTGAGCAGAGCATTATCTGGCGTGCGACGCAGAGCGCGCTGGGTGGTATCCCACGTAACGCCTTTGTCAGGCCTACTGTGGTGCGCTATCCCACCTTTGACGGACGCGAAATTCCTGCCTTCCTCTACTTGCCACGTGGAGAACAGCATCATCTGCCTGTTGTGGTGTATGTGCATGGTGGACCAGAGGGGCAGTCGCTGCCAACCTTTAACGCTGTGATCCAGTATCTTGTCTCGCGTGGCTATGGTGTGCTGGCCCCCAATGTACGCGGTAGCACCGGCTATGGCTATGAGTATCAAAGCCTCGACGATGTGCGATTACGCATGGATTCCGTCAATGATCTGCAATATGCGGCACTCTGGCTGCGAGAGAGCGGCATCGCTGACCCGCAGCGGATCGCCGTGATGGGTGGCAGCTATGGCGGCTTCATGGTGTTATCCGCGGTGACGACTTATCCCGATTTGTGGGCGGCGGGCGTTGATATTGTGGGCATTGCCAACTTTGTCACCTTCCTGGAGAATACGGGCCCGTGGCGGCGCAAGCTGCGCGAGACCGAATATGGTAGTCTGGAACATGACCGCGAGTTTTTGGAGCAGATTTCGCCCATCCGCCATGTAGAGCGCATGAAAGCACCTATGTTCGTCGTGCATGGAGCAAACGATCCGCGTGTACCCGTGGGCGAGGCTGAGCAGATAGTGGCAGCCCTGCGAGCCCGCAATGTTCCGGTAGACTACCTACGCTTTGCAGATGAGGGCCACGGCCTCGTCAAGCGTGCCAATCGTTTGATTGCGTATCCCGCGATTGCGCGTTTTTTGGACGAACATATTGGCTCATAGTAGTTGATAAAGGCTGGGCAGTGACTGAACGGGTCGCGAGTAACCTCGCGGCCCGTTCACGATGTGCGTTACTGTTCTTCTGCGAAGGAAGTTGCCTGATAGCGCACCTGGGGAACGGCCATTAATCCCTTGCCTAAAGGAATCTGCTGTGACTCCATGATATGTTTCAAGCGCATCGCAATTAATTCCGCTCCGCTCGCCTCGGCATTCAAGAGCACGAGCAGTGTGTCGTTGCCATGAATGCTCAAGAGATCATCCTTACGGATATGTTCACGGAGTATTGGAAGCAGTTTACGCAGGATGCGTAGCGAATTTCTATCCTCACGTTTTCGTAAGAGGCCATCTTGTTCGCCGCCCACACGAGTAACCTGGAAGACAACAACGCTCTGTGTGTTGCATATGCGTCGTAGTTTCCGCTGTTCATCCTCAATCTGCTTGGTGGATGTAACCGCTTGCCACACATGATGTGAGCGACGACGCGCTACATCATAGCGTCCCTGTACGCGTGCGAACGCTTCCAGCACAATCGTGCCTATGGTCCAGCATACCTGTTTGGGAGTGCTGAGCGTATAGGGAGCATTTTCGATGAGCGCGCGGAAGATGGCTCCCACCCCCATGGTGGGTGCTTCAAACTGCTCTTTCGCGAGTACCTGGAGATGTCCAGCGTAAATGCGGCGGCGCTGTGAAAGAAAATCGCGCACCGTCACTGGCCCTTTGTTATACACCAGGGCATCGGGCACGTAAACCATACCTAAGTTGTGCCGTGCGATACTCGCCTGAATGGAAATCTCATCGACGGCGGTATCAGTGGGAATGGATTGGACGACATTGCGAAAGGCCACCACCTCGCCGAGCTTGGGAGAACGGCGTGCCATACTGTCGTGCAATCGCCATAGCATATGGACCGCGTGCCCTGTGAAGGTGTCCTGATCGTTCACAGGGACTGGACGTGCTCCTACCATACCGACGGTCGTGTCCGCGAAATGGATGCACAGCCGCTCCAAGGCCACTTTCTCTGGAATGGTATCCGCTCCCACGAGCACGAGTATCGGGCTGGTCGCCTGCTGGAGAAAGAGATTGATGGCGGAGGCTTTTCCCTCGCGGCGTTCTTGCACGATCAAGCGTACACGTGGTTCCGTTTCAATATATTTCTCTACAACGGAAACAGTGCCATCGGTGCAGCCACTGGCTACGACAATGATCTCTGTCAGGCACGTTTTCTGACTTTCCTGCTCGACGATGGCTCGTAGCGTGCGCTGAATGTTCGACTCTTCGTTATAGGCCATCACGCCGACGCTGTAAAAGATTTGTTGTGTTTCCGCTTGTATAGCTGTACTTTGTGAATTATGTGAGATTTCAGGGGGTATCAAGGGCATCAAAGGCATATCGAGGGTCTGGTTGGTCACGAGGTCTCTCCTTTGTTGAGCAATGTATTTCTATCTATTTGTATCGGCAACACGCTCCCAAAAAAGAATGTTTGCTAGTGATGATAAAACCTGTCAAAGGAATATTAGTGGTTGCTCATGAGTTATAGAAGATTGTATGCTATGCTGTGAGTATCAAATGAGCCTTTGAGAGGAAGCCATACATGACCACGAACCCGACCCGTCCGCGTCTCCATTATGCTTGGATTATTGCCACCGTTACCTTTCTTGTCTTACTTATTGGTGCTGGAATGCGTTCTACTCCTGGTGTGCTGATCGTGCCGCTGGAGCATGAGTTTGGTTGGAGTACCGCCACTATTTCGTTAGCAATTTCAATAAATCTTCTCTTATATGGCTTGAGCGGACCCTTCGCCGCCGCCTTCATGGAACGTTTCGGTGTGCGCCGCGTGATCCTGTTAGCACTGTTGCTCGTTGCGGTCGCGTCCGCGCTGACGACGCTGATGCATGCACCTTGGCAATTAGACCTCTTGTGGGGCGTAATGGTCGGGCTGGCGACTGGTTCATTGGCCTCTGTACTCGGAGCGATTGTTGCTAATCGCTGGTTTGTGGAACGTCGTGGGCTGGTGATGGGATGTAAATAGTAACAATGAATATTGACATTTATTCCCTTTTATGCTATTATGTTTCTATGAGATTAAGTGTTTACGCTAAAAAAATGGGCATCAGTTACAAGACTGCTTTTCGTTGGTGGAAAGCAGGAAAGCTTGATGCCTACCAATTAGATACAGGGACCGTCATTGTACGGGATGATACCCCACTTCCCAACA
>JBBPYR010000176.1:0-30045 GCA_038199755.1 Ktedonobacterales bacterium | reverse complement strand
GAGAGCCACGCATGCGTGGCTCTCGCCATGCTCTCTCTATTCTCGTTCACTTATCTCTGGACGGTCAACAAAACGATTTTGCCGTATATTATTATGCGAAGGCGAAACCAGTTCTTGATAGCCTTCCACCACATGCTCTGCATAAGGACTCATGGGAGTAACTGGCGCAACGACACGCCATGAGCGCTGCCCGGGATGATCGCCCGCACGTTGCGTCACGTTGACGCCCAGCCCATTCATCACCTGCATGTTCCGCTGTGCTAATACCTGATGTGGCACATAGGCATATAGCGGACTATCCAACTCTTGCACCTGCTGCCCGATCTGCTCAGGTCGATGCCCATAATTCGCGCAACTTTTACGTACTTCTTCAATAAGTACGTCATCAGCAAGCGTGAAGATCGCGTCCAACGCCATCATAAGATGCATACCACGATTGAGCAGCACAAGATGACCGTTAAGTAAACGTTGTGCGAGTCCATCCTCTTCTACTTGCTCTTGTTGCCGAATGACTTGTAACTGCCGTGTGATATTCGTGACAGGCAACATATCTAATCTGCGATAGAGAAAATCGACGGCACTGGTGGTATCACCCTCTTGCCAGTGCAATAATAATTCCAGACACAGTCGCCCTTCATATTCCTTCACACTAGGGGCAACGCTCAGCAAACGACTCTTGACTTCGCAAACCCAACGCGCATGAAGGTAGCGCACCACGTCAGTGACTGGAAATATAGTTAAACGTTTTTGTCCATGAACATCCTGTACAAACTGAAAACTGGCCTCAAACTCAGCTTGCAAACGCTCAAACGCTGCCAATTTTTGCTGCACCAACTGCATTGTAGTCATTGCGGTCTTTTGCATCATCTGCTCCTCATGTTTCACACGCATATCTCAGCATATCTTACATCATCTATCACGATGCCCACACGAAAAACGTTGCGTTCCAAACGGTAAAGATGCACTTGATACACGTAAACCAGCAAAAAGGAGATTGACAGCAGGATAAAATTCGCCCATACTTGGAAAGTGAAAGTACTGCATAGTATAACCGCATCAGTAAAGGAGCACACAATGAACAACAAGATACAGAACAGTGCAGACAACCCTGGCGTGGTGGCACCGCCACCTCTCATTTATGCCATCCCACTATTGGTGGGCATAGTGCTACAGTTCGCTTCACCCAGAAAGTTTCTCCCTTTTAGCGCAGTAGCACGCATACTCGGTGCCATTTGCATCGGGACAGGCGTGACCACGATCACTGCAGGTTTTCGTACCATGAGGCAGGCAGGCACGAATGTCGATCCCAGACAACCCGCCACTACCATTGTTACTAACGGGCCATTCCGCTTCACACGCAACCCGCTCTATCTCTCGCTTGCCCTACTCTATTCAGGCATTGCCCTCTTCCTGAATAGCGCGTGGCCGATGTTCTTCTTACCCTTCGTACTCACAATCATCAATCGCGGCGTCATTGATCGGGAAGAACACTACCTAGAAGGCAAATTCGGAACAGAGTATCTCAACTACAAGACCCAAGTAAGAAGATGGCTATAGGATATAGTGCGTCTTGATCGTATTCAACAGGAAGGAAACGTTGCATTATGGCAGATCAACAAAACGAAAACCACATGCTTGATGGGGCACGGAACGCGGCGCAACAGCAGGCAGACCAGGCGATTGACCAGTTTGCGGGCAAGGTTCCTGGCGGCAAACAGTTCAGCCAGCAGGCGAAGGATGCCGTTGGTGGCATTCTCACCAACCTTGAGCACGAGGGCGAAAATCGGCTAGGCGGCATGACAGGTAGTCAGGGTCAGCAGAATACGACACAGCACAATCAGGCAGGTCAAGTAGATAATAGCCCCCTGGCTGGTGGACGCCAGATGGCGGAGCAGCAGGTCGATCAAGCCATTGATTCGCTCGCTAACAAAATCCCTGGCGGTCAACAATTCTCGCAACAGGCGAAAGATGCTGCCGATGGCGTTCTCGATAATCTGGAGAACGAGCTTGAGAAGAAACTTGGTAATGCTGGTGGTCTGCTTGGTGGCCTCTTTGGTCATCACGACGACAAAAAATAAGTACAGGTTATGAGTACAGAGAGCATGGTTTCGCGATACGAAACCATGCTCTCTGTACTCATAACCTGTACTTACAGAAGAGGCACTTCCGTTATGAGAGCAAGCCCATTTGTCGCAGCATACTGGCCGAGTCATAGTAGGTGCGCATTTCTGTGAGCTTTCCCTCCTTCACCTTGTAGATCTCCGCGAAACGTAACTCTACCCGGCGACCCGTAGGTGGAATCTCACCACCCGGAGATAGCAATGGACCGGTATGAGTAAACCTGCCAACATGCTCATTGGCAACCCACTCGCCTGCCTCGATGGTGGTCTGCACTTCTGCTTTCGCATCAGGGCCAGCCGTCAAAAAGGTTTGCAACCACTGGTTGAGGCCTTGTGGACCTTAGAAGGGTTTGTAACTCCTGAAGGACTCTCTTTGGGTTACACTTCACTCTGACGAGGTCACCACGTGTTGTCCTGTCAGCGCTCAACGCGACTTTTATACCGTAACTATTACCCATGTTCCAAGCCCACTCTGCTTAGAAAGCAAAAGCCTCAAGCTCTATCTCAATAGTTTTGCCAACGAAGGGATGTTTGCTGAAACACTGGCGACCCGAATTCGCCAAGACAAGCCTTCATCGGCAGAGATCATTCTACGTCATCGATCTTGTTTGGGATGGGGATTAACAAAAACAAATGTTTCTGAACTTAAGATGTGACCATAGATAGCAAGTAATCTTTTTTTCCCATCATCATCTTTTGGGTTGTAGGTCACCATGTTTCTATTATGAGCTTTAAGTGCAAAAGAACTTCCATAGTGAAATACTCCTGCATCACTTTTTGGTGTAGTGCATATAATGAATGTTTGCCATGACTCCAGATTTTTTGACTTTGCTTTGAGTTGTTTTTGTTCATTGCTGTCCAGCCGGACGCTTACGTATTTCCACTCACCTTGAACTGTCACTTTGAATCCGATCTTATCACCATCCTTGATAATTTTAGCTGGTTTATTCGGTAAAGGGTCGGCTTCAACAATAGTAAAAATATTCCACGCTTTGATTTCGTTGCTTCCTCCGACAAGCGTCCCGTCGTTGTTAGCGTCTACTTTGAGATAAGTTCCATCTGATACTCGGATCGCTACCTCCTTTCCGTACGTGAGCATTGTTAGGTCAATCCGAATTAGATACTGTTGATAAATATGATAAGCAATAGGAGCTGTAATGGCAGCAATTATTGCTGCTATTCCAGTAATAATTGCTGCGATGATCACTGGTGGCATTTCTACTAATCCCCCAATACAAAGTGGTAACCATTCAAGTAGGGTAGACATAAGATATAGCTCTCTTTGAGAGGTAATTCTATTGAGAAGAGGTAATGAGTAATAATGCGAAAAATCTCAACTGCCAATTAGGGAATTCAGAATACCAGCAGAGCTATAATATCGACAGTTGCTCGAGATGTCAACAAAACTACAGCCTGTCTCACTCACTCATCTCACAAAGAAACGCCTTAATTCCTGATGCAAGTACCGTTTACTGCGTTATCCTATCATGGTCTCACCACCGTTTTATAATAATCACACATATCCGTGATCACACATTGGTTGCAGCGCGGATGCTCATAGATGCAGACGCGCTGCCCGTGGCGCAGCAGGCCCTTGTGAAAGTTGTAGATGGGGCGGGCCTCTTGAGGCAGCAACGCCTGTAAAAGGGCGTGGGCATTGTCGGCGGTCACCTTTTTGCCGATGAGACCCAGGCGACCACTGACGCGGTGGACGTGTACATCCACGGGTAATAGTGGTTGCTGGCAGCTGAACAAGAGCACACATGCGGTATGCTCACTTTAGGAATAAGAAAGACGTACAACAAACCTACAAAGAAATATACCTTATCCTGCTTGATGTGCTAGCAAGTATCACTCATTCAGGCTCATTTAGTTCAAATAAAGTAGCACGAGCTAGCTGAAAGTAACCAGGGTTAGAACTTACCTTCTAACCCTGGTTACTTTTGTTTTGTCTCTAGTTTAGCACAGGAGAAAAAGCAATGACAGACCACGAACTAACAGACATCTACCAGGAACCAGAGGATTACAGAGGCTCACTTGTGTATACGCAAGAGTGCGGGTACAAGCTGGTTACAATGACCGTGAGTGTAGCGCCAGACGAGCAAAGCTATGTAACTAGCCATGCGTATAACCTGCCAGTCTCAGAAGAGGCAGAGCATTTACAAGCGGTTGACCTCTACCATTTTGCGGTGACAGACGGAACACAGATACAGCTTACTCTTGAGATGCTAGCAGGCAGAAAGGAAGCATGGTATACAGTCAATCAGGATAGTGTTATGGTGGAATGTCCATCTATCAAACTGGATATTATACGCTCAAGTTAGCATATTCATCTTTCATCGTAGCTTAGAATGTACCAGGAAGCTCTAACTTCCTGGTTACTTTTTTGTCTATGAATTAGAACATATGTTCTTATTGAACAGGGACGCGCCCCCGCCCCCGCGCCCCTGGTATCTTGACCTCTCGCGCTTTTTTCCTACGTAATAAGAATACCGAACCGTCAATATCCCTACCATTTCAGCAGAAACCGGAGCGCATCGGCACCGTTACCGAAGGTGTACCACTGGTGCGCCAGAGTATGCCGGAAAGAATCGGGAGTACAGAAAAGAGAAGAGTACCCCTTTTACCACAATGAGATGAGACGACCCCACCGCGAAGCGCCAGACCTGCACCGCTAAAGAACCAAGCTGCCAGTATGCACAGCGTTTGAACACCATGCAAGCGTGCAGGTAGTGCAAGATAAAGGGAACCCAAACATACATAATTACTATGTACCGCTCTTGTCGTCCCGCTTGACAAGCGGGACGACAAACTAGATTTGATATGTAGGGATTTTTGGCATACATATCCGCTATGTAGGGTTGTATTTCATGTAGAAAGAGTAAAACATGATAGACGAGCAAAATGTACAATTGAATGTATGGATACCCAAGGACTAAAAACTATTGAGAGTTGTAGAGCATATACAAAACCCATTGGGTATTTCCCTAATGGGCTTTTTTCTCCTTACAATTAGTGCTTATACAACTATTCTTCATCTTCATTGTCCTCAGCAGGACGAGCACCTCTATATCTATCTAAGTCCGATTGACGAAAAAACTCTCTTCTTAGAGCACCAAGATTATAAACAGGTATCCTGTCTCTTACATTCCTGTTGAAAGTGTCACGGGCAATACCTAAATAACGCGCAGCCTCCGAAGCATTATAGTAAATCTCTCCGTCTACTTCTCTAGGCATTTAGTTACCTCCTAAAACAAATATGGAGATACTATAACGCTTCCTAGTGATTCCGTCAATCTGCTAATTAACTATACAGTTTCTTACAATTCAAGTCAATGACGTTGACATATGGTTATTCTATATGATAATCTTGCAGTGTTAGACACATTCGACAATTTTTTTACATGCACATTCACGTGTAGACAAAGTCTAAGGAGGTGATAGAAACACCTAAAAAAACTGACTCCGTGTACAAGACGGAGCCAGCTAAACGGGACCGCACCCGAACCTTATCAAAGTACGTTACACGGCCCCATGAGATTCTATGCTCATGGAGTGCCAAAGTCAAGAAAGGCAAACCATGAACGATAAGCAATCAACCACCACCAGCGACGACGAAGAATATACGGTTGTTCCTGTCATTGAAAGCCCATTCATTCATAACAATGCAGGCTTTTGCTATGACATGGGCCACGAATGCCACGAAAACCAGCAGTCTATTCAAGACCTACACCAAGACCATCAAGATGGGTTAGTCAGTGATACAGATCGTACCAATATCTATCGGGGGAAAACCTTTTAGGAGGAGAACGAAATGTCACGCTGGCAACCGAAACCCAAATCTACCACCAAGCAACAACGAGCAACCAGACGGACCTACAACCTTGCTCAATGTCAGCAAGGGAAACACTTGTTCACCCCCACGTTTCGAGCAGGGGAACAGGTCTGTACGAGTTGTGGCATTGTCCTCTATTGCCCTGAATGCTTGACCGTTCATCACCTTCCTGTTTCTCGTGCTGAACGAACGTACCCGCTCCCCTGTGCGACCCATACGAAAGCAGAGGTGCAGATATGAGAGAGCAGCTAGCCGTCCATACACTACGGGCACACCGCCCTGATGTGCAAACACGGGGAGCATCACGGCAGCGTGTAGGTACATCAAGCGGAATACATCCCGAAGACTCTCCCCATCAGACGGACGAACGCCAACGAACCAACAGACAACCCGTCTATGATGATGTAGAAGACGACGACGCTATTTATACTACGCGTCTTCCCACCAGTACACGACGGTATGCCCCTGCAACGACGCCACCGCCACAAACAGTTATGCGAGTAACTAGGCATCAGGGACCACCACCGAAACAACCAGCAGCATACATGCAGGCACCAGCCTATCACCAACCAGAGCAGGCACCTATCTCTGAACAAAGAAAACCGCGTTTTCATTTTTCGGTGTATATCGGTGCGGGAATGGTGGTAATGGTGATCGGATGGATCGCACTTTCCAGCCTTGCCCAATGGTGGCAGTTCCAGCAAGATACCTTGCACTATGGGATGCCCCGCACATTTCAGGTAGACGCCGATGTGAGACATGGAGGGATCAGTCATTTCACGGTTGAGAATATACAGGGACATATTTTCATCTATGAGGTGCAGCTTTCCAACCCTACAAAGCCACATTTATATCTTGGCCCGATCTTCTCAGGAGCAGGAGCCGAGACACAACCCGCCACGATCAGCTTTGAGGATCTCAACGGAGATCGCTACCCTGATATGGTGATTGCTGCAGGTACAGGCCGCTATCCTCTCATCAACGACCAGAGCGCGTTTCGTCCGGTCAATTCGTCTGATCATCTCATCAGTGGAAAGGGAGTCTAAGGAATGGAAAATCAAGGCAGAACCATGTTACTCGTGTTCTGTGACAAGCGGCACGTGCCCACCATCACAGAGGAGTTTGAAGCCTGGAATAACCAGGAAGGCTTAGAGGTCAAGGTGGTGCTTCACGGCATCACGCAAAAAGCCCATGATGGCTTTGTGCTGCTTGCGTTCAATAAGCCCTTGCCTGAAGGGGTCTACACCAATCTCGTTGTGGATGATGATATTCTGGATTACATCCAGTACACTCCCTTAGAACCTAGAACGCCGACACTCGCGTAACCATCAGGGAAGAGGAAAAAACCCTCTTCCCTTCTCTCATCGAAGGGAGCAACCTATGAACAACAACCAGACCACCGATGAAATTTTTGCATCAGGAGAGCCAACTACAGAAGAACAGACGACCCGTTTTATTGATATTCATATCTACGAGCAAGAACCGGAACCAGAAGAACCGCCAAGCGTTGAGAGTCAACGAGAACCGGAGGCAGCTTTACCCGACGAGAGCAACCAGGAGCATACCGAGCTAGCACGATCACACCGCAAGCAGAGAAGATATATCATTGCTCTGTGTGTTGGTATCGTGTGCGTGTTAGTTGTGAGTGCTCTTGTCATTGTTTCCTTACTCCCTCTCTTGACGCCAGATGCAACCATCACTCTTGTACCGACAACGCAACAGATACGCACAACGCAAACGATTACCGTGACCACAGGACAAGCGACAGGAATACAATTGCAAGGGAGAACATTGGCAGCAATCACGATGAATCAAGCCCGATCCGTGGCGACCACTGGCAAAGGACACCAGGACGCCAAAGCGGGACACGGGTATATTACCTTTTACAATGCAGCGACCTATCCGCAAACTGTTACGGCAGGAACCATCTTAACGGGTGCAGATGGAATACAGGTGATCACCGAGCAAGACGCCAACATCCCCGCCGCGAGCTACCCAACCTTCGGGCAGACAACCGTACCCGCACTGAGTGCCAGTACTGGACCTGGGGGAAACATCCGAGCAGGAGACATCTATGGGCCGTGTTGTCGTTTGAATGTTTCCGCAGTCACCACCGTATTCAGTGGAGGGCAGGAAGCGCGAGACTATCAAACGGTCACGCCGCAAGATATTACCACTGTTGCGGCAAGTCTCAAAACAAGCTTAAACCAGAGCGTCCAGGCAGCATTACAAACACAGGTCCATAGTGATGAAACCCTCATTACCCCGTTACCGTGTCAACAAAACGTCAAGCCCGATCATCACCCAGGAGAGGAAGCGGCACACGTCAATATTACGGTCAGTGAAACGTGTACAGGGATGACGTATAGCACCCAGGCATACCAGACCCGTATAACACAGATTGCCAACCAGCAAGCCACCCACCAGTTAGGAGACGGATATACCCCCGTAGGACAGGTACAGAGTACCATTCTACAAGCCAGAGCACAGGAACACAATCAGACAGAATTACAGGTCACGCTTGTAGAAACCTATGCCTATCAGGTCAGCCAGCAGCAGCAGCACCAGCTAAAAACACGCATTGCAGGAGAGAACAAAGCCCAGGCAACCAATACCCTGCTGCATATTCCAGGAATACAAAGCGTATCCGTGAGTGGTGACACCATCCCTACAGATACCCAGCATATCCGCGTGATTGTTGTCTACGTAGGATAGCTTTAGAGTAAGGAACGGCAAAGCCGATGATTGATAGTTTTTTTTGCCTCACAAATATTTCGGACACAAAGCCTATCACATGCCATCCCCAATGCAAGGCACCCTGAAAGGGAACCCACCTTGCATTGTGGCCCCTGTCACGTGATCACGGCTCTTGTGCCGAAAATTTGAAGGCAAAAAAAATGAGAGGGGACCACCCAGGCAACCCCACCGAGATGTAGCAGCATTGCAAACCAATTTTTACGAGGTGAATTGAGCACGAAAGGAGGGACCAAAAATACATAATCCGTATGTATCGCACTCATCAGGCAGCATCAGAAGTGCATCCTTGATACATAACGATTATGTATAGAATTAGAACGTTTGACCAACGCGATGAATGCACTTATGCTATAATCGAAGTAAGGAGATTGACCAGCTTCACTATAGCGAGGAGTGCAGAACGATGAACGAGCAAGAACAATCTACTAGAGGAAATAATATAACTCTTGTAGAGGAAG
This sequence comes from Ktedonobacterales bacterium, assembly GCA_038199755.1. Classification (GTDB taxonomy): domain Bacteria; phylum Chloroflexota; class Ktedonobacteria; order Ktedonobacterales; family Ktedonobacteraceae; genus JBBPYR01. The sequence continues at coordinate 20,875 of JBBPYR010000176.1, read as the reverse complement.
CGTTACTGTATGAAGCATTTAACTATGTCGCGCAATCACTAAAGAGGATGAAAAGAAATGAAAAATATCAGAGCCAAAGAAGATACAAAACTTGCATATCTTGCTATGCAAGACTTGCCAAAGACGCTGCCAGGTGTTATCTATGTCAGACAGAGCAAGATGGCACAGAAAGAAAAGAATGTGCATAGTTATGAAATGCAAACTGGCAAATTTGAGCAGCATTTTCGTGATTTAGGTTTTACAGGAACTATCGAGATAGTAGAAGATGATGAGGGAACAAGCGGTACATTAGATATCCATAATAGGCCAGGAATGTTGAGATTACTACACCTCATTGAAACTGGTGCTGTAGCATGGATTGCAGGAGTAGCTGTCAATCGTTTTACGCGGGATAAATGGTTGATAACCCCTGGCGTGCTTATGAAAAAATGCTATGAGCATAATGTATGGATACTAACCCTCAAGATGCATTTCAATTTCAAGGACGAATACTGCAAACGCTTCTTTATGGTGGAAGCTGAAGAGGCAGCCCGCCAATTAGATTGGATGAAATTAGCACTAGGCGGAGGTCGAATAGTCGCATCTAATAAAGGCTTCTATGATGGTCGATTTTTACCAGCAGGATACACTGTTGACAATAGCAATCATCAGGAAAAGCGTATAGTCATTTATGAACCACATGCGGAAGTGGTACGCTGGCTTTTCAAACGCTTTATGCAGCTTGATGGTAAGATAATGGATCTATGCCGAGAACTAGAAGCCATGCCCTACGTATTTCCTAAATTCGATACAAGCATCATCAACCCACTTTACATCCCTAAGGCGTCTATGGCGCGTGGCAAAAATCCAAATAGAACGCCTGAAGGTCATTTTAAACTAAGCAAACAGGGCCTTATTCACATCCTTACCAACTACATGTACATAGGCTGGTGGACTCCTTGTGATGGTGGAGTTATTGAAAGCAACCATCCTGCTATTGTTGATGAAACATTGTTTGCCTATACTCATAAAATACTCTCTACGACAGAGTTAGATGGAACACGAAAAGAGGGTAGGAGAGACTACACAAGGACAAAAGCAGAGGCTTTATTGAAAGACAGAATAACAGGACCAGGAGATTTAGATGTCTATGCATTTGCAGGTAAAGGTATCTATGAATGCATCAAGGTAAACATGCTTAAAAGTCATGAATACGAATTTGCAATTAAGTATGATGCTATTGATGAAATATTTTCACGTCATCTTTTAGCGATGCTTGATACTTGGACAGGATATGATACTTGGGAAGACAAAATAGAAGAAAAGGCAAATAAAAAAGAGCAACAAATGAAAGCAATACAAGATCAAATAACTGAAGCTGAAGCAAATATGGAGGCTATTGTAAAGCAAATAGAGGATAAGGAAAATCCTCCCCCTGCCTCACTTAAAGCACGATTGTATAAGGACTACACAGGATATGAGCGAAAGAAAAAGGAACTTGAAGCCGAGTTAAAAGAGTGCATAGTCCAAGAAGAGGATATAAGCATAGAAGAACAATTGTACAATATTAGCACTTTGTTACCTGATATTATCGAAAACTGGTATGAAATGGAATATCTAGCAAAGTTGAAAATAGTTAACGCCTTAGTAGATAAAGCCATATTAGAGCATTGCTCTACTTGCTGGTACAAACTTACTATTGAATGGCGTCGTGAAGACTGGGGAGTTCATGAAGGATACTTGTTCTTTACACATAGAGGTGGAAGCCCATTTTCTACAGAAGAGGATGCTATTATTCGAGAAATGTATCCTGAAGCTGACGCACTCGCTATTATGGAACGATTGCCTAATCGTAGCTGGCAAGGTATACATGCACGTGGAGGTGTGCTCAAAGTCAAGCGTTTAAGAAACATTCCTAATAGCCGAAAGGTAACGAAGGCATTAGAGAATGGAATCTGTTACGATGATGCTAAATTTATGGGGGAAAAGGGCGTAGCATTTCTTCCTAATATAGCACAATGGCGCATGCGGTTGTCTTTGGGCCAACGCCTTCGAAACGGTTGAGCCATGCCGCGCCCTCCTCTACGGGAAGGTCACGCAAGAAGTCGAGACTCAGGTTGCCGCGCTCCTGCGTGATCTGGCGCATAATCGCCTGGATACGCGGTGCTTTGACTTCGGGAAAGGTGACATTAGCGATGGTATCCTGAACTTGCTGTGTTGGGGCATCACGCACTACCTCCCACGAGCCAAATACATTGAGGAGATTATCATAGGCGGCGGCAGTCTGCTCATCGCGCGTGCGATGCGAGAGCAGGATATCGACAAGCATGCTCATCGGGTCCTTGCGTGAGAAGTCCACTTCGCCGTAATGTTTCGTCAGGCGTTGTGTCACCTCAATAGCCTTCGCAGAAAGGCCTTGCACGTCGGGCGAGGGATAGCCATAATCGGCGGGATTGCGCTCACGCCGCACTGTCTGTTTCTCTTGTTTCACGCGCTTTTCTCTTCTTTCTCTTCCTGATTACACTTTTTACACGTGTGAGGGCACAAAAGAGTTCAGATAGGTGACGTTAACACTGTGTCGTAGAAGAGCAACTCGAATTCGTGGCTCAGGCGCACGGCACGAATGATACGCTGCTGTTCAGCCGGGGTGGAGTAGCGGATCAGCAGGGTTTCATCAATGGGTGTTACCTGCTCGCCAATGGCATCATGAGCACTGAAGAAAGCGATCTGCTGTTCGCTCAGCCCATAGTGCTGGCGAAGGGCAGGGCCAACAGTGGCGCAAATTTGTATAAATATATCTTCACTAGCACTTACAGAGGCAAGTTTTTCAGCGGGTGAACCATAGGCAAGCATCCAATAGAAGAAGTTTGTCAGAGCCATGCAGCCTGCAAGAGGCTCGACGGCATCGAAATCCTCGCGAGTGAGGCCCAGGGCAGCACCAAAATGCAGGAGTAGCTTATAACCCCCTACCTTCGGTAGTAGCTTCCGCAGCAGCAACTCCTGCATTTCCAGGTCGGGTGCTCCCGCAATGGCAAGAGCATCCAAGCGATACGCCTCGCGCACTAGCCACCAGTCTTGCAACGCAAAGAGGCGTAGTCGTGCCACTTCCAACGTCCCACTCATTATACGCTGCCAGAGGGCATGGTGTAACAGCCGCTCGCGCAAACTATGAATATCCTCGGTCACAATACTGTCGGCAAAACTCATTTTTAATCCCCTTAAACAGGCTTGCTGATAATGGGCTTTAACGCGGGATAGAGGGCCTTGTACGTTTCGTAGGCCGTGGCATAGGCCACCGCCGTTTCAGGTTGCGGAGTGGTGTGCTGAACAACACGAACCGTTTGCGCGCATGCCTCTTGCACTGAGGCATAGACGCCACTGGCGACACCAGCTAGCAGGGCTGCGCCAAAGGCTGGTCCCTCGCTGGCATTGGTCACCACCAGTTCTACGCCCAGCACATCGGCGATGATCTGCCGCCACAGCGGGCTCTTGGCACCGCCTCCGGTGGCACGCAGTTGTTCCAGTGGTAGCCCCTGTTCACGAATAATTCCCAGGCAGTCTTTGAGGCTGAATGCAACACCCTCTAACACTGAGCGGACGAGGTGGCGACGGTCATGACTGGCGGTCAGACCAATCCAGCCACCACGCGCATAGGCGTCGAGGTGAGGTGTGCGCTCTCCCTGCAGATAGGGGAGGAAAAGCAAACCTTCGCTACCAGCTGGCACACTCGCCGCCTCTTGCGCGAGCGTTTCATAGGCATCAACGCCCGTCCAGCGTTCCAGGGCGCGTTCTGGCAAGCCGATGTTGTCGCGCACCCAGCGCAGTGACAAGCCCGCCCCCTGCGTCACGCCCATGAGATACCACGCATTCGGGACGGCGTGATTGAAGGTATGTACACGAGGCACGGGACCGGAGGTATCTACATGGGGGGCGTCGGCATGGGCCAGCACGACGCCACTCGTGCCAATAGAGACAAGAGCCAGCCCAGGCACAACCACGCCATTGCCAACAGCACCACAGGCATTGTCCGCGCCGCCGCCCGCGACTGGCGTTCCGGCGAGCAGACCAGTAAGCGACTCGACCTCGGCGGTTGTCTGGCCAGCGACCGCATCAGCCGCCACAATAGGGGGGAGCAGCGATGGGTCTAGCTCTATGGCTCGCAACACTTCTTGCGACCACACGCCATGTTTGACATCAAGCAGGCAGGTTCCCGCGGCATCCGAAATTTCCATTGCCATAACCCCTGTCAGCCGAAAGCGTATGTAGTCTTTTGGCAGGAGCATGGTACGTCCCTGCGCAAAGATTTCTGGCTCATTGTCGCGGATCCACAGCAGTTTGGGTGCGGAGAAGCCCGTCAAGGCAGGATTGCTGACATAGTCGATCAAGCGACTCGCACCAACCTTTTCGGTCATCCAACGGCACTGGGCATCGCTACGTTGATCGGCCCAGATAATACAGGGGCGTAGCACTTGCTGATTGGCGTCGAGCAACACAACGCCGTGCATCTGGCCGGAGAAGCCAACGCCGCGCACATCACTCGGCTGCACGCCCTGTAGCGCGCCCGCTTGCAAGCAGCTACGAATGGCGGTAATGGTGGCCTGCCACCAATCGGCGGGATGTTGTTCTGCCCAGCCAGGGTGAGGATGAAATAAGGGATAATCCACAAAGGCATCTGCCAGCACATGCCCATCTTCCGCCACGAAGAGAGCCGCCTTCACGCCCGTAGTGCCGAGGTCGATTCCTAAAAGTGTCTGCATGCCTTCTCCTCTATTCCGATACAGTATGGTGCATAGCAACCACGCAGGATGCCATGCCAAGCCACACAAATTTGACGAACACTCACCGTCCTGCTGACATTGTATCTTTCCCCATACGAATTGTACAATAACCAAGTATTCTCCCCTGCCGGGAGACCAACCGCCGTGTTTTTCAATGCAGAAAGGACACCTAATGAGTGGCAACATTCCCATCAAAGAGTTTCACCTGGACCTGAGCGAACTCACCTTCACTGGGCATGATCTTGTACGCCCTGAGTCTATTATTGCACAGCGCGATGGCACGCTCTGGGTCTCGGACGGACGCGGAGGCATCACGCGCATTGATGCTAACGGGCAGCAACACTATTTCCCAGGGCTGGGCGGTGAGCCAAACGGGCTCGCCATGCAGGATGATGGCACGATTCTCATTGCCAACATTGGTACGGGCACCATTCAGAAACTGCTGCCAGATGGTACTACGGGCGATTTTCTGACGGAGGTTGATGGCGTCAAGTTGAGTAGTGCCAACTATGTATTCATCGATAGCAAAAATCGTATCTGGATGGGCTTCTCAACCCGTGAGTCACACTGGTGGCCTGCGGCAGCAAACCCACGTCCCGATGGATATATTGTGCTGCTGGACGAAAAGGGGCCACGTATCGTACGCGATGATCTCTATTTCACAAACGAGATTCGCCTGGATGCCAAAGAAGAATATCTGTACGCGGCAGAAACGATGAAGAGTCGCATTATCCGTTTTCGGGTGCAGCCTGATGGTAGCCTCACCGACAAGGAGGTGGTAGGGCCAGATGGACTGGGTATAGGGGCAGAGGTTGATGGCTTTACCTTTGACGCTGAAGGCAACATTTGGGTGACGACCATATCACCTGAGTTTCCATCTGAAGCGATTGCGGCTCTAGCCCCGCTTCTAAAGCGAATTCGTAGTCATGCAGCGAGAGAAAATCAGGCATGCCGCTTGGCTCTGAACGACGTTGCCGCTTAACCCTCAGTTCTACGCCTCGATGGATAATTGCATTCCAACTACGGTTAGGAAGAAGCGATAAAAGCTCCTTACGGTCTGCCTTTGGATAGTGTGTACGGACAATATGGTCTTCTTTATCAGTGTATTCTGGCGTTCCTCCTCGCTTTCTCCAAATGATTGCACTGTCAGTTCCCCACGTTGGGTTTTCCCATTCAAACGTCACCCTGACAAAGTGTGGCGTAAGTGGTTCAAAAATGACCCGCTTTGTTGTTGCCTGAACAAGCATTTTTCGCTTTTCCAGTCTGAGCTTTTCCCACTGTGGTGCAAGTTTTGTAAGGAGCATGTGGTATTCATCGAGGCTTACGAAATTTTCTCCCTTTGTAAGCTCGCTCAAAGCTGCCTCAATGGTTGTCAAATCATCAAGAAGAACGGCTAAATCAGTTTCCAACGCTTCACGCACGGTATCAGTAAGAGTAGGCTTACGGAGACTAGCTCGTAACCCTTTACACTCATCCATAAGTTGGGTGCGCTGCTCTTGCAATCGCTTTTGTTTTTGTGTGCGTTCATTAGTACGTCTTTGCAAAAATGTTTGGTAGTGCTCATATTCCTGGCTATCTCGAAGGTGGGCAAGTAGCTTCTCAGAGTACAATGTGTCAAGTATTGCAACCTGTATCGAGCGGAAATCACTTTCTACGGGGCGAGTATCCGCTTGAATGAAATAGTACGCAACATTCGCATTTTTAAACTGCACGTATACGGGAAGCTTCGGGTCAGTACTTTCGATGCATTCTTTTAGCAACGCGGGTACTTCTCTGCTATCCTCGCGGCGAAACCGCACTTTCGTCATACGCTCGACGTTCTCTTTTCCGTCAATGGTGAAGCTGGAAAGACGGTTAAACACATACCAGAACGTCTCTTCATCAACAATAGCTTCGTGGTTCCGCTGGTAAACAACCCCATTGTACACCCAATAGCCAATATACGTAACGTTGGTAAGTATCACTTGCAAGGTTGTTTTCGTGATATGAAAACCACCCTCAACAACAAGTTACCCGCGACTACCAATTGCTTTTGCATCAATATTGACAAAACCAGGAAATAAGAATACTTCCTGACATATCTCGCGGTAGAGTGCTGAGATGTCACCGTTTAACTGGATATAGCGGATAAACAGGTAACGGATAATTGCAGCATGAGGCTCATATACAATGTATTTTTTGTACGTGGGATTTTTGACAGTACGTCCGTCAACCGTGATGTTTTGGCGATAATCGACAATATAGCCAAAGGCAACACGCCTTCCGTCATACAATCCTTGCTCTGCATTGCGTCGTTTCGCTCCTCCAAGTCGAGCAACCACATAATCGCGCAGATAGTCTGCTGCTGCTTCGCACTTCCATCGAAACAGTTTTCTGTGATAATCAATGGTAAAATCATAGGTCACGTAGGGAGTAATCACAAGTACTCCATATTGCCGACAAAAATCTATAAAAATGTTCGGTTGTATCTGTTTCTCGTCTCGAAAGAGGCGGTCTTCTAAAAAAACGAGGATTGCTTTTACCCGTCCCTTTTCGATTTCTTCAAACAGTAAGCTTAATCCTTCCCGCTCGTCAATGCGTTTCCTACCAGAGATGCCTAAATCCTGGTCGAAGAGCATGATGCTATCGTCTGCCCAGCCTAGTTTCTTGGCATAGGCAATGAGGTCGTCAGTTTGCATCTCTGTTGAGGTTACATGTCTCTCTAACTGGACTTTCGTTGACTGCCTGGGATAGACAGCGATACTGCTTTGAATAGGCAAGGCGGTAGGGAAAAGAGGTTGCTGTTGGTATTTATTTGGCTTTGGTTGGTACTTGTTCACGTTCTTGCTCCTGAAGCTCTAGGGCTAATTCAACTAAGGCACGACACACACGGTCAATGTGAAATGAGGGTAAAGTGGTTGTGCTGACAGCACGAGGTGGAAGAGCAGTACCATTTTCTATTGGTACTGTACGAGGTAAAGAAGCTATGGTGGCTTGCAAGGACATGAAAAAATCTCTCCTATTCTTGAGAACAGAGAGACCTTACCAATGACTTGTACCAAAATCCCGCTATGGGATATAATACAAGTACATAGGCTAAGGTGACTCTTAGCCGCAGACCGTAGTATTGGTTCTTGATCGGACAATACTGCGGTCGCCTTACATTTTGGGTTGTGGTTTCGTGCGCCTACGTCAAGGCGATACTCCTGAGTAACAAGGTTGTGACTGACAGTCAGTGACTGGCTGACTGCCAAGCCAAATGGATATCTTCTACTTAGTATACCCGATACATGCCCCATTTTTCCATGCCTTTCACTCAATTTTCGTCGTTCCACAAAGATAATTGTCGGAAACTGCCGCAACAGACAATTTCTGTTACCTGTTCCTCGCAGCCGTTCTCATATTTGTATAGTCCTGGCGTTGCTGCCACTTCAATGGAGATATGACAAGGCATACCGTCAAGACACGTGACAATGACCTTAAAAAATGCTGCTAGTTTACTCAGCAGTGGCTCTACCTGTTGATACGGGCATCGCAAAACAATAAAGGTGTCGGTATACCCTTGCACTTTGTAATTGAATGGCGTGCGTATCCGAAACTGCTTACGGGTTAGTCCTGCTTGCTGTAACTGTGCAACTGCCTGTCGGGTCTGTGGTAGCATTGTTCCCTCCTATATCAGGTTTCCGCAAAAATGGCATACCCTGCCATTTTTTGAAGCTCACTGAGCCTGAGAAAGAAAGAGCCTGGGAGGGAGGAACTGTCTCGGTGGAGATCACGAGCGATAGCGGCGTGATACGACCGAGACAGTGACGAGTGAACAGGCTATACTTCAGGCCACTCAGTGAGTTACAAATCACATGCTACCTATCCGACCACGATAAGCTATCTCCTTTGTTGAAAAGCACATAGTGCTGATCGTTGACCGTCACAATGAGGTCTTGTGTGCCATTGTGCTTTACATCAGCAAGACTCAGAGTGATGATCGTCGTACCGCTATCGCTGAGCAGTGCTATGCCTGTGTAGAGGTGGGTTTTCTCAGGGTGGGCTTTATTTACCTCAAGCACCATTACCTGACCGCTACTATCATAGGCGATAAAATCTTCACTCCCCCGTCCAATATCAGCAGTCAAGCGGGTGATGTGAGCGTCTCGATAGTGCCAGTGTGTCAGTGTAGTGGTGTACAAGGGGACAATCCAGAATGTCCAGATAAAGACACACGCAAGAACAAGCAACGCACCACACCCTATCGGAGTTAGCCAATGGCTCCTATTTCGCTGTAGCCGAATATCTGAGCGCGGTTCGGTATTGATCTGGCGCGTTACTGCACCTGGGTAGGCGGCACTGGCTCTCGCTGGGATGGGCGTTGTTTGACGGATTTGTTGTCTCACAACATCTCTCCCTTCACTGTGCGGGTTGCTTCTTCGGAAGTTAATAATCCATCAGCGACTTGGTGGGCAACAAGTGCAATGAGGTCTGGATGTTCATGGCACGGACAAGTGGAGTCGGAAAAACAAAAAGGGGACGTTTCCGTGTGGCAGACATCTCCTGTCTGTTCCACTGGAATAACAGGGATGAAATTATCTGCATAGGGTTGGATGGGGTATTCATCATGCATGAATAGCTTCACCTTTCATTGACAGGCAAGGCTATTCGTGGCATACTACCACTAAGCCTCGCCTATCTTGGCAGCATAAATTCACAACAGTGAGTTTGTGCTACTACTGCGAACAACAGCAAAAAGAGAGGTATTTGTCTGTTTGCACTGCTTGATGCTTTCCAGGGCTGGCAGTACCAACAGAAGAGAGAAGGCTGCATGAGACGTTTAGCAATTCATTGCTAAACGTTTTGTGTTTTCTGTGTCTTTTTACCTCCTTTCACAAAGACAAAACAACAGTAGAGAAAGAGCATAGGAATATTAGTTTTTCGGCTGATCGTCTTTCGGTTGTTCATCAGAAACACTAGGATTTGACTCTACATAACTTCGAGGGATACGCCACTGTCTCCCCACTTGCCGCGCACCTGGGATTTCTCCCCTACGGCACAGGTTGCGGATGGTTTCAGGACTGACACTTAAATAATCTGCCACTTCTTCGGGACTATAATATGCCTTATTTTCTAACATAACGATCTCCAACAACACAGACTAGATGTAATAAGAATAAACTATAGGATTATCGTTGTCAACGGTATAGAAGCTAAATAGACATAAGCACAAAAAGAATGAAAGAAAATAATATCGTTTAACGCTTGAGAAGAGGACAATAAGGCATTTACTCATTGACACCTCACAAGCGTAGGCAAAACTTGTTAGACAACAAAGACACTTCCGCGTATCAGCATCAGAGATACGGTTCTGACTTTCCCGCGAACAAGTGAATGCTCACAGGAAGATCAGGCAGATTTCCCCATAGATGCGTGTAGCTACAGTTCCCTGTCAGTCTGCATGGAGCAAGTGAGAAACAGCATATAGGGAGATTGTGAGAATTTAGTAAGATTTGTTTGAAATGCTATTTCTTGTGTTTTTATATAATGTTGGGTAAACTTACTCGTAAGTTGCTTAACACGAGATGACATGCATAGGAAAAGATTTTGGCTAGTAGTGGCGTGTACTGTAGCAACATAGAAGTTTTTGAGCAACCCCTAAAAAGGTAAAACAAACTAACAGGTCACTAGAAATGATTTTTCGATATAGCCCGTAAGAAGAGAGGGTATATGAGGAAAACAATAATACTTTGGTTAACCTGTCTCATACTTGGTCTCATTGCGACAATTAGTATCTTCAGTTACTATGCTTGGACCGATAGTTTTTATAATAGCACACTTATGCTTCCTCTTATAATTGCTAATAAATTAACATTTGGGCATATCTGGGAAGTGGTATATGTTGCATGGTCTTGGTGCGCGGTCATTTGTCTGTCTATCCTCGTTGATTCCTTAATTTTCAAAACACCACGAACTGCGAAAAGAACAAAAATACTTTTGTGGGGGATAGGTTGTATTAGTCTATTAGGAACTATGATACTCATAGCCGCGTATACGACTCTTGATGAGGTAAACGCTGCCTTAAATGTTGGCTTCGATACGTATGACAACTTGTATAAGCGTATGGAGTTCTATCAATGGACGTGGTTTTTCATAGCATGTTTGGTAAGTAGTTTCCTTATTTGGTATAATGGCGTCTTTCTACAACTCTGGTGGTGGCTAAATGGAGAAACCGAGAAAGCATCCACATCTACACAACCTGCTCTCCTTCAACAAAATGCTACGGACGTTCCAGTCTCCTCTACTACTGTAGCAGCAAAAGATGAAGAGTTACTATCTTTACAGCAATCAGTAGATGATAACCCGCAATCATACGAGGCCTGGACAGAGCTTGGGTATAGACAACATGAACTCGGCCAAGAGACTGATGCTCTTGCATCAGCGAATAAGGCGTTGGAAATTCTCTCAACAAAAAATGACGTAGCACACGAAGATAGCAATAAAGGGTATGCACGTGCATGGATGGTCAGAGGTGCTGCGCTCAGTACAATGGAGGGAAAAGAAGTTGATGCTCTTGCCGCTTGTGAAGAAGCATTAGGATATGAGCCGAACAATTTAGAGGCTTTATACTACAAAGGGATGGTCTTTTCTTTTCAGGAGCATGATAATCTTGCTCATAGAACCTATGACCGAATACTTCAGCTTGACCCAACATATACTCCGGCGTTACTGGGTAAAGGTCTTTTGTATTTAGCAAAAGATAATTTTGATGCAGCTCTTAGTGTCGCTAGTGAGGTCATAGAACAAAATCAAGATAACGCTGCCGCCTGGCGATTGCAAGGAACAGCGTATAACTACAAAGGCGAACGGGTAGGAGCAGAAGGAGACCTTGAACAAGGAAATCACTTGCTTGATATGGCAATCGCCTCGTTCAACAAAGCAATAGAAATCGACCCTTCTGACCCTAATACTTATCTCTTAAAAGCAGGTCCATATCTAGCTACCGGAGACTATGGCAAAGCACTGGATACCCTTAATCAGGGATTAAAGGTTGCCCCCAACGATAAGCCGCTACAAGAAGCAAAAGCAAAAGTTGTAGGAATACGGACAAATGAGATGACACGCAAAGTTGCCGGAACAGCAGGCAAAATTGCTCTCAGGGGAGGAATAGAATTTGCGAAAGGCTCTGCTGATATAGCAAAGTTATTCCTCGATGTCTTACGGAAGTCTTAATCAGTTATCCTATCTGATGGTTCTGATAGTGTTGAAGTCGCTCTTTGTGACGTTATACTTGCAAGCTCAGAAAGAATTGCATATTGCCGCTCAGCGTAGTCTTTCCCATACTCTTCTTCATTTAGTTTCCGTATATTCTCTACCACTTGTCCTGTTATGGGATGATTAATGGCTGTCAGTTTTCGGATATGAGCTTCAGAACCTTTCCTCTTTCGTTCTTTTTCCCATTGATAAAATCCTCCTGCGTCTCGAACTTCTATGGCATATGTTAGGTCAGAAGGTTTTAAGATACCTGCGTCAACTTGGAGTTGGACATTATGAACCTTCATATCTAACTCTTCAGGAGTGTTCTGATTTATTGGTCCTTCGCCGTTTTGCTTCCGTCGTTTTAATCCCTCTTCTCCTTCTGTTGTAAGAATTGCTTTCTCCCATTGCTTTTGTGCCGCAATTTTTCTTAAACCGTTTTCGCGAAGGGCATCATACACTTCCCGCACTTCAGGGTTTTTTCGCAACAGTAACTCTAAACTTAGACGATAGATTGCTAGGCTAAGACTCATCATATCCGTCACATCCATGCGTCTGCTGTTTTTTTGCTCTTCTTGAAATCTAGCTAAGGCTTTTTGTAATTCATCTGTGCCATCTGCAATAAGCTCAGCAAACCGATAGTAAAACCATCCTCTTTCCTCTGTCTGCCGCTCCCCAATTTCTATCCCCGTTTGTTCTTCCGGTTGATATTGTTCAGTTTCCATATGAGCGTATAGTAGTGTACTCTTATCTTTTTTGCTTGACAATAACCTTTTATGAGTATCACAAAAACTTAACAATGCTTACTTGCTTTGCTGCTGTTGTGATTGAATGATACAATGATGCAGTTTCTGAAATCATTTTTTCTGCGAAAGAGGTTCAAAGTGACTGTTCACTCTTCCTCTCCTACTAATGCTTTTACTATGCTTGGTACGGAAATTACTACAGAAGTCGCAATAACCGTTGATGATGAAAAGCGCGAGAGTGGGATGTATGTATGTGGAGTGCAGGGAACAGGAAAAAGCAGTTTTTTAGAGTCACTTGTCTATCAAGATATTTCTAAGGGCTATGGTGTTATTCTCATCGACCCACATGGTGATTTAATAGACCATATAATAACCCAACTGCCTGAAGAGAGAGTAAAAGATACCTACTTGTTAGATATAGAGGATGTAAAGCATCCCTTTGGAATAAACCTCTTTTCGACACATCCACAAGCAGGACACCTAAGTATTAGTAAGGCAGCAGATAAGATTATTCATGTATTTGAAAGGCTCTTTCCTGTTGCCTCTCGGATGCTTCTTGAAGAGTACTTAGAAAATATAGCGTTGGTGTTCTTAGAAAATCCAGGACATACCATGCTGGATATACCCCGTTTTTTGACAGATGAGGTATTTAGAGAAAGTCTAACCAGAAATCTAAAAAATATATATCTTCGTGACTATTGGCAACGGTATAGTACACTTTCATCATCAAAACAACTTGAAGAAACAGCCTCCCTCAGAAGAAGACTCAATAATTTCTTAAACAAGCCAGTCATAACACATATTGTCGGGCAAAAACACTCAACATTGGATTTGCGCTCGGCTATGCAACACCATGAAATTATCCTTATTCGTCTACCAATAAAAACACTCGGCGAGATGGCAACCCTTATTGGGACTATGCTTATTGCTCTCATTCATAGTGCAACCTTCTCATTTGAAAATAAACCTCGTTCTGAGCGTCCTGGTTTTTCATTCTATGTTGATGAGTTTCAGAACTTCTCTACCCTTGATTTTGCCGACCTGTTTACTCAGGCCAGAAAATACAAAGCTCGGCAAATAGTAGCAAATCAGTACACAAAACAGCTTGACCTTGACCAGATGCAGGAGGCTGTGACAACAGCACACACCCTTATTGCGTTTCGCACAACAGAGGATGATAGTAAAAAGCTGGCTCCGCTATTTAGTACGCTTGATTTGCAAAAAGGGAAACCAGTAACGATCTATCGCGACAATATTTTCAAACGGTTACTCTCTCATCCCAATATGCAAGTACGAGAATGGGCATATTCTTTTATAGGTAGTCTTGAAGAAGCAAGTAAACAACACATTAGGTATAAAGCAGAGAAAGAGTATGGAAAGTATGCCGGTGTTCAAAGAAAATATGATGTACTTCCTGAGCATAACTTTGGGGCGGGTGTAGTAGCATACAATCCGCAAGCGGTAAAAGAACTCCTACAGCACCTTGATACGCTACTCTATGAAACGATGCGGGATAGAAATGTCTCAGAAAAGAACAGGCTTCGTGTCATTAGTCTAATCGCTCCGCTTATGCGCTTTGACGACTATTATACTCTTGCGTATGTCAAGAACTTTGAAGGAAAAGCGTCATTTGAGGAATGGTTAGATGCAAAAAAGAATGCTGATACAGAAGAGAGAATAAAAGCAATAGCAATAAGCAGCCACGAAAAAACATACACACGCTTTGTGGCAAGACTTGATGCTATTCTTGAAGCACTTATCAAAGAACCGCTTGCTGAAGATACCAAAACAACTCAGGCCGATATTGCAAACACGCTTTCTCACTTAGAAAATTTTACTGCGATTGCTCGTATAGGGGCAGAGACCTACCATATCCGTCCAGTTCCTATTCCTGCCTCTGATGTAAGTGGATCGGCACTCTGGGAGCGTAAACGCGGTATTCAAAAACAAACGTGGGAAAAATATTGTCGGAATAATCAAGAAGTCGAAGCAGAACGAAAACAAGCAATCGACGTTACTAAACCAGACGATAAAAACGATATCGTTGATAAAGTATCCATTGCGCCGCCAAAGAATAAACGGTCTCGATATGAAGATGTGGAAGAGTAGTTCTGACGCTGTACGAGGCACATAGGGCGAAAAAAACTGATGAGTCGATAAAACATAAGCACTAGAAAAAATCATTCGTTGTAGACGGTACTACAACGTGATAAAAGATAATTGTATACTTGCCTTTCTTGTGTTGGTTTGCTAGGGTAGGTGCTATGGGAGTGCATACGGTTATTGAAGGAATAACAATGAAAAGACAACAAACAGAAGAAAAACAAGTCTTTGCAATAAAACCACATCACACCCGTATTCTCACCGCAATTTTTCACCATCACATTATGACTGCTGAGCAAGTCACCCGCTTACTCTACAGTCAAGGGTCACTCGCCGATGTACGAAAACTGCTCCATGCATTAGAAAAAGCAGAGTATTTAACCGTTCGCTATTTGCACAGAACAACGCCAGTCGGCTCTCTTCCCAAATTATATACCCTTGATTTAGATGGTTTTAACTATCTCAAAAAACAAGGGCTTGATATGCCTCCCCGCTTTCGACACCTTGATGATAAGGAAAGTGCATCAACCTTTCTCCCCCACACCTTAGCGGTAAATGATGTATTGATTGCTGCGGAAACACTACAAAAATCCTTTCCTGCCATTGCGCTTTATGGATATAAGCATGAACTAGACCTCAAAAGGGAAAAGGCTATTGTCGTGACTACTGAGAAACGAACAGACGTGGGAAAAGGAGAGAAAGAAACCATAAAAGTTATTCCTGATCTGTTTCTCGATTTTCGCATCCAGCAACCAGAGCGGGAAAAGCCCTATCGTTGCTGCATGTTTGTTGAAATTGACCTCAATACCGAAGGGCAACGGAAAATACGGCAGAAGGTACGAGCATTTTTAGAATTTGTCAAAAGTGGTGAATGCGTAACACGGTTTGGGACAAAAAATCCAACCGTCGGCTTTATCAATTTTAATGGTGGGGAGAAACGGCGGGAAGAATTACAAACATGGACTGAAGCTGAACTGAAAGCAACAAAAGAACCACACTTCTGGACTGACATGTTTGTCTTTACTGCTGCTCCTGATAAACCTGCTGTTGTGAATGGTGAGGAACTATATCTTTCTCCTGTCTGGTATACACCGTTTAGTACGAAACCAACAATGATGATAAGTGCTGGGTCTCGAATGTAGGCATCGCTGCTGTCGCGCACTGCGATGTGGGTAGTTGTCTCATTGTGAGGATGCATGAGGGAATGAGCGAGTATAGCGAATGTGTGAATAAAGACAAGCAAGGAGACGAGAGTTGGTGACAAAAAGCATTGAAATTGATGATCGGCTATACTGTGCATAGTCGATTTTTTATGGCTATTTGGCTCGATAGAGAGTGTGGACAGTGAGTATGTTCGAGGATGAAATGTGTGCTGCAAGTACGGGTGGTTGGGAAAACACAGGGTATGGGTGCAGGGTTCCTGTAGCCTGTGTGGGTGGCAATTGCGTAGGCAATTGGTCGGACGAAGCATGAGTCCGACGAGAAACTGTCGGCAATAGGGAAGTGAGCGGGCGCAGTCGAGGGCAAATTGCAGCTTAGAAAAACGGTTTGGGAAACTGTTTTTGAGCGGAAATTAGCGAAGCGGTGAACTCGACTGCGCCCGCGTATTAAGCTAAATGGGAGTGGGGCGAATATGTATATGTTCAATAGTATCAACACCTGTTCCATCACCTACTGGTAATGCAGTCGAATAGGTGTTATTTTCCCACGACAAATCTAACCCCCTTAGTCCCCCTCAGAGGCTCCCTATTCCCCTGTTGCTTCTCTCCGTTTCCTATTGCTCTGCTTACCGACGCAAGCGTCGAAATTTTACTCACCATTTTTGTATTCGACTCCTGCGGCTTTGTCGGTGAAGTGACTCAGGATAGTAAGGCTCTCCCCTACTCCCCTAGTTGACATACTGTCAACCCGTTTGCACTGAGGTTTTCCGCGTCAAAGTTTCCAGGCCAGCTAGACTACTTTCGTAGTGCGTATTACTACGCTCCGTTTATTCTCCACGAAACCACACTTACGTGTGGGAACGGCGGTTGCTGTATCTCATGGCGAGGTAGATATATATACTCTGATTTTCTTGGGGGTAGTGTGATATGGTTGGGCAACTCATAAAAAAATCTCTTTCGGCCTTGACAACTTACGAGAGGTTTTGTTACGCTCCAATTGCTTATATTGAAAGACGGTTATAGATAACTCTCACGGTTGTTTGTGACCGTTTTTTGTGTGCTTCTATTCTAAGCACATCTATTGATAACATTACTATTTATTGTTGTCTAGTCCCGTTGCTACGATGCCACGAGCGATGCATCGTTCGAGCGTTCGCCCGTTCGGTCTATTTTTCCGTTTTTTTATCGTTAAAATATTTGTCGATTGCCTCTCTTACCATTTTGCTCATACTTCCCATTCCACCTTGCATTTTCTCCTCATACGCTGCACGACGTAAGCTGTCCATCTGATCTTCATATATTTCAAAAGAATTGCGGGTTATTATTCGGCGAACGATAGAGCGTTCGGGCGACGGGGCGTTCGTCCGTTCGGGCGGTAGTGAATTATTTTCTTGTGGTAGTCTCGGCTTTTGGATTGTAGGGAATTTATCCATAGGAGACCAAAGAGTGGGGATTGATTTAGCATTTGGGTCAAAGTCGTTGACTCTAGGCGTTTTCATAGTTTATTAACCACTCAGCAAAGACATCATAGGCAATCGTACCAGGATGTTTTGGCTCTAGCATTGGAAGAGGGGTCTTCTGGTCATAAGATTTGCTAAACGCGGTAGTATGGGGAATTTTGACTGTTAGAATATTATCTCTCCATATTTTTCGAGCGTTTGCTACAATCGCGGGTGACTGAGAGGTGGTTGATCGGTACATGGTAAAGAGTATACGTAGCTCCTGGTGTGATAGGGAATATTTATTCCACATGATACGCTGTACATGCGTTATGAGATCAGCAACACCATCAACTGCCATCCGTTCGGCAGATGCGGGGATAATAATTAAATCAGCAGCAGCAAGGCCATTAAAGGTCAACATAGCTTTTCCTGGGGGGGTATCAACAAGAATATAGTCATAACTAGGTTTCAAAGGATTGAGTATTTCCATAAGCTTAAATTCGTCTCCTGGTTCTAAGGCTTCTTCAATGGCAGCAAGGAGAATATGGGAGGCAAGCACATCAATATTAAATTTTGATTTACGTACTGCTAATTGTGCTGGCTTGGTTCCTATAAAAACATCGTAAAGGTTAGGTGATTGATCGGGGTCAAGATCAAGATAACGCGTTGCGCTAGCTTGTTGGTCGAGGTCAACGAGTAAAACTCTTTTACCTTTCTTCACGAGAGAAGCAGCAGTATTAACTGTGCTCGTTGTCTTACCTGTACCACCCTTAAAAATAGAGAAGCTAACGACTTTCATATTGTTTTAGTAGTTCCTCACATGAGGACATAGGTATACGCCACTGTTGAGTATTTTCTGGACGTATAACGCCTTTTATGGCTCCTTTCTTAATCCATCTTGCAACTGTTGCGCGGTCTACGTTTAAAATACGTGCTGCTTCGGAAGCATTAAGATATACCTTCATATCTCTACAATATAAAGTTAGAGGTAAATTGTCAATAGAGAATTTGTTGCACTTGTTGCACTAGCACTAGATGAAAGGATAGCAGCTTCCCATATTTCCTATAACACAACAAGAAGCAGTTATAAGGTGTATAATAGCGAAACTAATGTAAGCATACTAATTTTTTGGAGTAAATGGGCTATGTGGGCATCAAGTATTGTGATAAACAATGTGAAGAGCTTTGCAGATTCGGGTGTTATTAACCTCGATAAGCGGATAAATATTCTTATTGGACCGAATAATTCAGGGAAATCAGTGATTATAAATGCACTTTATTTACTACAGAACCAATCAGTACTAACCGGTGGTGATATAAGAAAAGGGGCCAGTGAAGGAAAAGTTATCTTAGGCTTGGAAGATTTTAACGAAGAACGCTATATTACAGCCTATCACCAACATAATGGTTATATTCCGAAGGTGCATTTTGTCCTCGGCACTAATGGTATTAGTAATATGATTGTTATAAATCCCCAGGGAGGATCTGCTGGCGCAGGAGCACTTTCTAAAACGGAACCAGATAACTTTATTTACCCGTTCTTAGCAAAGAGAAAGGTAGTAGGCTATACTACCAGCGTAAACAGTGACATACAGAATGCTATTGTTGAGAACTTTCAATATCTTCCTGCAAAAATTAGTCGCATTTCCGATCAGCATTATGAACTTAACGCAGAATATGAAGCCGCCTGTAAAGGCATCATTGGCTTTTCTTTGTCAACGGTTGCAATACCAAATGGTCAAATTGTTGGTACTCCTGTTGGCAAGCATGGCAGCATACCTATAACAGCAATGGGAGAGGGGATACCGCATCTGCTGGCGTTAATTAATGATCTTTGTCTAGCAGACAATAAGTTATTTCTAATCGAGGAGCCTGAAAATGATATCCATCCAAAGGCGTTGAAACACTTACTGGATTTAATTATCAAAAAGTGCGACACGAACCAGTTCGTTATATCCACACACTCGCACATTGTTATGCAGTACTTGGGGTCGGTTGAAAAGAGTAAGATACACTACATTAGCCGTGATGAAGAACAGAGGATACCAACCGCAAACTATCGAGAAGTCGGCGATGACCCAGAGGAACGCATAGCAATTTTAGAGGATTTGGGCTATGAAATGACTGATTTATATGCGTGGAAGGGTTGGCTTATCTTAGAGGAAGCATCTGCCGAACGAATAATCAATGATTTTCTTATACCCCAATTTGCTCCTAGACTAAAAGGATATCTGAGAACAATTGCGGCAAGAGGCATAGACAAAGTGCCAGTAAAGTTTGAGGACTTTAACAAGCTTTTCTTATACGCCCATTTAGCTCGCACCTATCGAAATAAAGCTTGGGTAGTTGTAGATAATGGTAAAAGAGGCCATGAAGTTATAAAGGCATTGAAAGAAAAATACATTAAGGGTAAACCTGATAGCTGGCGCGAAGAACAATTTCACATATTTTCAAAAGACGATTTTGAAGAATACTACCCAGAGGCTTTTCAAGATAAGGCTAAGCATATCTTACAAAAACCTGATGGACAACATAAACAAGCGGAGAAGACGGCGTTGCTTAGTGAAGTGTTGAAATACATCCAAGAAGATCAACAGAGAGCGCGAGACGAATTTGAACAATCAGCAGGTGAGGTAATCCTATTATTAAGGTCGATAGAGATAATACTTTGTCCCTCTTAAGTATGGATTTTTTTAATTTCACGAAATGTCCTATAACACTTCATTTTTCCCACTCTCGGCCTAGATTTGTAAGAGGTGCTAGGCTCAAGAGGGGATTTGTTACGTCGTACAATAAACAATACACGACAAGAAGAGTGGTTTCGTGGCTGGGGAAGAATGAAATAGGGCGGTTCAATTAGCCGTCCTACTTAATTTTCTTTGCGTTATTGTAACGAATCGAGAATAACAAAGATAATGTTAACACCTCTCGATAAACAATATAATTCAGTTAGACCAACTATAGTAACATCTACCAGAAGGGTTATTAGCATGACTAATCCCCCAACTTTTAGTGTCTCCCGTATACCAATCAACATAGTTCCCACTATCCAAATCATCGACCCTCCGGCAATAAGTATGAGTGCAATTAGCATTTGAGCAATATCATCCTTTATATAACTATGCACAAACATTATTATGCCGACTGGCAATAAATGCACAATGAGAAATCCCGTCCATATTTCGAGAATCTCTCCTATGTGTTCACAAATGAGAACCCATACGATGTATCCAACTATGACCAAGACTATGATGATGACTGCCCAAATAAGTGCATGCATAATTGTTTCCTTCCTAGATACATTATACTATGGTGGCCCACTTTGTCAAGACACTAAAAGAGACTGAGATAAGAGCTACCTTCCTCCTGTTCCCTTGTTCTCGCATTCAATGGTCAATGACTCAATGAGTCAATGCGGGTCTTCCTTTCGTTTCTGAAAGTACACTTCG
>JBBPYR010000175.1:0-7676 GCA_038199755.1 Ktedonobacterales bacterium | reverse complement strand
GTGGCCTGGGCTTTTCTTGTGGCGTCATGATATTTCTTGCTCTATCTTTCCTATCAAATGCTAGATGGGAACAGGCGCACTTAAAGTGCCAACGCGCGTTGCCACTTTACGTGCGCCTGTTCCCAAACACCGTATCAATTATAAAGGCATGGTTTCGTTGGTTCCACGCAGAATGAAGCGTTGAATCTTGCCTGTCGCGGTCTTCGGTAGCTCCGGTATAAATTCGATGTAGCGTGGATATTTATAGGGCGTGAGCCGTGCCTTGACGAACTCTTGCAATTCCTTAGCAAGGGCGTCGGAAGGCTCTATACCGTGCTTGAGTGTCACATACGCCTTTGGTTTCACTAGGTTTTCGTCGTCGAGCACACCAACAACCGCCGCCTCTAGCACGGCGGGATGGGCAATCAGCGTATTCTCGACCTCCACGGGCGAGACCCATTGGCCGCTCACCTTGAGCATATCATCAGAACGGCCAGCATACCAGTAGAAACCGTCTTCATCCTGATAATATTTATCGCCAGTGTGAATCCAGTGACCACTAATCGTATTTTTGGTCTTTTCGTGCTTGTTCCAATACTGCGAGGTGATACTATCGCCACTAATCAGCAGGTTGCCGATGTCACCCTGTGGCACAGCTTGCCCCATCTCATCGGTAATTATGGCCTCATAGCCGGGTACCAACTTGCCCGTGCTGCCAGGGCGAATCTCACCGGGGCGATTGCTGATAAAGATATGGAGTATCTCGGTTGAGCCGATGCCATCGAGGATGGGCACATGGAAGGTATCTTCCCAGCGGCGCAGAATATCGGCTGGCAGAGACTCACCAGCGGAAACGCAGGTGCGCACCGACGAAAAATCGAAGCGTTTGGCGACATCAGGAAGCGCGAGCATGCTGGCGTACAGCGTAGGAATGCCGAAGAAGATCGTCGGGCGGTATTGCTCAACCACTTTGAACATATCCTCGGCGAGTGGACGGCCCGCGTGATAGACAGCGCTGGCTCCCATGCTAAAGGGGAAATAGAGGTTATTGCCTAGCCCATACGCGAAATAGAGCTTGGCAGCAGAAAAGGTGATATCGCTCTCACGAATGCCGAGAATCGGTTTCGCATAATATTCGGTGCAGTAGACCATATCATGCTGCAAATGGACGCAACCTTTGGGAAAACCCGTACTACCAGAGCTATACAGCCATAAGGCACTATCATCTTTTGAGGTTTCCGCTGTATGCAAGGTTGAAGAAGCCTGTTCGATCAGCTGATCGAAATCATGGATTTGGGGAGTTTGCTGTTCTTTTCCCAAGCCCACCACAATGACATGCTTGAGATAGGTCAGTTGGAGACGAATCGGGGTTATTGTTTGCCAGAGGCTGGCATGAATGATCAGGGTTCTGGCGCGACTATCGTTGAGGATATAGACATAATCATCGGGGCGTAAGTTGGTATTAATGGGCACGGAGACCGCGCCAATCTTGATGGCACCAAAGAAGGAGGCAGCAAATTGTGGTGAGTCAAGCAAAAGCAAGGCAACACGCTGCTCTATATCCACACCCAGATTGAGTAAGGCATTGCCGACACGATTCGCTAGTTCAGCAATATCGGCGTACGTGTATGTCTTCCCTTCATAATAAACGGCAACTTTTTCGCTACGCCCTTCATTGAGGTGGCGATCAAGAAAAGCGGTCGTAACATTGAATTGGTCAGGTACCACGACCTGTGAGTGAGACATTTTGATCTGCGGCTGTGGAGAGAGCATGATTCACCTCTTTTCAATGGAGTATCTCGTTCTCGTGCATGTTTTCTATAATATACTGAACACGCTGACACGCTACCTATTACCATCATAGCACATCTTTACTGAGATGGTACCGTGAGCCAAAGCAAAAATTCCTTGTTACCATCTCGCCCATGAATGGGAGATTCGGTCAAACCACGAACGAGCAGTGGTGTATGTTGTGGTATCCATGCCTGCAGCTCACGCAAGACACGCTCATGTACTGCGGGATCACTAATAACACCACTGCCACGATCAACCTCGGCTTTGCCCGCCTCGAATTGTGGTTTGACCAGAGCCACCAGCCACGGCTCTGGAGTTGTCGCCAGCAGCGAGACAAGTGGGGGCAAGACCAGGCGCAACGAGATGAACGAGACATCGATTACCGCGCACTGCATCAGTTCTGGTAGCGTGGTCAGGTGGCGAATATTGGTATGCTCCATCACGATAACACGCGGATCATTACGCAGCTCCCACGCTAATTGCCCATGCCCAACGTCTATGGCGTAGACACGTAATGCCCCGTGTTCGAGTAGACATTGGGTAAAGCCGCCCGTAGAGGAACCCACGTCAATCGCAACTAAGCCAGTGGGGTCTAATTGAAAGGTATCAAGAGCTTTTTCTAGCTTGAGGCCACCGCGACTGACGTATTTGAGTTCGGGGGCGATCTCAGCCAAGCGACAATCGGCGTTGAGCAGCACGAGGGTACCGGGCTTGTCTACGAGGCGATTTCCGACATAGACCTGCCCTGCCATAATCAAAGCACGGGCGCGTTCGCGACTCGGGGCTAGACCGCGTCGTACCAATGCCACATCTAAACGTTCTTTTTGTAGTGCCATCGTTCCACATAATCCTGTGTATCTTCGTCCCTATGGGGATGTAGCTGCCTGCGCAGTATGGTAATAGATGAGGGCAGCAGCACCTATCAAGCCAACATCGGAGCCGAGTTGCGCAAGCACAATGCTCACGGCATCGCGAGGCACAGCCATGGCACGTTCGGCAACGATGCGCTGCGCTGGTTCCATGATCAACGCTCCCATTTGCATAACGCCGCCACCCAAAATGATCATGGTTGGGTTAAAGGTATGGATAATGCTCACCAGACCACAACCGAGAGCCTCTGCCGCTTCGCGGATAATCTGCTGTGCCAGAGGGATGCCCGCGTTGGCAGCATGGGCGACGGTACGTGCATGCACGACTGCAGGAATGTTCGCCCTGCTAGCGAGGGGCATATTGGCCGCTTGCTGTTCTGGTTTCTCATGGGCATCAGGATGGGCCAGGGCGAAATCCACCAATTGCTGGCCGCGTCCCGCTGCAATAGCTTGATTTGCATGGCGTGCAATGGCGGTGCCGGAGGCAATGTGTTCCAGGCAGCCACTATTACCACATTTGCAGCGTTCGCCGTGCCAGTCGATGCTGATATGCCCTAACTCGCCTGCTGTGCCGCTGACACCAGTGAAAATCTTGTCATTGAGGATGATACCCCCACCAATGCCAGTGCTAATAGTCAAGTACACGAGATTGCTCACGCCACGACCAGCACCAAACATATATTCGCCCAGGGCTGCCGCATTGGCATCGTTCTCTACATAGACAGGTAGCTGATACTTTTCCTCAAAAAGGTCACGCAAGGGAATACCTATCCAGCCAGGAAAATTAGGTGGATTATATACAATACCAGTACGGCTATCAAGCGGTCCAGGGGTTGCAACGCCAATACCTGTGAGCTGTTCGAGTGGTGTATTCGCTTGCTCTATAGCCTGCTGCACAAGGTCGAATAGACGTGGTAGCACACGCTGTGGTGTCGGATGTTCACCCGTCAATGCGCTTGCACGCGACAAGAGTTGTGAGCCGCATACTACTGCCGCTCGCAATTGGGTGCCACCGACATCAATGGCGACTACGAGTGGCAAGTTTTGCTGTTGTGTATTGTGCTCGTTTGGTGCTTCACGCATAGCAGACTCTCTATCTCTCTTTCATTGCTGGTTAGATGATATCTCATAGCGGGAATAGTGGGCAAGTAGCATCTTGCGTCTTTGCAGCAAGTGCGTTATCATACAGATGTTCTTATTTGACTGGCGATGGAGGAGAACCGAATATAATGGCAGGAAACATGAAAAAAAATTTGAACCGCCAGAACGGTACATCGGGTTCAGATGCAAAAAACTCATCGCGTGTGAGTGGTGCTGCCGATGTGACCCCAGCACGGATACAAAGTACGCGGGTCGAACAGCGTTCCAGCCTGCCAAATAATAAGCGCGGCTCCTCTTCTTCTGCGAGCAAAGGCTCTGGGCGGGGAAAACAGGCAGCGGGTAGCGGCTCACGTAAGAAGCCAAGCGGCTCACGCAGTTCCTACTCGCCCCCACAGGATGGTACTGGCGATTCACAATTCATCCGTACAGCGGTGGACCAATGGAATGGTATGGAGGCACATCAACGGCAGCGTATCTTCAGCGTGCTGCTGCTGCTGCTTTCACTACTCCTGTTTGGCTCGTTGACCCTCTTCCGCCATACGCCCGTATTAAAAACACTCAGTGACTTCTTTATCACTTTCTTCGGTTGGGGTGCTTATCTGCTGGCACTAGGACTGGTTGCCTTTTCAGTGGCACATTTGGTTGAAGGCATCCAGAGGCGCGTATTCGTGAGTTGGCGACTGGTGTTGGGCCTTAGCTGTATCTGGCTCATCTTGCTGACGGAAAGTCGCTTAATCATGGGGCACATGAGCGTAGGCATTTTAGCGGAGTTGCTTGTCGCGCCCTTGCTCGGCTGGGGTGCAGCGGTTGGGCATCTCCTGCTGATTGGTCTACTCGTGATCTTTGTGATATTTACCTTTCGTATCACCCTTGGGCAGATGATTGCGGTCAGTCAGAATATTTTCCATGCTATTACACATGACCCCAGACAGCAAGCTGACGCGGCAGAACCGGAGGAAGACCTCTCCGATTTTATGGGCAAGCGTCCACAATATAGCCGTTATGGTGCTACACCCTTACCACCAGCATTGCCAGAGGAACGGGCGAACACACCCGCGATGAAACGTGGAGCAACCAAACCGCCAGCACCCCGTCGTAGCCCGCAGATAGAAGCGAATGAGTTAGAGGACGACGAAGACTCGAATATTGAGTTTGAGGCTGACTTTGAGGACGATGACCCAGAGAATGATATCAATGTCCTCAAGTCAAAGGTTGGCTTTGTACCCAAGGGGCCACGCGCCCCCATTGACACACGTGTAGAGGCGGTGAAAGGGGCGAAACAGTCGCCGCTGCCATTCCAGCCCCCTCAGGAAGAAGACGAGGGAGGCGAACCGCAGGAGCCGCTCATTCTTTCACCGAATAACACCCGTAATCGTGGCAAGATGGAAGACCTGCAACCCAATCCGAGTAAGATACCCGTTTCCGTCCAGCCACGAACGCGTGCCGCACAAGCACCTGCGCCTATTCCCGAATCCCCCTGGAAACTGCCTGATACCTCGTTGTTGAACAATCCCGAAGAGGTCAAGCAGCACATGCTCGGTGACGATACGGCTGCCTTGGCACGCACGATTCAAGAGACGCTGCGCAGCTTCCGCGTGGATGCCGAGGTGCGCGCCGAAGATATTAGCATTGGGCCAACCGTGATTCGCTTTGGCATTCGACCGACGGGCAAGCCAGAGATGACCGTAGACGATAAGGGACGCCCCACTCCGGTACGTGATGCACAGGGAAACATCATCTATGAGACGCGCACACGTGTGAGCCGCATTATGGCACTCCAGAACGATCTGGCACTGGTGCTAGAGGCTAAGACCATTCGTATGGAGGCGCCCGTTCCGGGTCGCCCCTATGTCGGTGTCGAAATCCCTAATAAGAATAGCCGCCTCGTGACGCTACGTGAAGTGCTGGAAAGCAAGGAGTACCAGATAGCAAAGTCCAAATCAAAGCTGGCGATTGCCCTGGGCAAGGACGTAGCGGGACAGGTACGCGTGAGCGATCTGGCACGTATGCCCCACTTGCTGATCGCGGGCGCAACAGGAGCGGGCAAGTGTCTAGCATTTGATGAACCAGTATTTCTAGCCGATGGACGTATTATCAAAGTACAAGAATTACTGGGGAAATCTGAACAAGTAATAGGTGTTACAGATACGCAAACGATGAGTCAAGTTCCTGTTCTCGCCACTTTTACTGATAATGGTATCCAAGAAGTTTTTGAAATTGAGCTAGATAATGGTGTGATCATTCGTCGTACAGGCGAACACCCATTATGGGCAGCTAGTCTTGATGAAAATCAACATGTTGGGCAACAATCTAATGGCAAGGCAACAAGACGTACACGAGCCATTGATGCTGGGTGGGTTCAGACAAAAGATTTAAGAGTATGCGGGAATCGTCCGCATTTTGCAGGTCATGTCATCCTTTGCCCTCTCAATCTGCAACAACAAGGTACCGTTGCGCGGAGTGATGCAGATGTCATTTTATGCGCAGCTCTGTTATCTGATTGTCCTCAAGGATACGAGTGGCACAAAATAGCTGATATTCGTCGTATAGTAGCTCCGACTGTGAATATCGAAGTTCATAGTGAGAATCATGCTTTCGTAGGCTATGCTGTTGAACATAATAGTGTAGCGATTAACATCATCATAGCCAGCATCATTACGCATGCCGTGCCTGACGATGTGCGCATGCTGATGGTTGACCCGAAGATGGTTGAATTAAGCATGTATAATGGCATCCCGCATCTGCTCGCCCCCGTTGTCATCGAGGTGGATAAGGTGGTGTCGCTGCTGAGAAACGCGATCAATGAGATGGAGCGACGCTATCGCCTCTTCTCGCAGTTGGGTGTGCGTAACCTGGATGGCTACCGCAAATTGCGCGCTGAAAAGCTGGCTAAGGGCGACGAGTCGTTGAGTAATATGCCTGCTATCGTCATCATTATTGACGAACTGGCAGACTTGATGATGGCGGCACCCGAAGAGGTAGAGGGCATGATCTGCCGCTTGGCACAACTTGCCCGTGCGACCGGCATTCACCTCGTGATTGCGACCCAGCGACCTTCAGTCGATGTCATCACGGGTCTGATCAAGGCCAATATTCCTACACGCATCTCCTTCATGGTCAGTTCGGCGGTGGACTCGCGCACGATTATTGACATGGGCGGCGCGGAACGCTTGCTTGGACGCGGTGATATGCTGTATCTGCCAGCGGATGCAGGGCGACCAGAGCGCATCCAATGCTCTTTCCTGACCGATGACGAGGCGGAGAAGCTGGTGGCTTTCTGGCGTGAACAGGTGACGCAACACGCCGTGCAAGCGCAACAGGCTAAGAGCCAGGGACAAGGCGACCCCGCTCTCGCGCCGACACAGCCACAGATTGAACCTGGCTGGGAGATCAAAGAGCACCACTCAGACGAGTTTGAACTCGATGATGACCTGCTCGAACAGGCCGAAGAGATTGTACGAGAATTTGGGAAAGCCTCTATCTCGCTGCTACAGCGTCGCCTACGCATTGGCTACTCGCGTGCGGCCCGCTTGATCGACTTACTAGAGGAGCGCGGAATTATCGGCCATGCGGAAAGCGGCGGTCGTGGGCGCGAAGTGTTCGAAGGCGGCGGCAGCGGGAATGATCGCTTTGGTGAAGGCCATAGCATCGCGGACGAGGTTGCCGACATCACCGCTGAAGAACGCGCACGTGATGAATTCCTCAAGAAACAACAAGCATCCTTGCACAACAACCAGTCGCCGTCAAAGGATAATCAATAGCAGGATACTCCATGCATTGACAAACAGTCCTATTTTCCTTACAATACGTAGTAACATAGTAACTATCGTTACTTTTTGCAACGCCGCAAACGAGACAGAGATGTACACTACTCGCATGGAGTATATACATTGAGAGAAAATATCACACCACTTGTAACACCTGTTGTGCAAT
>JBBPYR010000174.1:0-3976 GCA_038199755.1 Ktedonobacterales bacterium | reverse complement strand
TATACTAACCTGTTGTTATGTACCTACCAACCCCAGCGTGCAACGCGGGCGTAGAGGTATTGTCTCCCCCACTGAATGGCCGCGCTCTCATCACCAGGGAAGGCCAGATCGATATGGCTATAGGTGATCGCGCCACCAGTATCCTCAGCAATGCACTGGCGATTGAAGGAACCATCACGGTTATAGATGTTAATCAGCGTGCCGAAAGGGAATTGACTTGTATAGACGGCACAGGCACCCCAATGCGTCCACTTGCCGTCAGCCATAGGACCTTGCAGCGCATACGCCGTCACATTCACCGGAATCATCGCGCCGGATGCCGATGATGGTGTTGGTTGTTGTGGGGGAGCCGTTGGGACTATTGGAGCCGTAGGTGCTGCACTTGGCGTTCTCACAACAGAAATCGGTTGTGGCTGTATGCTTGCTGGCGTGCCCTTCTTTGTAGTCACAGGTGTATGAGTAGGTATGAACTTCCGATTATTAGCAAGGTCATCTACACCTGAGATTGACTGCATATCCGTATGTGTGTTTGCCCCATTTGTTACTTGCGCGCTAGAAAGGGCGAGGGGCATTGAGGCGGACGAAAAATTGTGTGTGTAGGCGACGCTTGTAAGCAATGTAGTTGCTACAATGGCAATCGCTCCTGTTGCGGAAAGCACTAAAAGACGTTGTTGAGCGGGTTTCAAAGTGTTGGATACATGGTTTCGGCGTAAAAGACGACGAAAAAAGGACATCATACCTCCTGTTAATTGTTCTTAACATACTTCTCTGGTTGCATGGCGCAAAAAAGCCCCTATACAAAAGCTCTTATTACTGAAGAACCCGTGTGTTGCTGATGATAAAGAGGGGAAAGCCTCTAGAGGGAGCCAATTTCGGTTGTAAGAACGCCATGTCTGTTTTTCATTTTTTGATACAAGAAGGAGTATACTTGTTTATATTGACATATGCAAATGAATGTAACATTGCTAGGACGATAGTACTGTATCGTGTATCTTCGATCTTGTTACGTCTAAGAAAACAGGCATTCGCATTCTCAGTGGTGGTAAGTATATAATGGAACGGCGTTTGCTGAATATGCAGGTCAATGTTGACCATGGCTCTTCGTCGAGAGGGCCTGTCTTTTCTATAAAGTAAAAAGGAAGAACACCATGCCAGAAGCTGTTATTGTTGCCACCGCTCGTAGCCCAATTGGACGCGCTATGAAGGGGTCATTAGTTGAGTGTAGGCCCGATGAACTCGCAGCGGCTATTGTCAGGGCGGCCCTTGCCAAGGTGCCACAACTCGATCCCAGTACCGTGCAAGACTTGATGCTAGGCTGTGGCGAGCCTGCGGGTGAGTCTGGCTTTAATATGGCAAGAGTTGTGGCTATTCTGGCGGGCATGCCAGATGTGCCGGGTGTAACCGTCAATCGCTATTGTTCCTCCTCGTTGCAGACGATTCGCATGGCCTTTCATGCCATCAAAGCTGGTGAGGGTGATGTCTTTATAGCGGCAGGCGTTGAGACTGTAAGCCGCTTTACAAACGGCATGGCCGATATTGGCCCCCATAATAGCATCTTTGCTGAGGCCGAGGCGCGCACCAAAGAGGATGCTCAAGGTGCTACCTTGTGGCAACCACCAACTGGTTTGCCTGATATCTACATTTCAATGGGGCAGACCGCCGAAAATGTGCGTCTGGCCGAGAACGTGTCGCGCCGTGAGATGGACGAGTTCGCCGCCCTTTCGCAGCAGCGAGCCGTACAATCGCAGCAGAACGGCTTCTTTCAGCGTGAGATTACGCCCATTACCACACCAAGTGGGAAGGTGGTAAGTAAAGATGATGGCCCACGTGCTGGCACCACAGCGGAGAAACTCGCCACCTTGCAGCCTGTCTTCCGCCCCAACGGCGAAGTAACTGCTGGCAACTCCTGTCCACTCAATGACGGTGCCGCCGCGGTGATCATCATGAGCGAGAGCAAGGCGCGTGAACTGGGCCTCACACCTTTAGCGCGCATCATCGCTAGTGGTGTTTCCGGTTTGAACCCTGAGATCATGGGTTTAGGGCCGATAGAAGCCTGTCGGCAGGCTCTCAAGCGTGCTAACAAGACGATTGATGATATTGATCTGGTTGAGATTAATGAAGCGTTCGCCGCGCAGGTGATTCCTTCAGCGAAGCACCTGGGCATTCCCTGGGATAAGCTCAACGTCAATGGCGGCGCGATCGCCCTCGGTCATCCATATGGCATGACAGGTGCGCGTATCATGACCACGCTCATCAACGGTTTGCAAACGGCAGATAAAACATTCGGCATGGAGTCGATGTGTGTTGGCGGCGGCCAAGGCATGGCCATGATTATCGAACGCCTCAGCTAGTGACTTAAAAAGAGGCTAGCAAAGGAGCATTGATTCATGTCGCAAATACTGTCAAAGACGCAGGATTATGGGCTGTATATCGGCGGAAAATATGTACAGCCAGATGGTGCCTCACGTTTGCCCGTGAGCAATCCCGCTACAGGTGAGACGTGGGCTACCATTGTGAGTGCAAGGGCGCAAGACGTGGATGACGCGGTGCGGGCTGCGAAAACAGCCTTCGATACAACATGGTCAAAGACATCACCCGCTACCCGCATGCGCCTCCTGCACCGTCTGGCCGATGTGATCGAGTCGCGGGCACGTGAACTGGCGGAGCTTGAGGTGCAAGACAATGGGAAACTGCTCCGCGAGATGTACACCCAGCTCAAGGCCATCCCCGGTTGGTACCGTTATTATGCTGGCTTGGCAGACAAAATCCAAGGTGACACCATTCCACACGAAAAAGCTAGTCTCTTCAACTATACCGTGCGCGAGCCTTATGGTGTCGTTGCCTGTATCACCCCCTGGAACTCGCCGCTGCTGCTCGGCACATTTACCCTTGCCCCAGCTCTTGCCGCTGGCAATACGGTTGTCGTGAAGCCGAGCGAACATGCCTCGGTCTCTACCTTAGAGTTTGCGCGTTGCTTTGAGGAGGCTGGCTTCCCTCCTGGCGTCTTCAATGTCGTAACGGGTCTGGGTTTGCCTGCTGGTGATACGCTGGCACGCCATAAAAGTGTTAGTGTCGTAGTTTTCACGGGTAGCGGTCCGGCTGGTGCCAGTGTCGCTGCCGCCGCTGTGGGGCACTACGCCGAGATTGTGCTTGAACTGGGTGGCAAGTCGCCCAATATTCTTTTTGAGGATGCCCCTCTGGATGCCGCCGTTGCTGGCATTCTGTCAGGTATCTTTGCTGCCTCTGGTCAGACGTGTATTGCAGGTTCGCGTGCATTGGTGCAACGGCCCATCTATAACGAGGTGTTGCGACGCTTGGAAGAACGCGTGCGCCAAATTCGTATTGGCGATCCTTTGCTGGACGAGACGGAGATGGGTCCCATCGCCAACGAGTCACAGTATCGTAAGGTTCTCTCCTACTTTGACGTGGCAAAGGCAGATGGGGCACGTGTCGTCACGGGTGCCCAGAAGTCAAGCAGCGCGGAGCTACAAAATGGCCTGTTTGTCGAGCCTACCATTCTCGCTGATGTGCGCAATGACATGCGTATCGCACGTGAAGAGGTGTTTGGTCCGGTGCTGGCCCTCATCCCGTTTGATCACGACGATGAAGCCATCGCCCTCGCTAACGATACCGAGTATGGCTTGGCCGCGGGTATATGGACCACGAGCCTGACACGGGCACACAAGGTAGCACGTCAACTGCAAGCTGGCACCGTCTGGATCAACACCTACCGCTCCCTTTCGCCTACCATGCCCTTCGGTGGCTACAAGTCTAGCGGCTTGGGTCGTGAGAACGGCATTGAGGCGATGAAAGAGTTTACCCAGGTCAAGAGTGTCTGGATCGAAACAGAGCCAGTTGCGGGCGATCCTTTTTCAATCAAGCTCTAAATAGTCTTTGATTGCGTCACTAGATTCTTGTCCTTACATGAGCTTGGAAAAAATACAAAGTAATGTCCATTTACCTGCCTCCTTTTGCC
>JBBPYR010000173.1:0-16248 GCA_038199755.1 Ktedonobacterales bacterium | reverse complement strand
TTCATGTTATTGTTTCTGTCATTGTCCCTAGAACCTTGCGGACGTTGCCCGCCACCACTACGGCTTTTGCCACTCGATTTCGCGCTCTGTCTCTTGTCGCGGGCGAGATAGACATTGGCATCAGCTTCGTGACCGTGACTGATGAGCCATTCATAGGCACGCTCATGCAGATCGCGCAGGGTGGGGCTCCCGGCGATCATCATCCACATGGCAAACTCTGGGTCGGCGGGCGTGCCTGGACTCCACTGCTTTTCCGCGATCAGAAACGCGCTCACTTTTTGTACGTCGAGCGTGCGCAAAACGTTATCTAACCGTTGTCGGAAGTTCGGAACTGCTGTATCCATACAATCAGTATTCTTTAGCTAGTTTAACATAGTGCGATCATCTGGCACTTTTTTCGAGAGAATTTCGCGCATGAAGGGAACTTCACGCCGTAGAATCGTTACCTCTTCTTGCAAGCGTTGTTTGGTCGAGGTCAGTTCGAGAAAGTGCTGCTTTTGTTCTTCCTGCACGTCGAGGAAATAGGCGATGAAATAGGAAAGTTCTTGTGGTTCATCGGGCAGGTTTGTCTGGATATCACCTGCGTTAGTGACCTCTAAGAGCATTTTGAGGTAATTCTGAAACAGGTTGGTTGCTTGTGGCAGCACCGTTTGCAGGTCTTGTTCCTGCTCCTCAACGTCATCAAGAATTTCTACGATGCCAGACAGGTAGGGTTTCTCGCGATGTTGGCTGACAATGCGGAAACGTTGGGTACCAATCGCCATCAGTGTATAGCGGCCATCTTCAAGCTGTTCCAGGTTACAAATCTCGGCAATGGTGCCGATGGGATACGGTTCTTCTTGCAGATGCTCACTCTCAGGTTGCACGAGCACAAAGCCAAAGGGCTTCCCTTCGCACTGGCAATCGACGATCATTTGACGATAGCGCGGCTCGAAGATATGTAGTGGTGCTGCCGTTCCTGGAAAGAGGACAGACGTTAAAGGGAACAATGGTAGTTCAATTGCTGCTGACATGTACTCTTCCTTTACTGAAAATCACCACTGCCAATGGCTGGGGGTGTCAGTAATCAGTATATCACAAAGGAAGACGTTTGTTGGTTCCTCTCTGGGTATAACCGTCCTATATACCATTATTACCTATAGAGTAGGTATAGCGCGAGAAAAACGTTAAGGTAGGGGTAAAACAGAAGTACTTAGTAGTGAATGATAGCGGCAACCACTTCGCCATACTCATCAATGAGCAGACGAAGGCTGACGAGTATTGGATGGTCCGTTTCCTGTTGCAACTGTGTGAGACGATGACGTATTTTTTCGAGAAGGCTCTGCATGTACCACAGCTTCTCACCTCGACTGGGACTGCCCCAACCCTCTGCGCCTTCTAATTTGAGTCGTCGCAACAAGGCTCTACCATTCTGCAACTTGTCCGCAACAATCACCAAAAGGACCGATGGTGATGCCGTTTCTACTAATTTGAGATAGGTCTCTTTGCGTTCCTGCCAAGCTGGCTTTGGAAAGGTATCGCTCTCGGTACAAGCTTCGACGATATCAAGAACCTCTTGCCCAAATTGTGCACGAATTTGTTCACGAGCTTCCGCGCCTTGGTCTTCAATCGCATCGTGTAAGAGGGCTGCCGCGACCGTAATTTCATCGCCCCCATTGGATTGTACAATACCTGCAACCTCCATGAGATGACCCATATAGGGAATATCAGGCACAATAGACTTTTTCTTGCGTTGTCGACTATGAAGTTTTGAAGCCAACTTGACCGATTCAACCACAATATCCATGTAGCACCTTCTGCTCTTTCGTCTGTTTTCTGTCTCGAATCCGAGTATAGATAGGGATTATGAGATGAGCATGAGTGCCTTACGTGTTTCAAGTGCAAGACGAGTTTACTATCGAGATAGACAGTTTATTGACTTAGCATGCTTACACGCGGGAGGCTGACGATAAACGTTGACCCCAACCCGAGCTGACTTTCAACAGCAATCGTCCCTTTGTGAGCATGAATGGTCCATTCGACAATCGCTAATCCTAAGCCACTACTATTGCCCTCTTTGCGTACACGGGCTGGATCAGCACGATAGAAACGTTCAAAGATGTGGGGAAGATGTTCTGGCGCAATTCCTATCCCCGTATCGGAAATGGTAAGGAGCGCATGTGTGGAGGTCGCCTCAACCCTCACTGTAACCTGTCCACCAGCATCGGTATAGAGCAACGCGTTATCGAGCACATTTATCACCGCTTGAATCAGCCGCGCTTCATCACCGCAAATAGTAATCGGCTCTGAGGCATGCACCTGTAAGCTCACACCACGCTCAAGTGCCAGTCCTTCAGCATTTGCGACGACCGCTTCGACAAGCGTATCGAGGCGTATTGCTTCTTGCTCAAGCATGACTCGCCTCTCGTCAGCACGGGCTAACGCCAACAGGTCGCTAATGAGATGCCCCAAACGCTCCGCCTCTTTGTTAATCGTATCAAACGTATGCTCATATTCTTCTACCGTGAGCGTTTTCAATTGTGCCAGTTCGGTCATGCTACGAATAGCAGTTACAGGAGTACGTAACTCGTGCGAGGCGTCAGCGACAAAGCGCCGCTGTCGTGTAAAGGTCTGATCCAGATGTTCGATCATCTCGTTAAGCGTGAGTGCAAGAGCGCGTACTTCATCATAAGCACGAGGGACAGGCACACGCTGATGCAGGTCGCCAGCTTTGATGCGTTGTGCGGTCTGTATTAGGCGGTTCATCGGCGCAAAAGCGTGAATACCTAGCCAGTAGCTACCAACAGCACCCAGCAGTAAGATGAATGGCGCAATGAGAAGGAGTTCGAGAAAAAGGCTGCGCAAAGCGGTATTCACCTGTGTCAGAGACTCGCCAACCTGGATGACGGCAAAAGGTGTCCCATTTTCTGTTAAGGGAACACTATACAAGCGCACTTCTTGCCCATCACGAGTCATCACATTGCCTTGCCAATCACTTCCATGCAAAGATTGCATAACACTTGTCGGGGGTACAATCAGAGTACGAAACGCGGGAGAAATACGCAGCATTTGCCCCTTACTGTTTAAGATACGCACTAACGACCCAAAATCAACGTCTATTGAGGCATCTGGCATGTCTGGCGCAATAGTATCAGAACCAGAAAGATCACCAGTAACATCACGTATCGTGATGGAGGCACCATCGTTGGATATACCACTCGCTATTTGTTGGCTACGCAGTTGCAAAGCCGTGTTCAAGCTGGCAATGAGGGTGCTACGAAGTTGTGTGTAGAGAACAATGTCCGAAAAAAGGATCAGCAAAGCAAAGACAATCGTATACCAGAGCATCAGCTGAATACGAACACCTGGAGGCCGAAGGCGCTGAAATAAGCGTATCACTTCTCTGGCTCCTTTAGTTGATAACCTGAACCGCGAATGGTCTGGATGACATCTGGTTCTCCTGCGGCACAAAGTTTGTTACGCAGATAGCGAATGTAGACATCGATCACATTTGAGAGATGCTCCGCGTCATAATCCCAGACATGCTCCGCAATCGTGGTTCGGCTGAGTACCTGTCGGGGACGATACATGAAAAATTCTAGCAATGCATACTCTTTACTGGAAAGGGTAATGCTTCTTTCACCACGAGCGGCTTCATGGGTAGCCGTATCGAGTGCAATATCCATGAAACGCAATACCTTTGTCTTCTCCGAACTATCACGACGCAAAAGCGCACGCACACGTGCTTCTAGTTCGCGAAAAGCAAATGGTTTCACCAGATAATCATCGGCTCCCATATCAAGTCCTGTTACACGGTCATCCACTTCCCCAAGAGCGGTAAGAAACAAAATGGGAATTTTCTTGTGGTGTGCGCGCAGGTATTTGCACACCTCAAATCCGGTCAGGCCAGGAAGAAGCACATCGAGAATGATGAGATCATAGGGAATTAACGTGCCGAGAGCAATGGCATCTTCCCCATCACTGACGAGATCGACCGCATAACGGCAGCTTTCCAAGCTTGTTTTCAGTGTTGGACCCAGAGTTGGGTGATCTTCCGCCACTAAAATACGCATATTTCCTCCTCACTTTGAGCAACACAGTAGAAAAGTGCCCTGCTTACATTATAGGAAACAGAAATGAAGTCATGATGAGAAGAAATCCACGCCGTCTTCCCTTTCATTCCCATCTCATCTCGCCCACGTACAGTTGAGGAAACGATGCCTTGTTAGGAGGTCTTATGATTGAAAGACAAATCTATTGCCTACCCATGTGCTCTGGGAGAGGAATAGTTCATATGCGAAAACAAGAGGCGTAAACGTCTTCCTAAGAGGAAGCCGTCTTGGTTGAAAAACAATACAAGTCTACATTGTGTATGAACATCTTCTACGCTAAAACATTATGAGAATGCTGAGCACTTTTTATGAAAAAAATCTCTTTTTCCTTGCTTCCAGCGCAACGATTTCAAAGTAACATCCGCCGTATAATAGGATTGACGGTGGGACTAGCTGGATGTGCTGATATGCTCTCTATCATCATTCCTCGGCCCAACTGGGATGTATTACTTGGTGCCTGGACGGGGGACAGTCTTCACGGTAGCCATAAGCTAGTAGTAGTCATCGGTTTTTTCTTGCTTATGCTCGCTGCTGGCGTGACACGAGGCAAACGGCAAGCATGGGGTATCAGTATTCTGCTCCTCGTTTTATCCAGTATGCTACAGATGTTGAGTAACGGTTCAGTGTTTATAACACTAGCAAATGCCTCACTCGCGCTCGTCGTGCTGCTTTGTGTGTCTTGTTTCCGTGCAAAAAGTGATCCTCCTTCCATTCGACGAGGATACTTGGCATTGATAACAGGTTTAGGCATTGTCACTCTTTACTCCATTGGTGGATTCGTGTTCTTTTATCAGCAGTTCGAGCCGGTGTTCGACCGCTCTGTAATCGAGCCACCACTTGTGAGTTTCCTGATCCACTCGCACGCAGTCGCACTGCTTCCGCCCACACAGGCAATCGTCTTCGGTCATGCCTTACCCTTGCTGTGCGTCTGTGCTGTCCTGTATGGCATCGCACAACTGCTGCACCCCATTGCTGCGGTTCTTCTGCCTAATGAGGAGGAGCGTTCTCGTGCAAGCCGCCTCACGCGCATATACGGGAGAAGTTCTATCTCCTACTTTGCTCTCGACAGAAGCAAGTCATTCTTTTTCTCAACTTCGGGAACAGCGTGCATTAGTTATGTCCTGGAAGGGAGCACAGCCGTGGTCGCTGGAGACCCCATTGGGCCAGAAGAAGATATGCTCACCACCATTCAAGAATTTCTGCTTTTCTGCCACGATCAAGATTGGACGGTCTTGTTTTGGCAGATACGTGATGATTTGCTTGATCTCTATCGGATTGCTGGTTTGCATCAGATAAAAATTGGCGAAGATGCCATTATTGATACTCGTACATTTACCCTGGCAGGAAAAAGCATGGCAAATGTACGCACGAGCGCAAAACGAGCAGAGAAGGATGGCATCAGCATTGTCCTTTCGTATGGTCCGATCCAAAACGCGAACTACCTTGCGCAGATGGAGCACATTTCACGCGCATGGCTGGCAGCGAAAGGGGGAAGCGAAAAAGGCTTTAGTATGGGGCAGTTCGCTAGGTGTGGTGACGCTGAACAGGTATACGCACTCGCTGTTGATGCGAACGACACAGTACAAGCATTCGTTACCTTTGTGCCCATTTATGGACGCAAGGGATGGGGGCTTGATCTCATGCGTCGAGGGGAGCATTCCACCCCTGGTACCATGGAACTGCTGCTTGCACGCTCCATCTTTTCCCTGCAAGAGCGTGGGGCGATGATGGTCAGCCTGGGACTTGCTCCTCTCAGCCATAACAACCCAGCAGATGAAACACTTTTGGAGAGTAGTATCGACTTTCTCAACAATCGCTTTGGCACGACGGGAAAACAATCGCTTTTCACCTTCAAAAAGAAATTTCAGCCGAAATGGGAGAGCCGTTACCTCACCTATTCGAGCACGCTCAAACTGCCCGCCGTTGCTTGGGCCCTCTATCGTGCCCATGAGCAGGAGACAAGCTTACTGACAGCCCTTTATCACACCCTGAAAGTGTGGAGACCGCGTGTACGGGCAGCCCGCGAAAGCATACTGCCCGCCGCACCAGAACGCACGATTAGCAGGAGTTTAA
Source organism: Ktedonobacterales bacterium (assembly GCA_038199755.1). GTDB lineage: Bacteria > Chloroflexota > Ktedonobacteria > Ktedonobacterales > Ktedonobacteraceae > JBBPYR01. Next base: position 10,084 of record JBBPYR010000173.1, on the reverse strand, counting down.
CACTCTAATCATCGTGAGGATATACCTATGAAACGTTTTAGAGGTACGCTTCTCTCCGCGCTGTCTTGTTTGCTAGCACTGCTCTGTGGCATCCTTCTCTTACATGATCCCTTCGTCGGACAGGGTGTTTCTTTGCTACTGGCCGCTGGACTTGACGTGCTACGTGCGCAACTGATCGCAGCACTCATGATGACTGCTGCTGCTGCATTGCTGGCCATGTTTGTGCTACGAAAGCGTTTAGGGGCCATGATAGGGGCGAGTGGAGCTTTTTTCTCAGTATACCTGTTGGGATTTCTTCATGCAGAGCAACAGCCTGTGTACGACCCAGGTGGTGGTTTGGAACCATTGAACGGTGCAGTGCTTTTTCACACGACCTTGCTCATGCTCGCGCTCGCGCTAGTGTGTGCTTTTATTGGTGCAGCAATTGGCGGTGCTTTGGGAGAAGTACTTTTGGACCCGCCTTTTCAGGTCGCGCAGAAGCTTTGGCAACGACGACAGAGTGGACCATCGTATGTACAGGCACCCATTGCGCCAGCAAGAAGTGGGCGAAAGCTCATCTTCACCTTAGCAGGCACTATTACAATGCTAGGACTCATCGTGCTAGCCAGTGGGTCAGGTGATCTTTTTCTCTTTTCGCCCGATCTTGGCCTGCATGTTCTCCCCACGCTTCCCAATGGACGAAGTTATATGTTTGGTACCGTCATACAAGATGAAATGACGAGCCCGATCTTGGGCGGACAAAAGAAAGCGTTTCTGGTCTACTTGCCCCCATCCTATATGACAGCGCAGGCAACAGCGAAACGGTATCCCACGTTGTACCTGTTGCATGGCTCACCGGGTACAGCAATTGACTGGATCAAGGGAGGAAAAGCCGATCAATCAGTAAATACGCTGATCTCCCTCGGCAAAATTGCTGACCTGATCCTCGTATTGCCCGATGGAAATGGTCGTGCAAGGGCACCAAGCGAATGGGGCAATAGTTTTGATCACCAGCAGAATATCGAGACCTCGGTCGTCAACGAACTGGTTCCGTATGTGGACAAGAAATACCGCACCATTGCCGATGCCAGACATCGGGCGATAGGCGGGCTTTCAATGGGCGGCTTTGGTGCAGCGAATATCGGCATTCATCATCCTAACATCTTTGGCTCGATCATTTCCTTGGGTGGCTATTATTATGCAGAAGGTGCCATTTGGGGAAATAAAGCAAGTGTGTTACAGCAGAACAGCCCTGCACTGGTGCTGCCCAACAAAAAAGAGGCCTGGAAGTTGCACTTCTATCTAGGAGCAGCGACGAAAGACCATCCTTATATCACTGAGGCTAAACAATTCGCACAGGAATTGACGAAATTGCACATTCCCTACACCTTCGATCTTCAAGAGGGCTATCATGCGTGGCGCGTCTGGCAAGTGCAACTCTATCATGCATTGCTCTGGCTTCAGTGGGGAGGGTAAGATTCACTCATTCTCCTCTCATCAATTTGCGAATCCAGAATATGCAGGATCAGCGTTATCATGTCGTTCCCTATAGCATAGGTTGGTACTCAATCCTAACGCCTTGACACCATATGACAGCACAAAGGTCGTGAAGATGTAGAAGGGAGCCTGTTCACCGGAGCGTAATAGTGCGCTGAGTGCGATTTCGCGCCAGTGATAGCGGAACACCTCTACCAACGGTACTTTGGCGACACGACGCTCACTCTTGATCTTAGCAAAAGTGGGTGTCTCCAGAATACGAAGGCGGATAATCAAGCCGACAATGATCAGCAGAGCACTGCTGATGAAGGGGAAACGCCAGCCGATAGAGTTGAAAGCCTCGCCTAGGAAGATGCCTTTGAATAGGACAACCGCGAGGGCGGCCAGTGCGAGACCGATAGGCACGCCTGTCTGTGTCCAACTTGCCCAGAAGCCGCGTCGTCGCTCGTCACCGTACTCCATCGAAAGTAGCACGGAGCCGCCCCATTCGCCGCCAACACCCGCGCCCTGCAAGAAGCGCAGTATTGAAAGCAAGATAGGGGCCGCAATACCAATTGAGGCATAACCGGGGAGCACACCCATGAGAGTGGTGGCGATACCCATCAGTAAGAGGGTCGCAACCAGCGTCGATTTGCGCCCAACCTTATCACCGAACCAGCCGAAAAAGGCACCGCCAATTGGACGTGCCACAAAACCTACAAAGTTGGTGGTGAAGGCGGCGATTGTGCCTGCAACAGGATCCAGTTGAGCCCCACTTCGCTAGGATGAAAAGATGGGTTTACACATTCTTAAGTATGCATGAAAAAATGCTCTATTTCAAGTGTTTTGCGGAAATATCTGGAAATGCAGCAATACTCAGTAGGGATGTCCCTCGTGGGTGGGTGTTAGCAGAGGAGGGTTATGGTTTCGCCGCCGTTTTCGGCGGAGCGTTTGGCGGCCTCCATGATTGCGATATTGCGACGGGCCTCTTGCGGCGAAACGGCTAGCAGCTCGCCGGAGTGTAGATGATCGGCGATGTTGCGATGAAAAGCGAACGATGGTGAGGGCGGAAGTGACAGATGTTGTTCATGGATAGTATCGCCTACGTCACGCGTCATGACACGCAGGGAGGGTAAGGCTTCTGATGGGGCTAGGCGTTGCTCATCCAGATCACCGGACCAGCGGCGCGTTTTGATTGTTTCCTGCCGCCAATCGCCGACGATGGCTCCGCGCTCACCGAGAATGTACCACTTCGGTTTTAGGGCAGCGGCAATGTCAGAGTGCATGAACTCTGCCTCTTGCCCACCAGCAAAACGAAGATAGACGCTGGATTGATCGGCGTTGGTCACGTCATGCCAGACGCGTTTATGCTCTACGCCGCGTACACTCACCACAGGGTCAGGTATGAGGTTGAGTATCCAGTCCAGATAGTGTGAACCCCAGTCATAGAAGACGCCACCCGAAACTGGCTCATGTGAGTGCCAATAATCGCAGGGGTGGGCATAGCCACCAATGAATGTCTCCAGGTGGAAAACGGGGCCAATGATATCTTGCGCGAGCACACGCTTGATAGCAAGATAATCAGGGTCCCAGCGACGACATTGGTAGATCGTCAACATGCGCTGCCGCTCTTTGGCAAGCTCAATCATGGCGTCAGCTTCGGCGGTGGTAATACAGAATGGCTTTTCCGTTACGACGTGTTTGCCTGCCTCTAACATCTGCATCGAGATGGCGGCATGCGTATTGGGAGGCGTCGAGACGATGACCATATCAATCGTGGGGTCTACAGCCACCTGTGCGAGGTCGGTGCAGGTACGTACGCTGGGAAAGGCTTCGCGAGCAGTCTGCAGACGTGTTTCATTGCGATCACACACGAGGGAATAGTGTAACCCCGGCACATTGCTAATGGCGGTGCCATGCTCAAAGCCAATCGCACCATAGCCAATCATCGCCACGTTGATCGTGCGTTCAGCGCGCTCACCCTCGCTAGCGTAACGGGCGGCACGTGCTAGCATCTGTTGGTAGACAGGATGCTGCTGGGTCGCAGTTGACGAGCCAAGCACGGTGCAAAAGACGTGCCCCTTGCCAAATTCGCGCGCGTAGGCCAGCGTATGCGGCGCATAATGCCACATGGTCCGCCACAACATGTGGGCATCAGCGGGGATGTGCTTTAGAAGATAGCAAGGCTCAGTAAAAGCAAAAGAGGCATCAGCGCGGCGCGTAATGCAATGTGTCTCGTCGGCAACATGCGCGATAATTTCTGTGCGCGGCGTGCAGAAGCCATAGACGGGGCCGATCACCTCTGCCAGAAGAGGATATTCATGGTACGCTTCCAAGGCGTTACCCACACAGAGTAAGCCGCCGCCACGTTCCACAAAATCATAGAGGGCCTGCTCTTCTGCACGTTCTAGCGGCCCCAGGTCTCCTGGGATGAGCACGGCACGAAAGGCGGCGAGATTGGCTAGCTGTCGAAATGATGACAGGGTCAATAGATCATTGCTTGCGGTCATAAAAAATGTAAACTCCTCATATATAGTCGAGATGCGTTGATGCCCTGACCATCAAAAGACATTTCACGAGCATTGCGTCACTTCTCATCACAGCACCATAGGCGATAGCACATTCAGACATCCATCTATAGATGTTTATCTTTTCGCACTATGATAATGTGGGTGTTCATGCGAGTGATCGGGCCAGTGTTGGTGTGAGTGGGTGTGCATTACGTCAGGTAGTGGCAGTTCACTCGTAGCGTGAGTGTGCGTCCCCTCAAGGTGCTGGGAGTGATCGTGACCACGCCAATGCTGTTGAGCATTATAGTTAGCTACGAGTAAGCTTTCTCCATGATGCCAACGATCACGGAAGATGTCATAATTCTTCTTGCTTTTGGTGGTACGCTCATCCTCATTCAAGCTATACCACTCACGATGCTCATGCTTCTGCACAGCGGCAGTGATATCCGCTAATGCTAAGGCACGATAACCAGCTGCCTTGAAGAAGAAGCTAAAGTAGATGTCCATCAAGCGATAGAAACGGAACTTTTCGTCAATCCAGCCCACCTCTGGTAGGAGTTCGCGACGGAACGCCAGCAGGTAGCCTTCAATGGCATCGACATCAGGCCCGGCTGCTTCCTGAAAATCGCGCAGGTCGGTTGTCACCAGCCCATAGGGACCGGCGATGCCTACAGCCGCATCAGACAGCGTTGTCGCTAATGGCGTCCAGATGTCGCCCGTTACCTCGATAGAGGTGTCCATCATCACAATGTAGCGGCCTCGGCTGGCCCGCATAGTTGCGTTGCGGCCAGCGGCAAAGCCCATGTTGTGGTCTGCGAATAGCACCTGTAAGGCGATAGGCTGTCCATCTTGTGTGGTCAGGTCGCCAGCGCGTGCCAACTGCTCCAGATAGGGCAAGGTGTCATCAGTGGAACCATTGTCAATCACGACGATCTCAAGCTTGTGTTGATCTGCATGACGACAGATGCTCTGTAGACAACGCTCAAGGTCATGCTTGCTATTATGGGCTAGCAGGTTGATGGAGAATTCGTAGCAGTCCGGTGCTGGCACGTTATTGGGAGCATCAGTCGAGCTAGAAAGCACGGTAAACTCATCTTCTGGTCGGCGGGGCAGCACAAGCGTTCCGCGCCGAGTGTCACGCAGGTCATAGCCTGCGGCCTTGATCTCGTTACGCAATACATCAGCTTCGGGATATTGTGCGTGCTGTCTCAGTTCCGTGCGCCGCTGAACCTGTGCCGCGATGCGAGGTCCAACCACCGCGAGATAGCTTTGCGGCTCTCGTTGTTGTTGTGGTCGCTCACTCTGTAGATAGTTTTTCAGGTCAAAGCCAAGAATACGGTCACACTCTAGCAACAAGCGCACCTTTGTACTGGCATCCTCTTCTTTTGAACGCAGCATGGCCCATACGACTGAGATGGCACGTGGGATATTCAAGTCGTGCTCTACCTCGGCCAGGAAGCGATCAAGCCAGGGTGTTTGCGAGGGCGGCGGTAGCATGTTTGCTAGCACGTCTTCTTTATCGGTCTGGAGATAGAGGTTATAGGCGAGGTTGCGTAGGCGTTCGAGAGAGGTTTGAGCGGCCTGTAGTGCGCGAAAGGTGAAGTTGACGCGACTACGATAGAGTGCGGTGGTATAGAAGTAGCGCAATGCCATCGGGTCAAAGCCACGCGCTTCGATCTCAGCACGTGTATAGGCATTGCCGGTTGACTTCGCCATCTTCTGACCATCAGCCAGCAGGTGTTGGGCGTGGACCCAATAGTTGACGAACTGCTCACCGGAAAAGCCCTCGCTCTGGGCGATCTCGTCCTCGTGATGGGGGAAGATGTTATCAACGCCACCGGTATGCAGGTCGAAGTGTGGCCCGAGGTATTTGATCGACATGGCAGAACATTCGATATGCCAGCCGGGGAAGCCACGCCCCCACGGACTGTCCCATGCCATCTCACGATCTGGCTCAGCTGGCTTCCAGAGGGGAAAGTCTTCGGGATTGTGGCGGTCTTGGTCAACTCCCTCACGCACACCTGCAAGCATGTTCTCTAACTGGTTGCCGGACAATTTGCCATAGCCGGGGAAACGCTTGATGTCGAAGTAGATGTAGCCATCGACCTGATAGGCAATGCCTTTTTCAAGTAGCCCCTGGATTATTTCGATCATCTCTGGGACATGCTGTGTGGCACGAGGAAAGACGTGCGCAGGCAGTATGTTGAGGGCGGATTCATCCTCGTGAAAGGCTTCAGTATAAAACTGTGCGATCTCGGCTGAAGATTTGCCCTCTTTGCGGGCCTGCGAAATGAGTTTGTCTTCGCCACGATCAACCATCTCCTGGCGCATATGACCGACATCGGTGATGTTTTTGATATGCAGCACCTCGAAGCCACGATACTCAAAGGTACGGCGCAGCCAGTCGGCCATGGTGAAGGTACGCAGATTGCCGATATGTATATAGCGATAGACCGTGGGTCCACATGAATACATACTGATTTTGTTCGCGTTTCGCGGTACGATCTCTTCTATTTTTTTGGTGAGTGTATTGTAAATTCTCATGCAAATCCCTTGACCTCGTGCCGAGGAGTCCATAAGAGGTATATGGTCCAGTAAACGCGCAGCGGAATGAACTAGTGCCTTCTTATGGTACGAGCGAACGTCGTTATATGTCAAATCAGCGTAGCGTTATTGCGTGAGTTCTTTGACCAAACGTTGCACACGAGCACCGTCGGCACGCCCTTTTGTCTCTTTTGCCGCTAACGGCATGACACGACGAAACTCTTTTCCCTGCTCTGAGATGATACGGTTTACAATTGCACGCAGATCATCATCGCTCATTTGAGACGATTGCAGGTAGGTTTGTAGGAGATTAGCCTCCTGCTGTTCACGCTCTGCCATATCAAGACGCCCGCCTTGCTTATAAAGGGGAATAGCTTGATTACGTTTCTTAACCTCTTGCTCCAATACGCGCATACAGTCGGCCTCGGTTAAGGGTTGGCCATACTCAGGATTTTTGCGGTCGGTGCGTGCCACTTCCAGGTTATGAATGGCACCAAGTGCCATGCGCAAGGTGTCCAGGCGCAGTTGATCGTGTGCGCGTTGCGCATCCTGAATATCTTTACGCAACTGGTGCTCAAGCGGAAATTCTTGTCGTGCCTCTGCCATAAAAAACTCACTCCTTGTAGGTAAGATGCTGCTACATGTAATATGCATGAATGATCTTCCAAGTATACTACGGAAGCGCGCAAAAAGCAGTAGGGTGCGCAGGTAAGTGAGCAGGCAGGATACGAAGGCACGCTAATGCTGGTTCACAAATGAACCTGGTCATCACAGAAACCCATCATTAGGGGCCAGCAGCGCGCTTCGCTGCTGCTTTTGGTATTATCTGTTGTTTGCGTTGGCGCGAAGGATCATGATGAATTCTTCGGCCTCCATGCCACGTGCGTTGGAAAAGCCTTTGCCTTCGCCGAAAAGGGTGAAGCCACATTTTTCCAGGACGCAGAGGGAGGCGATATTGTCCTTAGCAACACGGGCGTAGATGGGGCGGGCTGTGACGTGTTGCAGAAATGCGGTGAGGGCGGCAGTGGCAACGCCTTTGCCCCAGAAGGGTTTGCCTATCCAGTAGCCAATTTCTGGTTGGGCAAACTCTTCATATTCATAGCTGAGGATGTGACCCGCTACCTGTCCCGCGAAAAGGATGGTTTTTATGGTGATGGTTTCGTCGCCCAAAATCCGCTGCCAATGCAGCATGAAGGCATCTCTATTGGCTGGATTCTTAGCGGTGAAGGCGGCCATGTGGTTTGCGTCCACGTCCAATTGCTGCGCGAAGAAGATGGGCAGATCGCTGGCTAGCACGTCCCGCAGTACGATGTCGGTTGTCAAAGGATCGGGTGTATTTCGGGGCATAGTGTTCTGGCCTTCTGTTGAGTAGGTAGGGTAAGGGTATCCCCTTGTGGATACCCATACACATCTAGCTAAGACGGTATCCCTGACACGGGCGACCGCAAGCTTCCCAATCCCGCTTCGTCCGCCTCACCCGCCCCTACGGAATGGCGAGCATTACGCTTGGCAGGCCAGCCGACCTGAGCGCAGAGGAAGCAGATGATGGAGAAGAAAATCGAGATAAGGGTCGCGTGCAGGATGGAGGCGAGCAATTGTCCGGTGGTCAAAACGTTTAGCGCACCACTGATAGCTTGTAAGGAAATTAAGATGAAGGCCCACCACGTTCCCTGCACAATATCTCGGTGGTTGCGGTAGCGGCGCATGACAACGACGAGCAAGCCGAGTACAAGTAGCCAGAGTAGCCCAGCGAAGTAACGGTGCAATACCTGGATGCCTGCTAATGACGAGAGGTTGGGCAGAAAGGTTGTGCCACAGCCAACGACTTGATAGCCACAACCTGACACTGCTCCTGTATGCTCGACGAGCGCACCTGAATAGACGACGATGTAGGTGTAGATTGCCAATCCCCAAATTGGCAGGCGCAGGTTTGTCAGGGCTGAACTGGTCTGGTCAGGCGTGCTTTGTGGCTTTTGCCCCAATTGGAAGATGCGAATGGTCAGTAAGACGACGCTGGCAAGGGCGATCAGCGAGAGGCCGAAGTGGACGGAGAGTAGCCAACTCAACTCCCACTTGCCCTCATAGACGACGGTGAGCGCACCTAATGCGCCTTGGAGGAGAATAAATAACAGGCTCATGAAGGCAAAGAGCTTGACGCGAAAATCTTTGCGGTACATCAACCATGACCATACCGCTAAGATCAGCACAAGGAAGCCATCGGTACTTGCGCCGATGCGATGACCGTACTCATACATGCCTGAGACGGTGATTACGCCGGGGATGATTTGGCCATGACAGAAGGGCCACGAGTTGCCACAGCCCTGGCCTGAACCTGTCGCCGTCACCAGCACACCTAGCACGATCATGATGTAGGCACCGATGGAGGTGATGATGGCAAATATTTTTAAGAGACGATGCATATTCACTTTTTTGTTTCTCCGCTTCCCAAATAGGTCTGTATGTAATGGATAGATGGGTTATGTAGGGTTTGCAGGGATGCAAGCACTGCAAGAAAATTATGTCTCTCTGATAATAGCGAAAGTACGCGGATATGTCAAAGCATGCGTATTTGTGGTTCTGGAGTGATACAAGTCTGTGTCACGCGGCACAAGTACTTAGGCAGGGGTCGTCATCGGGTGCATGGTGACCGCAAGGGATCACCACTACCATATACGTAGGCTGCCTAAGAGCAGCATGAGCATGTCATGCGTTGTTGGCTTAGGCTTAATAGGGAATAGATTTTATGCTGAAACGGGAATATCCATATATTCAGCAGAGCTTTGCGGTTCGGGGAGAGGCAGATTTTCCTCGCGCATCATTTGAAGATGGAGCCATAAAGCCTCTTTCATGCGCTGCTCAACCTCTTCTCTCGTGTCTCCAACGGCAACACAACCTGGCACATCGGGAGAATAAGCACCATAAGAGGTTTCGCCTTTTTCGATAATTACCAAGATTCTAGCCATCTCCATCCTCTTTCCCTAGCTAGGCCTGCTTAAAAGTGCTTTGCAGGATTTGCACAATTTCAATCGCATCCGCGATACAAGCCCCTTGGCGACGTCCGCCTTCTCGCTCCGTTCTCTTCCTGCAAAAGGTCATTTCAATCGCATCCGCGATACAAGCCCCTTGGTGACCGGCATTGTGGCGCGATACTGGCAGGGAATGGTAATAATTTCAATCGCATCCGCGATACAAGCCCCTTGGCGACCACGCTGGCCGCGGCCTACACCAATGAGTGCATCATCATTTCAATCGCATCCGCGATACAAGCCCCTTGGCGACTGATATCGATGTCTGCCCGCTGCCTGAGCAAGAAGGAATTTCAATCGCATCCGCGATACAAGCCCCTTGGCGACTTGATATTGAGCGTTGAGCCAGACATTCTGGTATCCATTTCAATCGCATCCGCGATACAAGCCCCTTGGCGACTCACGTTCTCAATAACAACATACCGAGGATGTATTTATTTCAATCGCATCCGCGATACAAGCCCCTTGGCGACCAATGGGGACCATGTCTTGTGCTGCGCCTTTGAGGTTATTTCAATCGCATCCGCGATACAAGCCCCTTGGCGACCG
>JBBPYR010000172.1:0-2862 GCA_038199755.1 Ktedonobacterales bacterium | reverse complement strand
TCTGTGTGACCCAGCGCCTCCGTGTGATGGTAGTGCATCATGCCCGAAGTAGAAGTACCGACCACAACCAATATCAAAGCCACTACCCTACCTAAGAATTTTGGAAGGGTAGTGGCTTTGATATTGTTGACCTGTGGATTACCTGTATGCACGAATCTATTCAGGGCCTTTAGTCAGACTGTTGAGTAGGTCATTGATTTAGCTGCACTCGCAAGTTTTCTAGCACCTGTTTGCGCTCAATTAGGCCGGGCCAGTCGGTTGGGGCCTCGTCCCAACCTTCTAATGCCTGCCCTGTTTCAATGATACGCAATGCCTTTGCTTTTATGCCAGGCTGCAACGTTCTATGATCGAGTTGCAAGGCCGCTAATGCGAGATATACCACTGGCCCATCATCGCTATCTCTTAGGGCACTTGCGAAGCTTCTCAGCACGCTTTGTGTTACAGTCTTGACATCTCCTCCTGCTTCAATTTCGCGCTCAAATGCAGTGCGCACGTCAACAGCTAAATCATCGTCAAAGATGCCCGCACCCCATGCTCCCATATGATTCTCCTTTCTTTGTCAGCTTTCAAGGCGAGTTCTCTATTATGTTGATAGCCTCTTCAAACAATGGCGCTCCGGCTCTAAGCATACGTTGGCGACCGCTATTTCGCAAGCTTATCGCACCATCAGCATTTAGTAGAATCCCACCACGGTTTTGAGGTCCTCCATAGTTAGTTATTAGCAGTTCTTCCAATCCCTGTGCTTCATCAGCTTTCAGATTGTTGTTTGCTACTATTACCTGCTCTAGATCCTCTCCACTCATCTTAACTGCCGATTTATCACTTGTACTATGGTCAGAGCGCCTGCCCCCAGCATCGCCGCGTCCAACATAACGGACTCTTCCACTTCGGTTCTTGTAGACACGATGATTGCTAGTAAAGATTAATGCAAAACAAAGCGAACAGAGAAGCCAAGACCTTGATAGCCAAACCCTGGTTGGTACTAGCGTGCAGAGCCTGTATGCCCATTTTCTCTAATTGGGCGTTTGCACTCTCTATCAGGTGGCGATACTCTCGCAAGCCACATGTCTCCTCGAAACTGTTCGGCTTCATGTTCTTCTTGTTGGGTGACACCAAGTGTACCCCATCCCTTCGCACGCTGGGTCGCAAAGTCCCCTTTACAAGAGCACTGATGTACCCTTTGTCTGCGTACACGCACGCTCCTTTGGGTAATCGGAACGTCAACTCATATATAGGAGTGAGGTCATGCCAAGCCCCTGGCAACATCTGAAATCGCACAGGCACACCAGTGGGTGTGCAGATCAGGTGCAATCTCCACCCGAAGAAGCGCCAAGCCTTAGCAGCACACTTACCGAAGAAGTGCCGACCATCTGGGTGAGCGGCGTCAATCTTGCGGCATCGCCACGCTCTCACTCGCTGGCACACAGGGACTGGCATGCTGTCAATGATGAACACCTCTCCTTGTGCGAACAGCTCCCCCAACACTTCCATGATGTACTCCAACCACCCGGCAAGTGCGTGCAAGCGACGAGAGAAGCGGGAAGTACTCAGAGGCTTGGTGATGTATCTCATCCCTTTCATCACGAACAAGGTTCTTTCATGGTGGTTTTGAAAGTACATGGCACTGACCACCGCCACAGTGAGCACTTCAGCATCGCTGACCCCGGCATGATAGTGGCTTTTGTGTCCCAACTGTTCCATGGCTTCCTCGATAATACAATAAACCGTTATAATTTTGATGTCGTCCAAGGGGTTGTTCCTCCTAATGGTTGGTTTGATAACTCCATTTTAGAGCAACCCTCTTGGACCTTCAATTACTAGCAATCATCGTGTAGACGTAAAGACCTTGTCCAGTTTCTCTATTATAGGCCGCCCCTCCGACTAGCCTGCCCCTAATAGGAACTGGCCCCCCAGCCGCATCCCTCGCCAGTGGCGATCCTCCTTCCGCACCTCCCTCTATAGCCGCCCCTGCCCCTGTCGTTGGCAGCCGACCCTCTAGGGGCGAACGCGGCCCTCCCCCTGGCTCAAGCGGTATCGCCTCGCCAGGCCCGTCAGGCCAATTGCCCGTCGGGTCCGCAAAGTTGACAGGGTTGCCCCCGGCATATGTATACGGCTGCCCACTCCCACCACCCGCAGATGCCGGGTCTCGGCTGATGAACTGCTGGGTTGTGGGGTCGTAATACCTCGCTCTCAGGTACAGCATCCCACTCTCGTCGTCCGTGTACTGCCCCGTGTATCCGAAGGGGTTGTATGGTGGGCACGCGAACACTGAGCAACTCCGAGTGCCGTAAGCATCGTAGGTGTAGGTGTAGGCTGCGTACCCAAAGCCCTGATAGTCGTCCATCACCCGTATGCTCCCCAGCGCCTCCGTGTGATGGTAGTGCATCATGCCCGAAGTAGAAGTACCGACCACAACCAATATCAAAGCCACTACCCTTCCAAAGTTCTTAGGTAGGGTAGTGGCTTTGATGTTGTTGTCCTCTAGGTTATCTGTATGCACGAACCTATTCAGGGCCTTTAGTTAGAGTGTTGAGTAGGCCATTGACTTAGCTGCACGCGCAAGTTTTCTAACACCTGTTTACGCTCAAGTAAATCACCTGGACTAGATCTCTCCCAATTATCAAGTTCTTCGCCAGTATTTATGATCTCTAGTGCCTGTTTGCGGATGTCATCATCTAAGGCACCTTGCTCAAGCTGCAAGGCCGCCAAAGCCAGGTATATCACAGGTCCTTCATCATCGTCCAGGTCAGATGCAAACTTGGCAAGCACACGTTTAGCAGCTGTTGATGCGTCAGCCCCGCTCGCAAGTTCATCCTCGAAAGCGTCACGTACGTCACCCGCTGTGTCGTCATCGAAGATGCC
>JBBPYR010000171.1:0-6466 GCA_038199755.1 Ktedonobacterales bacterium | reverse complement strand
GGTGCGCTTGGTGAGACACCCAACTTCGAGCTATCCTTCTTCAACCGTGTTGGTGAAGATGTGACGCTGGAAAAGGATGATCTGGCAAAGGCACCCAACTACCTGGTACGTCAGCGTTTGCCCCGTGGCAAGAAGGATGTGCCAGTCATGAATCCTCTGCTGCGCCCATTGCCAGCACGCGGTATCCGCGAGTAACCCTCTTTAATTATTCTTCAGAAGAAGCAATCAGCCAGTCGGTTGTCACCGACTGGCTGATTGCTTCTTCTGAAGAATATTCTTACTAGCCTTCGGCTTTTGTTTTTGTCTGTGCAGCTGTCATGGTGGCTGCCTCAACGGTCTCGTCATGACCGCCGAATTGATAGCGCATGGCGGACAATATCTTATTCGCGAACTCATCCTGCCCGCGTGAGCTAAAGCGTTCGTAGAGTGCCGCGGTCAATACGTGAGCTGGAACGCCTTCGTCAATAGCGGCACCGATGGTCCAGCGTCCCTCGCCTGAGTCTGCTACGCGACCCTTGAAGTTTTCGAGCTTAGCGTCTTGTACCAGTGAGATAGCAGTCAAGTCCAATAGCCAGGAGCCAATGACGCTGCCGCGTCGCCATAGCTCGGTAATGTCGGTGAGGTTGAGATCGTACTGATAGTATTCTGGGCTACTCAGCGGGGCAGTTTCGGCATCAACCGTCTGCTGCTGCTTCCCGATGTTGGCGTGATGGAGAATATTCAAACCCTCAGCATAGGCAGCCATCACGCCATACTCGATACCGTTATGCACCATCTTAACGAAGTGGCCCGCTCCATGTGGTCCACAGTGAAGATAGCCATCTTCCGCTGTGCCACCAAGCTTCTCACGCCCAGGTGTGCGTGGCGCGGTCTCAACGCCAGGAGCAAGTGTGGCAAAGATTGGGTCGAGCCGTTTCACAATCTCATCTTCCCCCCCGATCATCTGACAATAGCCGCGCTCAAGGCCCCATACACCACCACTGGTGCCAACGTCGAGATAATGAATATTATGTTCCTTGAGCATCTTTGCACGGCGAATGTCGTCATGGTAGTACGAGTTGCCACCATCAATCACGACATCATCAGGAGAGAGAAGAGGCAGCAGTTCAGTGAGCGTGGCATCTACAGAGGCCGCTGGCACCATCAACCAGACAGCGCGTGGTTTTGCGAGTTTGCTGACCAGTTCTTCCAACGAGCCCGCCCCTGCGGAAATAGAGCCATCCGCTAGGCGTTTTTGTACGGTGGTGGCGGTACGTGCGCTTCCTATGACTGTATGGCCAGAGCGTAGCAATCGCTTCGCCATATTTGCCCCCATACGGCCAAGTCCAACAAGTCCGAGTTCCATAAAGTGTTCCTTTCTCATAACAATAATGTGGTACAAGCAAGATGCAGAATGCCCTTAGCTCAATGTATCTTTGTTCCTCTTTTGTTTCGCATACTAGCACATCCTGTACTTAACGATATTATAGCATCTGGTGCTTTCACGTAATGCAAACAGATTATGTTGCAGCGGGGACGGGGTCGCAGCGGAACCTGTTCTCCATTGCAAACGTGGTACAATAGTACAACATTAGAAGAAGGAGTCAAAACCCGTTATGGCAAAGCAGCGTGTGCTTCGCTTCCCCAATGGCTTTTTGTGGGGAACGGCGTCTTCATCGTATCAATGTGAGGGGGGCAATACCAACAATCAGTGGTATCGCTGGGAGCAGCAGGGGCGTATTCGGAGTGGTGATGTCTGTGGCGATGCGGCAAACTGGTGGCAGGACGCCGAACAAGATTTTATGTTGGCAGAGCAAATGGAGAATAGTGCTCTGCGCTTAAGCTTGGAATGGAGTCGCATCGAGCCAACCCCTGGCGTGTGGGATAGTGCCGCTATCGAACGCTATCGCACGATGCTCCTTGATTTGCGTAGACGCCGTATGAAGCCTATGGTCACACTTCACCATTTTACCGAGCCACTCTGGTTTGTTGAGCGTGGTGGCTTTGCCAATGAAGGCAATCTCCACTACTTCATTCGCTATGTAACGCATGTCGTAGATGCCCTCAAAGATCTGTGTGATTTCTGGGTGACGATCAATGAGCCGAATGTCTATGCGACTGAGGGCTACGAACTTGGCTCCTATCCACCGGGCGAGCACAATTTGCTCTTAACCTTTCAAGTGGTGCGGAACATGCTGCTGGCCCATGTGCAGGCGTTCTACGCTATCAGACGGATTCAACCACAAGCTGAGATCGGCTACTGCCTGCATTATCGTCTCTTCGATCCTGCCTTATTTGTCTCGCCGCTGGATCGTGGTGTTGCCGGACTACAAAGCAGTTTTTTCAATTGGACTATACTCCAGGCGAGTGAGAGCGGCCAATTTGCTTTTCCCACTAATCTCATGTTGAAATCCATTCCCCACGCGGCAGGTGCGCGTGATTTTCATGGTATCAACTACTACACACGGGATATGGTGCGCTTCGACCCTACCGCACCTGCGGAGCTGTTCGGCAAACGCTTTGTGCGCCCCGGCACGCTTCGAAACGATCCTGGTTTGGACAATAACTTCGGTGAAATTTATCCGGCAGGCTTGTATCGTGTGCTCAAAACCGTATACAAACGTACCCGTGGCAACAAGCCGCTCTATATTACCGAGAATGGCTTTAGTGACGCGCTAGATGATCGCCGCCCACGTGCCATTCTTGAGCACCTGGCGATGGTTTACCGTGCCATCCATGGCGGTATTCCCGTGCGCGGATATCTGCACTGGTCGCTGGTAGATAACTTTGAATGGAATGAGGGTTGGGGCGTGCGCTTTGGGCTGATCGAAATTGATCCAAAGACGCAGGTACGTATTCCGCGTCGTAGTGCAAGCATGTTTGGCGAGATTTGCCGTGCCAACGCGATTACCGAAGCTATCGTAGAACGCTATGCACCAGAAGCCATGGAGACGATCTTTGGTGGTGTGCAAGATGTGCAGCTAGAGTTAACGGTCTGATGGTCTCTAGATCAAACTGTGTCGTTTTTGCAAGCGGAACCGTCTAATAGGTAGCAAGCATTTTTTTCTGTGATATGAGCTACCAAGAAAAAGGACAACAGTTATGGATATCGGCACATCCTATGGTCTTGCACTCTCGTCTGGTGTCAATGCATACCTGCCATTGTTATCATTCGCAATCGCGTCCCGCTGGTTTCATCTTTACAAAGTGAACGCAAATTTTAGCTTTATCACCCAGGATTGGTTTATGATTATTCTGGCGGTGCTTACAGTCGCTGATCTGTTCGCCGATAAAATTCCCGTCGTTGATCATATCTGGGATGCCATTCACACGGTCATACGCCCCATCGCGGGTGCTATCGCGGCAACGGCGAGTGCTGGCCAGATTTCAGGCACCTCTATCCCTGTAACACTTGTGCTAGGTGGAGCGTTGGCGGGCCTCACACACGCTACAAAGGCCACTACACGTGTTGCGTCCACAGCTACCACCGCTGGCATCGGTAATGTCTTCCTGAGCGTTCTGGAAGATATCGGCGTTGTGATTACTATTCTGCTCTCTCTGTTGGCACCATATGTGATGGTGATCGTACTTGTTGTCTTTATCCTGCTTGTCCTATTGATGTTGCCACGGCTCATACGTACTGTTAATCGAAAACGGGCCGTTGATAGAGATCGCTCACGTATGAGTATGATGCGCTAAATTCATTCTGTTTCTTGGCACCATGAAATGTTGTCAGGCTGGGATAGAACGTGCTACACTCTTTTTAGAAGGCAGCACACATTGTTGTGCTCTGAAATTATTCTTTATGCATGAGGCTGGTTTGTATGGATAAAACATTGTTAATCTCTGAAATGTCCAAATTTCGATTTGGTAGCAAAGTGTTCTGTTCCGATGGTGAGGATGGCATCCTGACACACGTGGGATTTGACCCCACCACGCGCCGAATGACCTATGTCGGTGTGCGCGAGGGACGTTTATTTGGCAAGACCGTCTATGCCCCATTTGATGCCGTCACCAGTGCATCGGGCGAAGGTATTGTGCTCAGTATCACCCATGATGAACTGTCTAATGTCGACAAAGCGAAGATAAGCGGTGTGGAACTCGACGCGAAGAGCGGCGTAGAGCGCGCTGGCGCGGCGGGTCAAGGCAGCTTATTCCTTGTGGCTATTCATCCCACTACTGGCGAACTGGCGTATATTGTGACACATCACCTGCGAGCTAATCAAGATACGCTGGTGCAAGCTGAATATGTCACACAGCTAGAGCCAGGGCATATCGTGCTCACACTCCCTGATGCGGCCTTTCAAACGCTCCCGCCCTATCGATCTGATAGGGAGCTCCATCAAGAAGTTGAAACTATCCTGTTCGATCTTACGCCATTGCATGTTGATTTCAAAGGTATGGAGGTACGTGTACTGGATAGCGTTCTCTATTTAGATGGCAATATCTCAAGCTCGCTGCGCGGTGAGGTCGTGCAGGATCAGGCGATGGGTGTACTGGGCTTGTTGGAAATCAAGAACCGCCTCGTTGGAGACGATCAACTGGCAGCTGACTTGGCGATGAAGTTAGGGCGCGATGAGCGTACACGGGACCTTCCTATTGGTGTCTATCCCCGCTTGGGGATCGTGCGTCTAAGTGGAGCAGTCCACAATGCTCAACAAAAGGTTGCCGCTGAAGAGGTCGCAAAGAGTTTTCCCGGCGTTCGAAGTGTCAACAACGAGTTAATCGTAGACCCCAAAATGGCAATGCTCAGCATTATGTCCGCGCCAGAGGGGAGTGAGGCTGCCGATAAAGTACCCGGCAAATACATTCGTCATACAAAATAGTACCTCGCTTGCTTTCACCCCAGGAGCCAACAGATGAAGGCGCGCTGTGCATTCGCACAGCGCGCCTTCATCTGATGGCTCATCGCTAACATCTTGACAAATAACAAAGCACATGATATCTTGCTGAATAGAGTTACGCTAGTGTCTACCTGGCAGGACAAAAACCAGGGCAGAGGTATGTATGGAAAGCTTGGAAAATCTCCGCTCGATTGATCGCGAACTGCTATCCCCTTTTGAAAAGGACACTCCCCTGTACGCAGGAATAACACGTCATATGCGTGTTCTGCGCCGTGAAGTGGTGGCTCAAGCTCTGCACCAACTGTGGCAAGAACTGGAATTAGCTGGTGAACCATTAATCTTCGATACTCCAGGTCAGGGGCGCATCTATACTGAGCATCATCCTCTGCTGCTCGATCAGTTTGTTGCTAGCGGCAGGCGTCAAAAACAGGTAGCACGCGGCGCATTGGAGCGTTGGGAGCGTCTTGAAGCTCCTGCCTATGCCTACGGTATTGCTGCAACCGATGATGTAGGGAATTTGCTCTCCGCGGACATGCTCTCTACGGCAGAGGTAGCCGACCGTAATGTCATACCATCGGTTCCCTACGGCTGGCGAAAATATACCTTTAAACGCGGCTGGAACGCCCTTTCCGTCCATTTTTATGATGCTGAAGATGGTGAACAGAGCGGGCCCATTGCCCTCTCGGCCATTCCGAGCGGTAATCAGGATGAGTGGTTAGCGTTTTTGGAAGCCCTTGATGAGTTGCGGAAGCGCATTGCACGCCGTCAAAGGCGTGGGCGTATCGAGATTATTGGCGGCAGGGATGAACTGGTAGATGTCATCAAAAAGACGACCTTCGATGATGTTGTCTTGCCCGCCGAGACGCTTGCTCAAGTTGCGGCGCAGCGGCGCATCTTTGACCCGGTAATGTTGAATCGCTATGCCTCATTGCGGGTGCCGCGTTTGCGTAAGGTGCTCTTGATCGGACCACCGGGAACAGGCAAGACGACACTGCTCAAAGCAGAGGGGGCGCGCCACGCCAAACAAGGTGGCCTTGTCTTTTATGTCTGCGCGCCGCCCAAGCATCGCGGCGCGTCTTCATGGCAGCAACTCTCCTATGCGCTTCGTGGCGCGGTCGAAAGCCACCTGCCCACGCTTGTGCTGGTCGAGGATTTCGAGATGTTCGTCTCGGACCCACAAGAGTTGCAACTCGTACTCAATACGCTGGATGGTGTAGCAACACCCGATAATCCCGCGGGAACACTATTATTGGCGACAAGCAATGACCCCGAACATATTGATCCGCGCATTCGTGATCGACCAGGGCGGGTGGATATGCTTATCGAGATTGGGCCGGTCGAGGATGCTGAGATTGCATTACGTTTTCTCAAGCACTTTCTCGGTACTGCCTTTCATGAGGAGCATGCCGAGCTGATCCCTCAATTGTTGGGTCAGCCAGGGAGCCATTTCCGCGAGGTATGCATTGCTGGTGCCATGCATGCTTTAGAGATGGATCGCAGTGCCGTCCTCACTGAAGATTTGCTGTGGGCACACGAAACTATCCTGAATGGGCGTGCGCTCGCTGCCGAGCCAGAGCGGTTTATGCCTACCGCAGCCCGCAAACGCGGCAGCTTCTTTGGCAAGAGAAAGTAAGAGAAAGCAG
>JBBPYR010000170.1:0-32032 GCA_038199755.1 Ktedonobacterales bacterium | reverse complement strand
CCGCCCCCTGGCCCCCCGTGGGGTGGGGAAACCTCATCAAAACGAATTGGTATCCCTTGCAAGGGCGACCCATGGGTCCCCTCCCCACATCCCCCACATCCCCCGCCCCTACTGAGACGAGCATCAATCCCCACAAAAGCGGTCATCCCAGGTCTGGCCTCTGCAAACAAACGTTCGGCTTGGGGAGCCGGAAGCCGCACGCTATTTGGCATACGTGGTAGCTCATCACTCAGGATGGAGAGCAGGGTATCACCAAACTCAATATTCATGGCACGCCGAAACACACTGTGTATACTGCCCACCTGTACCGCTTGCTCAAATAACCGCTGCATGGGACGACTATAATCCGTCGCCATTAGCATGGTGCTCATGTAATACCCCTTCCGTATCATCTGTCTATTATAGCCTCTAACAGAGACGTTCGTATAGATGAAACAGCTTGACGAAACACACGACGACCTTATTGCTTTCTGTGGTAATATATAGCTTTACTGAAGCATAGTGCTATCTGACAACAATTTAAAGGTGGTTATTGCTTATGTTACGTCCTGTTGATCTGCAAAATGTACGCGTCATCGACCTCTCGCAGGATTGGGATCTTCACACCCCCGGTTTTGCGACCTATGACGGCCCGACCATAAAATGGATTAAGCGCGTCGCCTTCGATAAAGTCGGCGGCCAACATATCGCCTCGACCCTACACGTCGGCACACACCTCGATGCGCCGCTTCACTTCATCACCAACGGGCAAGACATCGGGAGCATTCCCCTCAACAAACTCTTCGGCCCAGCCGTGATTGTGGACCTCGAAAAGATGGGCATTGGCGATTATGGTATCTACACCTCAGCTCATTTTGAAGAGTGGGAACGCAAAACAGGCATTCATATCGAGCGCGGCGATATTCTCTTCGTGAATACCGGCTATCACAAATATTATCCCAGCAACTGGTCCGGTGACAGCCAGCCTGACGAAACGCGCTACTTCGTCAAGCATCCCGGTCCCACACGCGAATTCGCCGACTGGGTGCTTGATCGCGGCATATCCTGGCTTGGCGTCGATGCAGGCTCAATGGATCACCCCATGAACACCGTCATCCGCTCCCTGCGGCCAGACCTCGCGGCTGAAGCCGAAAAAGCTTTGGGCAAATCGCTCAGCGAAATCTTCCCCACGCCCGATTATCAGATCATGCACTATCATCTCTTCCCAAAGCTCGTCTTCCACGCCGAAAATCTCGGTGGCGAGATCGATCAACTGCTCGATCAGCGCGTATGGATTGGCTGCTACCCCTGGCGTTTCAAGGGGGGCGAGGCAGCGTTTTGCCGTATCGTGGCCTATGTTGAGCAATAACAAGAGAATAGAGTAAGGAGCAGGTCATGAAACCTCCACGTTTTATGTACCACGATCCCACAACACAAAGCGATGTACTCGCCTTGCTCCACACCTATGCAGACGACGCCAAAATTCTCGCGGGTGGGCAAAGCCTGGTGCCGCTCCTCAACATGCGCTTGGCACAACCAGAGCACCTGATCGACATTAATCGCGTGTCCGATCTTGCCTACATTCGCGAGGTAGATGGTGGGCTCGCCATTGGCGCACTGACCCGTCACCACGAGGTAGAACACTCGCCGCTGGTGCGTCAACATTGCCCCTTGCTGACCGAGGCCATGCCCTTCATCGGCCATCCACCTATTCGTTCGCGCGGCACCATCGGCGGCTCCATCGCCCACGCCGATCCTACCGCCGAACTGCCCACCGTCTTACGTGCCCTGAATGGAACGGTGCGTGCCTTGTCAGCACAGGGGAGCCGCATCATTCCAGCGCAAGACCTCTTTGTTAGTGAGTTACAAACACAGCTCACCAGCCAGGAACTGCTCTCAGAGGTCTGGTTTCCCAGCGCACCGCCGCGCAGTGGAGCTGCCTTTGTCGAGATCAGCCGCCGTCACGGGGATTACGCCCTGGTCGGGCTTGCCGCACAGCTCACCCTCGATCAGCATGGCACCATTGCGTCCGCACAGATCGCCTTGATGGGTGTAGGGCCAACGCCGCTACGCGCACAGAGCGCGGAGGCATTGCTGATCGGCGAACACCCAACCACGTCGCTACTCGACAAGGCCGCGCAAGCTGCTACGACAGAGCTTGCCCCCACCACAGACATACACGCATCCGCCGAGTACCGTCGCTCAGTCGCGGGCGTGCTTGTCAAACGCGCACTCCAGCTAGCAATCGAACGCACACAACAAGGAATAAAGGCATGAGCGACAACCAACTATCATCAGAGCAACGTCACATCTCACTACGCGTCAACGGCGTCTCCCATAGCGCACAGGTGCAGACGCGCCTGCTACTGAGCGACTTCCTGCGCCACACCCTACGCCTGACTGGTACCCATGTTGGCTGTGAGCACGGCGTCTGCGGAGCCTGCACCGTTCTTTTCAATGGCGCACCCATCCGTTCCTGCCTGATGTTCGCAGTGCAGGCACACAACGCCGATATTCTCACCGTGGAAGGGTTGGCCCTTTCCGATGGCACGCTCCATCCGCTCCAGCAAGCATTTCGCGACTATCACGGCCTACAATGCGGCTTCTGCACCCCTGGCTTCCTCATGGCAACCTACGCATTGTTGCAAGAACATCCCGATCCCAATATGAGCGACGAAGAGATACGCGCCGCCATTTCAGGCAACCTGTGCCGCTGCACTGGCTATCAAGGCATTGTCGCCGCCGTGCGCCACGTTCTCAGCACCATCAATACCACAGCAGATGCAGAGATAGAGCCTTCCCTCGTGAGAGGAGAGCACGCATGAGCACACGAGTCTTTGGTATGCCCATCGCCCGCAAAGAGGACGCGCGCTTTCTAACAGGCGTTGGCACTTACGTGGATGACATCGACCTGCCCGATATGCTGCATGCCGCCATCTTACGCAGCCCCTTTGCCCATGCGCGTCTCCTCTCCATCGACACCACGCACGCCAAGGCTCTACCAGGCGTCTACGCAGTACTCACCTACGCCGACCTCGGTGTCACGGCACAGCCACTGCCCTTACTCATACCGCATCCTGCCCTCACACACCCACACACGCAATATGCCTTAGCAAAAGACGTAGTGCGCTACGTCGGCGAGGCGGTCGCTATGGTGGTAGCCAGCGACCGCTATATCGCCGAAGATGCCCTTGACCTGATCGAAGTAGACTACGAGCCACTTCCCGTTGTCAGCCCAGCCCAGTTAACCGAGGCCATGCAGCCAGAGGTGCCTCTGCACGAAGACGCGCCTGATAACATCGCGGCGCACCTTATACACCAGGTCGGCGATGTCGCTGCCGCCTTTGCCTATGCCGCCCACGTCTTCAAGCGCCATGTGCAGATCGAGCGCAGTGCCAGCCAACCCATGGAAACACGGGGCGTAATTGCACGCTTCGATGCCTTCGAGCGCTTTCTCACCGTGTGGGACAGCACGCAGGGACCCATCTCCATTCGCAACGGGCTAGCACGGCTCTTCGGTCTGCCAGCAGCCAACGTGCGCGTCACCACGCCCGATATCGGTGGCGGCTTCGGCGTGAAAATCATGCTTTTCTATCCCGAAGAGGTGCTGGTACCCTTGGCCGCTATGCGTCTGGGTCGTCCGGTCAAGTGGACCGAGGATCGCCGCGAACACCTGCTCGCCTCCAATCATGAGCGTGGACAGGTTCACGACATCGAGGTCGCACTGGACGAGCAAGGCCATATTCTGGGATTACGCGATACCTTCTGGCACGATACCGGAGCGTATTGCCCTTACGGCATCATCGTTCCCCTGATTACCGCGACACAACTCCCAGGCCCCTATAAGCTGCCCACCTACTATTCAGATGCCACGGTTATCTACACGAACCGCACGCCTGTCAGCCCCTATCGCGGCGCGGGTCGTCCCCAGGCCGTTTTCGCCATGGAGCGCATCCTCGATTACGCCGCGGACCAGCTAGGACTAGACCGTGCGGAGATACGCCGCCGCAACTTCATTCAACC
This sequence comes from Ktedonobacterales bacterium, assembly GCA_038199755.1. Lineage (GTDB taxonomy): Bacteria > Chloroflexota > Ktedonobacteria > Ktedonobacterales > Ktedonobacteraceae > JBBPYR01. The sequence continues at coordinate 28,030 of JBBPYR010000170.1, read as the reverse complement.
AGAGGAATTTCCCTATGATGTCGGTCTCACCTTCCAGGATGGCCTGCCCACCATCTATGACAGTGGCAACTATCCCGCAGGCCTGGAGCGCGTCCTTGAGATGATTGGCTATCAGCACTTCCGCTCGGAACAGCAACGCGCCCGCGCCGAGGGTCGCTATCTCGGCGTCGGCATCGGCTGCTATGTGGAAGGCACAGGCATCGGCCCCTACGAAGGCGCACACATCTCCATCGATAACCGGGGCGAGATCCATGTCGCCACTGGTGTCTCCACCCAAGGCCAGGGTCATGAAACCTCGTTCGCGCAGATTGTGGCCGAGGAACTGAGTGTGGACATCGAGAAAGTACATGTCACCACGGGCGACACCAACCGCTTTTCCTGGGGAACCGGCACCTACGCCAGCCGTGCCATGGTGGTTGCGGGCAATGCCATCAGTCTCGCAGCCAAGGTGGTGAAAGAGAAGGCCATGAAGGGTGCCGCCTACATCCTTGAGGTCTCGCCAGCAGACCTCGAACTGGTTGAGGGTCGTGTACGAGTCAAAGGCTCGCCAGCACGCGGCCTCTCACTTGCCGCGCTCTCAATCGCCTCAAATCCCATTCGCTACGCCTTTGGTGCCAGTGCGCCCGACCTGCCCGCTCAGCTGCCAGTACGCGAGGGCCCCCCCTTACCCCAGGGAGAGGAGCCCGGACTGGAGGCCACTCAATATTTCAGCCCGCCCCATGCCACCTTCGCCAGCGGTGTTCACGCGGCCATCGTTGAGGTAGATACCGCGACAGGCATGGTCAAGATACACAAATATGCCGTGGTACACGACTGTGGCAAGCTCGTCAATCCGCTGATCGTGGAGGGACAAATCTTTGGCGGTGTCGCACAAGGCATCGGTGGCACATTCTACGAGCACATGGACTACGACGACAACGGGCAACTACTCAACGCCAGCTTCATGGATTTCCTCATGCCCTACGCCACCGAGATACCGCACATCGACGTCGACCACATCGAAACGCCATCAACCGTCAACCCACTCGGCGTCAAAGGTGCTGGCGAAGCTGGCTGCATTCCCGTGCCCGCCCTCATGGCAGCCGCGCTAGAAGACGCCCTCGCGCCCTTCGCAGCCACCATCAGCCACATGCCCCTAACACCCGATGACATTCGTAATCTCGCCCTCCAATTGACAGCGGGTAAGGAATAATGTTATACTTTCCTTACACTAAGGAGCCTATTATGAGGAGAAAACTACTGTGAAAGAAGTTGTCTCTACTGTCACCAGCAAAGGACAAGTAACTATTCCTGTGGAGGTTCGCGAGTATCTTGGCATTAAAACAAATGACAAGTTAGCATTTGTGATTGATGATGATGGCATCGTGCGGCTGCGTGTACCTCGCTTTCGTACTATTGCCTCACTTCGCGGTGCAGCGGGAAGTTTACAAAAACCTCTCTCTTGGGCGCAAATGCAACGTATTGCCTATGAGGACCGCTTTGCTGAAAAGAATACATCAAATCCATGACCCAACCGTTCATTGATACAGATGTAATCATTAGGCTTCTGACGGGAGATGATCCAGACAAACAGGCTGCCTCTGCACACCTGTTTGAGCAAGTAGAACAAGGACTACTTGCGATTCAAGCTCCTGATACGGTGATTGCCGACACCGTCTATGTGCTTTCTTCTCCTCGGCTCTATCATCTTGCACGTAGTGATATTCGGGATATGCTCACTGACCTCGTTCTCCTTTCTCAGTTTCACATCCCAAATAGGTGGAGTGTAGTGCGAGCCCTAAACCTTTATGCTTCTACGAAGCTCGACTTTGGAGATACACTTATCATAGCGTCCATGGAGCAACAAGGTTCGCATCTCCTCTACTCTTATGACAAGGGCTTTGATCGTATTGAGAGTATTACTCGACAAGAACCCTGATCCTTTTTGTCTTTTCTTTATCTACTCCCTCACACATCAAGAAAGGATTTTTGATGGCAACTGAAGAAAAACAGGGCTATTTCCCGCGCTGGACGCTCAAAACGTCTGGCATCATCGCACCCGATGAGCGTCTTCCGTGGGGACAATCCATCTTCGTCGGTCTACAACACGTCCTCGCGATGTTCGGCTCCACCGTCCTGGCACCCATTCTCATGGGTTTCGATCCCAACACCGCCATTTTCTTCTCTGGCATTGGTACCCTCGTCTTTTTTCTCATCGTAGGTGGTCGCATCCCCAGTTATCTTGGTTCGAGCTTCTCCTTTATCGCGGTAGTTATAGCCGCCAGTGCCTACGCTGGCAAAGGTCCTAACGCCCACATCGACGTGGCACTAGGTGGCATTATCGCTGCCGGAATCGTCTACGCCATTATTGGCGTGATTGTAATGTTCGCAGGCTACCGGTGGATCGAATATCTGATGCCACCAGTAATCACTGGCGCGGTAGTAGCGGTGATCGGCCTCAATCTGGCACCCGTTGCCGTCAGCGATGCCAGTGCCAGCCCATTCGATACCTGGATGGCCCTGCTCACCGTGTTAGCCGTCGCCGCCGTCGCCATCTACTTCCCAGGCCCACTACGCCGTTTACCTATTCTGCTAGGTGGCGTTATCGGCTACCTCGTCTACCTGCTACTCGCAAACGGCTTTGGTCTTGGCAAGCCGATTGACTTCACCAACCTGAACAAGGCGCCCTGGATTGGTCTGCCCAGTTTCACAGCTCCCAGTTTCCACGCCAACGTGATGGCACTGATTGCACCTGTTGCAGTCATTCTGGTAGCGGAAAACTTGGGACACGTCAAGGCGGTGGGTGCGATGACTGGGCGCAACCTGGACAAGTACCTCGGTCGCGCCTTCCTCGGCGATGGCATCGCGACTATCATCTCCGCGTCTGGCGGTGGCACTGGAGTCACTACCTATGCCGAAAATATTGGCGTTATGGCGGTTACGCGCATCTACTCAACGGTCATCTTCCTGATCGCTGCCGCTGTAGCCATTCTGCTCGGCTTCTCACCAAAGTTTGGTGCCTTGATCGGCACACTTCCCATCGGCGTGCTTGGTGGATTGGCAATCGTGCTCTTCGGCCTGATCGCGGTCACAGGCGGGCGTATCTGGGTGCAAAACAGGGTGGACTTCTCAAAGAGTCGCAACCTGATACCTGCTGCAGTTGCCCTCACGCTCGGTGCGGGCAACCTGTCTATCAACCTCGGTGGCTTCATATTGGGCGGCATCGGCACCGCGACCTTTGGCGCGATCATCCTGTATCAACTCTTGCGTGAGCGACAGTCAGAAGAAGCAACCACTCCCGCTGATTCCGCTGTCGAACTCAACCCTGCTGAAAGTGCTGATACGCGGTTAGAGCCAGAAGCAGGTGCGGGCGAATAGGGCGAATAGCTCACCATCATGGCCGTGTGCCATGGGTTGGACGCCCCGGTTGTTGCGGCAACAAGGCATAGGCGTCATGCACCCATTCGCACAGTAACGGACGCGTCTCTCTCGGGTCGATGATCTCTTCGATACCAAAGTGTTCGGCTGTGCGAAATGGGGAGCGTACCGCGTCCAAGCGTGAGCGAATTTCCTCGAACAACGCCGTGGGGTCTTCGCTCGCCTCTAACTCTCTGCGATACGCCGCCTCGATGCCGCCCTCAATTGGCAACGATCCCCAATCCGCCGATGGCCACGCATAGCGTTGTGTAAAGCGATGGCGATTGGTCATGCCAGCACCACCAACCCCGAAGACGCGCCGAATAATCACCTCAGCCACAGGCACGCTCGCCTGATAGACCGCCGACACTGCACGCACCCCATAGCGAATAGTTCCTCTCCGTTCCGCCTCCCGCCCAATCGCCAGCCCCGGTTGATCCGTGAGCACCACCACTGGCAGATGAAAAGTATCACACAGGTCCACCAAGCGAATCATGGCATCAGCCCCCTCAACCGTCAATCCGCCACCCGCCACATAGGGGTCAGCGGCTATCACGCCAACTGGATGCCCATCCAAACGTGCCAGAGCCGTCACCGTCGCCCCGCCATACTGGGCCAGTTCCAGCACCGAATCAGCATCAAATATCGCCGCCAGTATCGGACGAATGCGATAGGGACGGCGGCGATTGCGTGGAATTGCCGCTAACAACGACTCATCACGCCTGCCCACAGGATCATTAGCTGCCTGCACAGGTGGGAGTTGAAAGACATTCTGTGGCAAATAAGAGAGGAAACGACGCATCAAAGCGAATGCTTCATGCTCTGTTTTCACCACCCGATCTACCGCACCGCTGCGACGATGTATGTCCGCACCGCCAAGCTCCTCTTTTGTCAGGTCCTGCCCCATACCGGACTTCACAACGGGTGGGCCTGCCACAAAAAGCTGTGCAATTCCCTCTATCATCACCGAGAAGTGGGAAGCCACCAGCCGTGCCGCACCCAATCCGGCGACAGAGCCGAGGCAGGCCGCCACCACGGGCACCACACTCATATTGTCAACCACATAATCCCACCCTGGATTGGCGGGAATATAGGTATAACCATGCTGCTCCAAGAGCTTGACACTACCCCCACCGCCTGTACCATCTACCAACCGCACCACCGGAATGCGTAAGCTGTTGGCCAGTTGTTCAGAATACACCTGCTTGCCCATCACCGCGGCATCGGCTGCCCCACCACGCACCGTGAAATCATCGCCGCCCACGACTACCTTACGTCCAGCAATCCGACCCGTTCCCAGCACAAAGTTCGCCGGACGAAACTCCGTCAACTGCCCATCTTCATAGCTAGCCGCTCCCGCAATTGTGCCAACTTCATGAAACGTCCTATTATCGAGCAATAGCGCAATGCGCTCACGCACCGTCAGGCGACCCTGCGCGTGATGCTTCGCAATCTTCTCAGCACCCCCCATGCCGCGTGCCAACTCCTCGCGCCGCCGCAATTCATCAAGCTCTGCTTGCCAAGTCATAACCTATCCCCTTCTCATATTCATGGACGTTGATCGGCTCCATCTTCTCTGCCCGCCTCTCATAAAAATCAGTTAGCACAACATTGACCACTGCAATTCATGATATCATCATTACGCTTTTTATGGACATCGAAAGAGATAAACGTAATAACATAGTTTGGAGTTGCCATAGGGAATTTTTGAACGCGCTTCAAACGCAGTATGGAAGAAAGTGAGGAGCAGCAACGGCTTTCAAAAATAGAAAAGACCCATCCAAGCGGATATGTCTACCTCGCCATCCCAAGAAAAGTAGACATATGAGGAGGGACCTTAATGAGTAATACGACGGTTTTACCCTTTTCAGATTACTATTACCGCTTTTTAATACTATTACTTCTTTTTCTCTTTTTACATGACCGACATGTCTTTATGAGCAAGTGGCAGCGTAAACCAGAAGGTCGAACCATCGCCAGGGGTGCTATACACACCCACCTGACCACGATGATGTTCGATGATCTTGCGACTGATATGCAAACCAAGCCCCAAACCGACTTGGGTCCCATTGCGTATCTCAATATTTGGCACGCGATAAAACTGCTCCCAGATGTGTTCGTACTCCTCAACCGGTACCCCTGGTCCTTTGTCACGTACAAACACTGAGGCCGTGCGCCCATTCTCTTGCAGGCGAACCTCGATAGGATGTTCGAGTGGTGAAAATTTATGGGCGTTAGACAAGTAATGCACCATAACCTGTTTCACCCTGCTCATATCCGCCAGTACAAGCACAGCTTTATCCTCCGGCACTTGAAGGTGTATGGTGCGCTCCTCAGGGATATGCCGTCGTTCCTGTATGGCCTCGCGAATCGCAGCATCCAATTCACCCACTTCTAAAAGCAAATCCATCGTGTTAGTGGTGCTCCGCGCACTCTCAAGCAGCATATTAACGACCCTTGTAAGACGAGTCAGCTGGGAATCTGTGCGTTCGAGCAAGTCCCGCGCCTCCACCAGCGTGTGCATTAATTCTTCTGCGGGCACATTTCCTGCCACTTGTGCCCCTGTTTTGTATTTTAGCCGCCGCGCCATCAGTTGTATGTTCCCCTTGATGCTAGTAAGGGGTGTTTTCAAGTCATGGCTGGCAATACTCAGAAACTCATTCATGCGTTGCTGAGCTTCTTGGCGAGCAAGCTGTCGTACCTGCGCCTCCATGCGTTTCTTACGCAGCACCTCTCTACCGACGAAGAAAATTGTTATTTTCAATACGAATGTGAAGAGTTTTTTTATTAATTTGAGCACTATTTTCATGACTATTCATCCTCTCACAGCTCTATTTCAGAAAGTTATCTTCATGAAATATCGATTTACTATCTAGATAGAAATACATAGAAAACATCAGGCGTTTTTCTGTTCGGAAGATGTATGTTTCGCCCATTGTAGTGGACTTTAGACCTTTCTCTTATGGTACGAAACAGCACTCTCATAAGAAGACAAACCGCATTTCCGCCCGTGAAATAATTTTTGTCTACATTAGACATACTCATTACGTGAAAAATATACAAAGTGTTCGATAGTATGTAACTGCTAGAAGTTGTTCTTGATGGAAGATAAGACACAATGACGACCACACATCCTACATCAAAGACTGATCCTGATAACCGATCATCCCAAATCCAGGGACAGGATGAAGCAGTGGAGATCGCAATGCTTACATTTTTAGAGCAAGCATAAAGCACAGATTATAGGAATGAATCAGGATGCGAACTTGTTGGTAATAATGAGAAGAAATAGTAGATGAAAACGGCTGCCTCCGACTGAGACAGAAGGACGAGAACGATGGATACACCAGCCATTGAACAGCATACTGATAAACTTTATAATCTTGCCACCCCCTCTAAACCACGTATCGTTATTATTGGGGCAGGCTTTGGTGGCTTGCAAGCTGCCCGCGCCCTCGCACATGCACCAGTAGAGGTGACGGTGATAGATCGCAATAATCATCACGTCTTTCAGCCTTTGTTATATCAAGTTGCGACAGCAGGTCTTTCGCCCGCGGATATCTCAGCTCCTATTCGCCACATTTTGAGAGCACAGAAGAACACATCCGTCATGATGGCAGAAGTCACAGGTATAGACCTTGCGCAACAGCACGTCCTACTGCAAGATCGTACATTGCCTTACGACTACCTGATCGTTGCCACAGGTGCCACCCACAGCTACTTTGGACACGACGAATGGGAGCAATACGCCCCTGGCTTAAAAACAATCGTTGACGCCACCTCTGTACGCCGCAAAGTATTGTTGGCATTCGAGGCTGCAGAAATAGAAACCGACCCACAAAGACAACAAGCATTATTGACCTTTGCATTGGTCGGAGCTGGTCCCACAGGTGTTGAGATGGCGGGTGCGATTGCCGAGCTAGCGCATAAAGCCTTGGCAACTGATTTCAGGCACATCGACCCCAAATCGGCACGCATTCTGCTGCTTGAAGCTGGCCCACGCATTCTGCCAGCCTTCCCAGAGTCACTAGCGAACAAGGCGCAGCAAGCCCTCAATCAACTAGGAGTTGAGGTAAGAATCGGTGAAGCCGTGACAGGCATTGACGAAGATGGTGTGCTCATCGCGGGTCATCATCTCGCAGCAAAAACGGTTCTTTGGACCGCTGGTGTGTCTGCTTCACCCGCGGGCAAATGGCTCCATGCCGAAACAGATCGTGCGGGCCGCGTCAAAGTGCAACCAGACCTCTCGCTACCAGAACACCCACATGTGTTTGTCATTGGGGACACAGCCACGCTTTCTGAAAAAGGCAAGCCGTTACCGGGGGTTGCTCCTGTGGCGATGCAAGAGGGGCACTATGTCGCCAAGGTGATAACACAGCGTGTTGCGGGCAAGCTACAGGTCAAGCCATTCCACTACTTGAATAAAGGCAATCTAGCAACGATAGGTCGTTCGTCTGGCCTAGCCGATTTCGGTTGGCTGCGATTCAGCGGCTTTATCGGCTGGTTTCTCTGGCTAGCGGTACATATCCTCTACCTGATCGGCTTCAGAAATCGCGCAGTAGTGCTGTTCCAATGGGCATGGGCATACTTTACCTTCCAGCGTGGCGCACGCCTGATTACTTTTGATACATCGTCGTTGCCCACAAATCAAGAGATCATGAAAGAACTGGTTTAAACGCCTGTGCTTGCCATTGTCTTATTAGCATGAATATAATCTCACAAGAGAATATATTCTTTACGAGGTGAAGGGGTGCATGACGTTCAAGCAATTCTCCCCACGGGAAGCGTGGTACGAGATCGATATATTATAGAAGGTCTACTTGGCAGAGGTGGCTTCGGAGCCGTTTACCTGGTGCGTGATCAACGTGTCAAAGGTAATTTGTTCGCGCTCAAAGAGGTCGTCGATGCCAACAAACCAGAACGGGAGCGTTTTACGTTTGAGGGCGAAGTCCTCAAACGGATGGATCATCCCGCGTTGCCACGTGTCTATCGCGTCTTTGACGATGATACTCATAATCGTGCCTACTTGTTGATGGATTATATTGAGGGGCCCAACTTAGAAATGCTCCGTGTCCAGCAGCCAGAGAAACGCTTCTCCTTAAAGCAAGTGATGACAATTATGAGTCCTATCGTGGCTGCGGCTAATTATCTGCACAAACAGCACCCACCGATCATTCACCGTGACATCAAGCCAGCAAACATCATCGTTCCTAATTCGGGTGACGATGCCGTATTGGTTGACTTTGGTATCGCAAAGGAATATGACGAAGATTCCACTACTACTGCCATTCGCCACTGTTCCCCTGGTTATGGCGCACCAGAGCAATATGCCCGTGGCACCAACACACGCACCGATATCTACGGACTGGCAGCTACTTTTTATGCCTTGCTGACAGGTAACGTCCCAACCGATGCCCTTTATCGTATGACGCAACTCAGCAGTAAGGGACAAGACCCGCTTGAACCCATTCATACCATCGTACCGACAATACCAGTCGCGGTATCTGAAATCATACAACGGGCCATGGCCATCAATAGTAATGATCGTTTCGCAAGTGTTGATGAATTCTGGCAAGCCTTAAATGCAGAACAAGCCAGGGAAGTAGTTCCTGTTGTGACCTATGCTCGTCGATCGCCCATTCCTGTGACCCCCGTTCCAGCAGATGAAAATACGCCAACAGCTATCATCCGTAGGAAACCCGAGCCTGGTCGGAAGAGGAGACGAGGCGCAATTGTGCTGTTTATACTGGCTCTTGCGCTCGTCGCGCTTGGTGCTGGTATCCTACTCGGTACTAACGTGTTTCATTCTGGTCAAACGGTTACCACACCTCCTGCGACAAGTGGCAAGACGGGTGTAGTTCACACACCAACCACGGCACACACATCACCAACGAGCGCAGCCACGGCGGCTGTAACGCCAACTGCACGATCAACAATGGCACCTACGAACACTCCCGTTCCGGTATCAAGTGTGCCAAAACTGGCGGGTTTCTATCAAGGGACGATCAGTGACCAGATAACCTCACCACCGACGACAGATGCTATGACACTTTCACAAATCAAGCAGAATAAAACAGCTATTAGCGGCTACTTCACTGTTGGCGGTAGTTTGCAAGGGAGTGGTCCATTTACAGGGACAGTTGACGCCAATAAAAATATTCAGTTTCAAGTTCCCGGCGTGAATGGGCTTCCACCACTGCAATTCTTTGGACAAGTGCATACAGATGGTAGCCTATCTGGTAGTTATTGTAGCTATCAAAACAACGCCTGCGATCATACCAACGGCTTTGGTATCTGGAAGGTGAACCCGATCTCCTCTAGTTCCATTATCAATCCTCAACAGCCTGATGCCGCAGTATTGCCAGATAATACGTCAGTAAAAGGGAATAGGAAAGGCTATTAATCTTCATATCCTTCACCAGAAAGCGCAAAACATCCCGTTTATTGTAACTATAGAGGGGTGTTTTGTTATTTTTATTTTATTTTTTATAAGGTGAAGGTTGCAGTGCAAGAGGTACATACTACTCTCCCCGTTGGAAGTGTCATTCAGGGACGTTATGTCATTGAAGCACTCTTGGGTCAAGGTGGCTTCGGAGCCGTCTATCTCGTGCGAGACCAGCGCGTGAGGGGCAATCTATTTGCGCTTAAAGAGATTATCGATCCCGATGAGAAGGATCGGAACCGCTTTTTTTTCGAGGGTGAGGTGCTCAAGCAGCACGATCATCCGGCTCTGCCACGCGTCTATCGCGTCTTTGAGCAGCAAGAACTTCAACGCGTCTATTTGCTGATGGATTATATCGAAGGCCCCAACCTGGAGCAATTGCGGGGACAACAGCCTGACTACCGTTTCTCCCTAGAGCAGGTCTATAGCATACTAGCTCCAGTCGCTGAGGTGCTCACTTATCTCCATAGTCAGCGACCACCTATTTTACATCGCGATATCAAACCAGCCAATATTATTATTCCTATTTCTGGCGCGGGTGCAGTCCTTGTCGATTTTGGCATTGCTAAGGCATATGATGAAGATACCACGACAACAGCGGTACGGCACTGCTCCCCCGGCTACGGCGCACCGGAACAATACGGGCGTGGCACCAACATCGCCACAGATATTTATGGGCTCGCTGCCACCTGTTATGCCCTGTTGTCAGGCATGGTGCCAATAGACGCCCTCACGCGCATGACCAACATAGGCACACGCGAGTTTGATCCACTCACACCACTTGACGAACTAGTGCCGGAACTACCAGCACCCATCACCCATGCCATCCATAAAGCTCTAGCAATCAAAAGTACTGCGCGCTTTGCGAACGTTGCCCAATTCTGGGCCGCATTCACACTGCCTGCTGTTGATGTTGGTGTTAGCACTAATACTTCCTATGATACCGAAGAAGTTATAGAACAATTACCATTTCCGTCAGAAATTCCACCTGTGTCCGTGGCAGCGGTCCTACCACAAGCTCGTCCATCAGTAATCATTCGTCCTGTTCAGGCCTCAGCGCAACAAGCCAGAGATGCATCACAAGCACGTAAAAAAAGACGTGCATTGCCACTCTTACTACTCTTATTGGCCTGTCTCGTACTCATCACGGGTAGCCTCGGCTCATTGTGGTACATACAACATCACGGCACCCTCTTTCCGCTCGTAGACCAGCCTGCCCTGCTAACACCTACCATGGCAGCAAGCACGGTAGGTGTCAGCACGCCACAAGTCGCGACAGCAGTTCCGACAAAGCATGTTGTCACGCCCACAAAAACGGCGGTCGTCAGTAGCCATCCACCTGTCGTAGCTGGCTCTACGCCTATTTCTCACCCCACGACAGTGCCTGTTATACAGGCAACACCGACACCCCATCTGCCACCACCTACGCCAACTCCCGCGCCGCCGCCGCCTACACCTATACCAACGCCTAAACCGTTTGTCTTTCCACATCTTGTAGGCTCATATAGCGGCGTTGTCGATGACACAACGGCAACCCCCGACATCAAGGCTTCTATGTTTCTCTCCTCAGTGAAACAAAATCAGGGAGCGATTAGCGGCTTTTTCACGGTCAATCAGCCGCTCGTTGGCAGCAACTCCTTTACGGGCAGCGTCACCACCAATCAGCATATTCAATTTACGGTCAGCAGTTATAACGGCAATGCGCCACTGCTCTTCTCTGGCACCGTGCAAAGCAACGGCAACATGTCCGGTTCCTATTGCAGCATTGACGCAAAGGGCCATTGCAACGCCAACGTTGGTGCCGCAGGGGTATGGAGCGTCTGTCCCTGTGCATCCTCTTCCATTATCATGAATATCCGTGCGCAGTTCTGGCAGTAAACTCAATAGGGTCTATGCGAGGCGGCAAATGATGGTTGCCGCCTCGCATAGACCCTATTGAAGTCATCTATGCCTCCTTGCCAAAACAGCATCCATACCATACAATAATGTATAACTTAGTACATTTTTTCGAGAGGTATACGTATGAACACCCTTCTTCTCGGAACGTTGGCGGGCATCGTATTTAGCATGATGCGCAGATGTAGGAGAGTACACTGTGTCCACATTGTATATTGGCGGTCCCATGTGGGGTTACAAAGATTGGGTTGGTTCCTTTTTTCCGGCGCGAACTCCTGCCAGCGATTTTTTGCGTCTTTACAGTAGACAATTGAACACGGTAGAAGGAAACACAGTATTTTATGCTCTTCCTTCTACTGAAACCATTGCTCGCTGGAGCCAGGAGACGCCCCCGACCTTTCGCATCTGTCCCAAAGTCTCCCGCAGCATCAGCCATGAAACACAGCTTGAAAATAGCAGAGATGAGACACTGCTTTTTATTGAGCGCATGCGTGGCTTAGGAACACGACTAGGGCCGATGTTTCTGCAACTACCACCCTCTTTCAACCCTGCTCAGTTGGCGCAACTCGAAGCATTCCTCCAGTTTTGGCCAACCGATGTACGTTTAGCTGTAGAAGTGCGCCACGCCGACTTTTATAGTGAGCAGTACGCTCAGGAACTGAATTCATTGCTCAGCCAGCACAATGTCGCACGGGTGATGATGGATACAAGACCCATCCGTGTTGGCTCAACAAAAGAGCAGCAAGTATTACAGGCACGTGAACGCAAGCCTAATCTCCCCCTTCAAATTGCCCTCACCACTGACTTCACCTTCTTGCGCTACATCGGTCATCCACGCATGGAGGTCAACGAACCATTGCTTGATAGCTGGTCGCAACAGATAGCACAATGGCTCACACAAGGCACGACGGTCTATGCCTTTTGCCACTGCCCCTTTGAAGAACACTCACCTGAGATTTGTGCTGCTCTGTATCAACGTGTGGGCGCACTGGTACCGCTACCACCGTTAACATGGCAACAAGAGCCAAACGATCCTGAGATACAACAGCAACGACTCTTTTGAGTTATGCGAGTGTGTCTATCTGCATGGAGGAGAGGCTATTAGGAGAAGAAAGCGTGGGCCGCTCAGCACCATTGCTGAGCGTCTACACACCTTTAGGAAGGAGGCTCCAATTCTACCCTGTTGCGAGCAACAAGAGTAGAAGGGAATGCTACCAGAGATGATACATCAGTTGTATCAACAGGAGTTTGAGGGATCAACGGAGGGCGTAATGTGGTAATGGTCGCGGCAGGCTTGACCAGATAGAGCTTTCTGGCAGCGGTGACAACCTTACGATAAAGCTTGATATACTTTTGCACCATTGAAGGGGCAGAAAAATGTTGCAGAGCATGCTCACGAACGGCATTGCGATCAAGCTGATCAATCTTCGCCATGAACTGCACCATTTCCCGCACATCATGTACTAAAAAGCCACCTTTTCGGTGCATCACAATTTCGGGTGCAGCTCCGCGTGCAAACGCGATCACCGGACAGCCAACCGCCATCGCTTCTAACATAACCATACCGAACGGCTCTTCCCAGGCAATCGGGTTCAACATGCCACGAGCATGACTCAACAAGTCCATTTTTTGCTCTAAATTCACCGGGCCAATATAGCGAATCTGCTCACCATCTATGTGAGGCTTGATCTGCTCATCAAAGTAGCGTACAGACTCATCAACGCCCTGATCTACGACACCGGCAAGCACTAATGAGGCACCTGCACGTTGCGCCGCCTCAATAGCTAGGTGAGCACCCTTTTCAGGGACAAAACGGCCTAGCCAGACGAAAAAATCTTCAGGTTGAGAAGTCGTAGCCTGAAATTGGGAAAGCGGCAATCCGTGATGCACCACACCGACAAAGTTCAACGGATAAGCCACCTCATCGCGGGCACATTCGCTGATGGCAATGATAGGTACATCTTTCAGCCATTCCATAAAGTACTTATCAGCATCACCCGTCCACTGTTGGACACGATCAAAGGGGAAGCGGCTATGCAAAGTCACTACATACGGGGTCGCGAGTTGACTGACGAGAGGTAGGATATACATATCCGCGCTAGAGGAGAGATGCAAATGAACAATGTCGAAGTCATGTTCTTTAACATAATCCACGGCTTTTTGTATATGGTAATATGCCTTAAGATGACCCTGCCAAGGGACTCCAGAAGCAATCAATGACTCAGCGAAAAAAGAAACGAGATGTGCCGATGTTTGTGCATCGCCAGGAGCTAACAAGGTTACATCGTGCCCCTGCGCCACTTCTTCTTCCACCAGATAGTGAATGACGTTCTCCGTCCCACCATAGCTTTTAGGTGGAATTGAAATCCACGGCGGGGCTATGTGTGCTATTCTCATAAAGGTCCTTTACTGTTCTGTTTCTATCAATATCCTATCGACAGAAAGACGGTCTGCCAGCAATTCATCTGTTATACGGTCGATGCCACCAGAACGTTACAGTATTATAACATAATTTTGTCTTTATAGGAAGATACTATATAAAGTTTTGAACTGTTTTCTGTTAGCAGTAGCCTTCATTTGATAGATAGACGTTTTGTCCATATCATAAATTTCTATAGAAGTTTTGGTCATCATCACTATCCGTTCCCCATCAGAAGCCAAAACAGAAAAACCCCTCGGTAGAGCACAGGATGTGTTCCACCGAGGGGTTTTTTCAGGACCAGAGAAGGAAGGAGGTGAGTAGTACTTTTATCCAAATATACTGATATAATCCTTTTCCGGTTACCACTCTATCGATTAGCTGCTAATTCTTAATGATATGGTACCCACTCCGAAGTTTCAGGATCACAGCAAGAGTAACGACCAGAGCGCAATCGCACATATGTCCTCGCTGTGCCATCCCCCCTAAAACCCGATACCACAATGTAATACGCCACTACGGCAGCTACGGATTACCCCAAATCTACTTTGGCTTCTTTTTCTGTTTTCGCCACAGGGATTATCGTTTCCCTGGAGAAGTTCAGGAGTGCCATTGTCTCGCATAGCCCTCTTCTGCTACTATTAGAACAAGCATAGCATATAAATGAAAGGAAAGAGGAAGAGCCTTATGAGTGATAATTTTCCTTGCTGGTACCCACTACAAATTCGTTTTCGCGACCTTGATCCCTTGGCACACGTAAATAACACAGTCTATTTCACCTATTTTGAGGAAGCGAGAAGTTATTATTTCAATCAGCTGGAAACATGGCTCAACGAGTGGCCTTCCCGCGAGGAGCATCAAGAGGCTGAGGGTATCGTATCTCACTCACCACATAACCCTCGCATTCAGACGCGCCCGAACGGGAGTCATTATGGCGTGCTCGTGAAAGAAGTTTCCTGCACCTATGAGCTTCCGCTCATACGTTCTGACCGCACAGAAGTCGGTGTGCGTGTTGTCCATGTTGGGCGCACGAGCTTTTCTATGGAGCAGCAGATACACGACATCAAAGATCATCAACGCATCTTTGCCACTGGTAAGTCGATCCTCGTCTGGTGCAATTACCGAACTGGTCGTCCTCACCCCGTTCCCCCCTCACTACGCTTCGCCTTTGAACAGATGGAGGGGAAAACATTTCCTATAAAAATCAAAAATGAATAGTCATATCGAATATATATGATCTAAAATCGCTCTTGGGACGTACTGTAATCAGTACCAACAGAGAAGAAGGATACCATGCCGAGATTTAAGGATGGGGAGACTGACAACAGTCAGACACCAGGATATATCTCTCTGCCAATAGAACAGCTCAGTGATGAGGTCTTAATCAATGCCATTGCCGGGGGAGCAGTATGGGCGATGGAACCATTATATCAGCGTTATAATCGCATCCTCTACTCACTAGCATATCGTATGGTAGCAGATCATCAAATCGCCGAAGACCTCTTACAGGATGCGTTTCTATCCGTGTGGAAACGTGCCACCTCATATTCACCACAATCGGGAGCTGTAAGAAGTTGGCTTGTATCGATCATTCATCATCGCACCATTGATTACCTGCGTGGCGTGCGCCGCCGTTCAAATCTCAAAGAGGCTAACTGGGAAGAGGTGGAACGAGATGAACGCACGGCTGTTCCTGACGTATGGGAAGAGGCATGGCAAAATGTGCAAAGCGCGAAAGTTCGCGAGGCACTAATGGTCCTGCCCACAGAACAGCGGATGGTGATTGAGCTTGCCTATTTTCAAGGCTGGACCCATACAGAGATTGCCGAAGGATGTCAGATACCACTAGGGACAGTGAAAGCGCGCATGCGCCTTGGGCTACAACGCATGAAACGCAAACTGGACGAAATGGGCATACGCGAAACTTAAATAGAACAGGACAGATGGGCGCGGGCGACCTTGCAAGGCCACCCGCGCCCATCTGTCCTGTTCTATAATAAGCAGTAAGAGGGGAGAACCTCTAAGAAGTTCTCCCCTCTTACTCCCCCAGAGCAGGGATTCAAAAGTTAGTGCAGGACATCCCCCCCAGGATATCCAAGGTATGCGTCCCTTGCCGCATGTTACCTCGTGGTTGAACATCCCCCCCAGGACATTCCCCCGTAACATTTTCCCCACCCTTATAATAACCTATACAAGGGAATACCTAGTTAACGTGCAGTTAAGAAACCATGGAGATATGCCAAAATCCTGCTGTTCAGGTTGAGAAACCTCCATATATCAATATAACCCACCTTCCACCTCCCACATTACATTGCTAGCTCAAGAGAACCTTCACCCATAAAATAGCATTGCCCACCAATCTGCACACCTGTGATGCGCCTCCCCTCCAACGCAATCTTTATCGTGACAAAACTAGGGCGTCCGATCTCAAAGCCCTGCTCACTCACAAACTCGACCACATTATCCAGCTTCACCAGTTCGTGACGCACCAGATAACACCCCAACGGGCCACTAGCCGCACCAGTTGCCGGGTCCTCCACAATCCCCATCGCAGGGGCAAACATACGACTATGGACAGTCGCATGCGCAGTCTCAGTCTCTTGCGTAAACACAAAGATATGTGGTGCCACAAAATCGCGCAACGTCTGCTCCCACACATTGCGGCGGAAGCGAATCCGGCGGACCGCCTCCAGGCTTTTTACTGGCACGTAGAGAAATGGCACACCACAAGAAACCACCTCAAAAGGAAGGGCAGCATCAAAATCAGCAGCATCAAGCGAAAGCATCCGCATAATCGCGTCTCGCTCCGTAAATTGCGGCCCAAAAGTGGGCAATGGTTGGCGCATCTGAATGATAGAAGCCTGTCCATCCTTTACAGAGAGCGTGACACGAATAACACCCACCCCTTCTTCAAACAAGAGCGTAGTTTCTGGCTCAGTGAGCGAGATGAGGTTGTTATGGCTCAAAATAAACGCCGTTCCGACCGTGGGATGACCCGCCATCGGCAATTCAACGGCAGGCGTAAAGATACGCACCTGACAATCATTTCCCGCCTGCTGCGGCGGAAGCACAAATGTCGTCTCCGAAAGATTCAGTTCTTTCGCCAGTGACTGCATAACAGCAGGAGAAATGCCCTGTGCATCAGGAAAAACGGCCAAGGGATTGCCGCCGAAAGGACGATCTGTAAAGACATCAACCAGATAATACTGAAGTTTCCTCATACAATCTCCTTTTTAGCTCTTTGTGAGGCCTCTTATGCGTTGGTTGCGCGTATATAGTATAGCTACACTATACACAGCCTACGTCCCCGTTTCCTCGGACAATCGTCGTCTTTTTGCCAGCGCGAAGACAGCCAAACGCACCTATACCAGCTTCAGAGGTACCAGAGAGGAACAGCAACGACGTGGTCAGCACACCGATACCGATATTAGAGGAAAAGCGACGACGTGGTCAGCACCATAACCACAGCCAGCACCATATAATCAATCACGGCAAATGCCCGCTCGTGGAGCATGGTTTGCTGGCCCTCCACCTCGTAGCCACGTGCCTCAAGCGCGGTTGCTAGCTCAGCGGCGCGCCGTAACACGCCGTTCATCAGCGGCACAAAGAGCATTGTCACGCTCTGAATGCGTTCACGAATAGTCCCACTGGCAACGTCCGCCCCACGCGACGCCTGTGCCTTCATCAACAATTGCACCTCTTCGAGCAAGGTAGGGATGAAGCGCAGCGCAATCAAGGTCATCAGCGCGAAGTCATCAACAGGCAAGCGGAAGCGGCGCAGGGGAGCAAGCAGTATCGTCAGCCCTTCGATTAACGCCACTGGCGAGGTCGTCATGGTGAGCAGCAAAGACAAGACAAATAACACCAACAAAGCGAGGAAAAAGCTGGCCTGAAACCATACACCGCTCTGTGTAAGTACCAGAGGACCTAGCAACAATGGTGTCACAGCAGGAATTGCCAGCGTCACCAGCAAAAACCCGCCGCTGATAATACCAAACAACAACGGCAACCCACGCACCCGCTTGAGCCAGCTAGAGTGCCACCACTGCCGTGTCCGTGGCAGCCACGACGAAAACAGGAGCAGCAGCATTACCAGAAAGAGAGGAAACACAATCTGGCGCCCAGCACCATACGACGTTAGAAAAGGACCAAACGTGCGTAACGGCTTATCCTGCTTATCACTAAAAGTGAAAAGCGTCGGTAGTGCCCCCAAGAGGATCAAGACGACCAGCAGCCAGATGCGCCGCCATATTTCACCGGGGCGAATCGCTGAGCAGGCAATGGCCAGACCAACCAGCAGACAGATGACCAAAAATGGCACAAAATGCCACATCCGCTGATTCGCAATCGTCATCGTCACCACAATCCACAGCAGGGCGAGTAGCTTCGTTCTGGATTGCAAGCGGTGCAAGAGGCTATTGCCAGGAAAGTACGTGCCAATTGCAATAGTATTAAGCATACAGATAGACTCCATTGATTTTGCGCATCATAGATATAGTATTCACGCATGTTTACTCATGTTGCACATCGCTTACACATTATCTCGACTGTATACATGAGAAGAAAGCCATGCAAACGCTTCATCCAACGTCGTGATATGCACAGGCACCGCTACCCCGCGCTGCCGCAGCAACGACAGCAACTCGCTGAGCGGCGGTGCTGCCAACCCCCATTTATGGAGCAGCTCACTCTCGGCAAAAACATGTTGTGGTAGCCCTTGCATCACCAGACAGCCATTGTGCAGTACTACAAGCATATCGGCTAAGGCAGCCACCTCTGCCATGTCATGCGAAACCAGTACAATCGTGACGCCTTGCTCGCGCTGCACACGACGCAGGTAGCTATAGAACTCGTCGCGACCCTCCGCATCCAATCCAACGGTTGGTTCGTCCAGCACCAGAATTTTCGGTGACATGGCTAAGATGCCAGCCAGAGCCACGCGCCTGCGCTGCCCTCCACTGAGGCCAAAGGGATTTCGTGCCGCGAACTCCTTGTGTGGCAGACCCACCAGCTCCAAAGCCCCATGTACACGCGCACGTAGCTCGTGCCGTCCGATCCCCATGCGCTTTGGGCCAAAAGCCACATCCGCATATACGGTGTGTTCAAACAACTGCGTCTCTGGGAACTGAAAAAGCATGCCCACCCTCTGCCGCAACACACGCAGATCGCTTCCTGACGCCTCCACATCGATACCATCAACAATCACACGGCCACTCGTTGGACGGAGCAGTCCGTTGAAATGCTGCACCAACGTCGTCTTGCCCGAGCCAGTCACGCCAATAATCGCGACGCAACTCCCAAGCGCAATCTCTACACTGATGTCCGCCAGCGCGATCTTCGCGTGCGCGCCAGATGAATAACGGTGTGAAAGCTGTTCGACAACAATAATAGAAGTGCTCAATGGCTCAACTCCTGCGCGATAGCCTCAAGCGTAATCGCTTCCCTAGCAATTGGCATCCCCGCTTCACGTAAGCGCGTTGCTAGCTCAATCGGTTCTGGAATAGAAAGTTTTAACGCCCGCAAGCGTGCTAGATCAGCAAACAGTTCGGCGGGCGTTCCCCGCATCACCACCTCACCCTGCTCCATCACCACCACCCGTTGCGCTAGTACGATTTCATCTAGCAGGTGTGTCACGTGAAGAATGGTGAGACCATATTCCTGATGTAATTGATGTAGTAAGGCCACAATCTCCTGGCGCGAAAGCGGATCGAGCATGGAGGTTGCCTCGTCAGCAATAATACAGCTTGGACGTAGTGCCAGCACGCCAGCGATGGCCAAGCGTTGTCGCTGCCCACCTGAGAGCGTTTGGGGCGAACGCTTGCGTAAATCAAGAATGCCTACCGCGCTTAAAGCCTGCTCAACACGCTCATGAATAAGGGTAGCAGGGTATCCGCGTACCGTCAACGCCCACGCCACATCATCCTCTACCATCGTCGCGATGATTTGATTATCCGGGTTCTGAAAGATCATACCTACAGTATTGCGAATGGCACGCTGCTGCCCTTTGTCGCGTGTATTGAGACCCGCGATTAGAACATTGCCATCATCGGGTACTAACAAAGCGTTACAATGACGAGCCAGCGTCGATTTGCCACTGCCGTTATGACCGAGCAGCACCACATATTCTCCCTGTTGTATCTGCAACGTAACATTGTATAAGGCTGGTTTTGTCGCCTCACGCACTATTTGCACGGCATCCCTATCCCGTGCGGACCTAGAGGATTGAGCAGGATAGATTGGCATACCTTGTATCCCTATAGTTCCTGCTGTCCCCATTGTCCCCATTGTCGGCTGTACAGGATAGGTAAACATGATCTGCTGAATATCAATCAATGACTCATTCATGCCTGCACACCTCGTTTCAACGGCTTGCCCTCGCGCCGCTGTCTCCGCTGTCGCACCATCCGCCTGACCAATGGACGAGAGAGACGACGGATGAGCCGCTGTACATAGAGTCCTGGAAATGCGCGCACCTCATAGCCAAGCAAGCGTGCAAAAACGTTGGTCATAGCATAGACAACGGGCACCACAGGCAGCATCACCAACCAGAGCGCGGCATAGAGCAGAGCCCACCAGTATACAAGGCTCCACATCGCTAGCACATTGATGGGAGGATATAACGTGTGCCGCCACCAATTGCCCAGACCTACACTCGCACTCACGGTATTGACGATATTCACCATAGTAAGATAGGCGTAATGCAGAGAACGCACAATATTTGTAATCGGTAGTCCACCCAGGAAGAGCGTGATAAACGTCAGGCAATAGAGAGCCAACGCCCCACAGCTAATACCGATCAGGATGAGGGTGATATGGCGCAGACGGTGCCTCATCGTAATACCCAGAAAAAGACCGCCAGCCGCCTCCAGGAACATGGTGGGAATAAAGGCTGGCCCCATCACGACACCAACAATAAAGAACGAGACGCACATCCCCATAATACCCACGTAGAGGCCGCGCCGCAACACCAGCACCGCAAACACAATAAAAATGGGCAGACGAAATAAATCGCCACCCACAGGCAAGTATAGCACCAGTAGTTGAAACACCACAGCAATATCTGACAACAATGCGCCCTCGGCAATCTCAAGCGCATTCAGTTTTCGAGGCATTGTTTCTCCTTCTCTCCTCACCACAAAAGCATGTTAATTGCATTGTAGCGCGTTACACACAAAGAGACAACGCCTCAAAGACAAAGAGTACTACACTTGAACCACCAAAAGGCATATCGCATGTGGGTAGCGCACTGGCTAAACAATACACTACCCACATGCGATATAGCCCTTAGATTATTGTTTTTGTGCGGTCACAAACCAACTACGAGGCATATTGGGAACCGTGCGCGGCAAAGATGGATAAGGCCAACGACCATAGTTGGCTTCCGCTTCGCCGGGCTGGATTACTGCAGCCTTCCAACCACGTTGAGCCAGCACAGCCTCTGGCTCGTCCATTGTGCTCAGCCAGGGTGTGCCAAGTTCCGCCAATCCCTCAACCCATTGCCGCGTCCATTGCGAGGTCAGCATATCGCTATTAATGGTATCGAAGCCCAGCCAACTCCCTGACACTGCCAGTTGTGTTACATCATCAAGCACACGCGCAACCCCTTCGCTTGGGAGATAATGCAGAAATCCCTCAAGCAGCCAGACGGCAGGATGTTGTGACGCAAACCCGCTCCTGATCAATGCTTCTCGCCAGGGTTTTGTGAGATCCAGTTTGAGCACATGTCGCTCACAGCCTGCCTGTGCCCCTGCGGATTGCAGAATTTCCTCTTTATAGGCCAGCACTTGTGGCTGGTCAAGCTCGAAGAAGCGTGTCCGTTCAGGCCATGACAGGCGAAACGCCCGCGTATCCATACCCGCCGCCAGCAGCACTACCTGCCTTATCGTATGCTCCTGCACAACGCGTTGCAAAAAATCGTCAAAGAAACGCGTTCGCACAATAATTGAAACGCCGTTGTCACCTGACTGATGCTCTGCCCATTCCGCGCCAAGCTCACCCGCCAGCAGCGCAGCCCAGGGATCATCAAACAGGCGATCCTCGCGCTGACTCTCCCTGGCACGCACACCCGCCGTCCAACGCGAGGTCAAGCCCAGTGCTGTATTATGATGTGAAGTGTCGTCCAGCATCACTCTCTCTCCTTCTCGCTTGCACGCGAAACACATCCGTTCATGGCAATCGCTCAATTAGCCTGAAGCGGCTACCTACTCCACGCTTAATGATGATGAAAGGTCGGCGTGTCCACATGAACATGGTGTTGGTGGACAGACGTTGTTTCATGGTGCTGTGGTGTCCCATGCCGTTGGTGCGAGTGCGATGATGTGGCACTATGGGTATGCGCGGAAGCATCGGCAGACGGCGAATCAGCATGATCTGTGGTTGGCTCTAGTTGCTGGGAACGCTTTCGCGAATAAGGCTGCAAGCGCGCAAACACGATAGCTGCAATCAATAGGGACAGCAATAGCAACACAAATAAAACAGGGTCCATAGTGGTTTTCTCCTCTGTATAACAGACATTCTATGACTTTTACGTTTCTTGTGCAGCAGAGTTGTAAGGGAAGCGCTATAGCAATTTAGGCAGAACGTTCTAAATTCAGTTGCCAATCTACTCCATAGCATGCTATAGTACCAATTCGTAACAACCTAATCTTAGACTGGTCAGGTAGAAAGATTTTGTAGATGGTATCGCAGAGACCCAAGCAAAAAACAAAAACAACTTCTCACTCAACACATACAACGCAACCACAATTTGTCGCCAATCCCCAGCAAGCTGCCGCTATCGCGCATATGGATGGTCCCGCCGCGTTTATCGCCGCCGCAGGCACGGGCAAAACCGCGATCCTGGTGCAGCGACTGGTACGCCTCATCGCCGACGAAGGGATCGCCCCCGAGGCCATCCTGTGCGTGACGTTCACACGCGCCGCCGCAGACGAGATGGAGAAGCGCGCTCTGAAAGCCCTCAAAGCGCGTGGCAAACTAGCAAAGGATATGAAAGCCCTGCGCGTCGTGACCTTCCATGGCCTTGGCCATCATATGCTGCGCGAAAAATTGGCATGGACGCCGCAGGAGTTGAACCAACGCCTGATCAGCGGCGAACCGCGCCAATGGCTCGCCGAAGATATTATCCGTCCGTGGCGCAGCAACCGATCGCGTGGCATGAACTGGGATATAGATATTCTGGCAGTCCTGGCAGCGGTTGACCGCGCCAAAGAAGAACTCCTGCCACCAGAGCAGTCAAGTGACTTCTTTTGTCGCTATCTCGGTGTCGAGCCAGACTTGGGCGACCGCTACCAAGAATTTTTCACGCAGTACGAGCAAACGAAGCAAAAAGAAAAAATCTATGATCTCTCCGACCTGATCTATGTCCCGCTCACCCTGCTTGAGAGTAGTCCCAAGTTTCGCAAAACCTGGCAGGGACGCTACCAATATCTACAGGTGGACGAAACGCAGGACACCAATCCATCTCAATACAAACTCATTCAATACCTGGCCGCCCCCAAACACAACGTCGTCGTCGTGGGCGACCCCGATCAGGCTATCTACCAATTCCGTGGTGCCAGTCCCGAAGCCTCTATTCTCTCGTTTCGCGCCATGTACCCCAAAGGCATCATCTATCAGATCGAGCATAACTACCGTTCGACCCCACAGATTCTCGATGCCGCCAACAAGCTGATCAGCCACAACGAGATCACTCCCGGCTTCGAGAAGCTGTTACGCCCGACACAGCCCGATGGCCCACCCGTCAGCGTCACCGCCTATGACGATCAAGAGGCAGAGGCAGATGGCATTGCGACCCGCGTCGCCACCCTGGTGCGCACATGGCGCGAACAGCAGCAGCCCCTTTCCTATCACGACATTTACGTGCTTTCCCGTACCAATCATCATCTGGCATCACTCGAAATCGCCTTCGCACGCAATGGCGTACCTTATCGCACCGTCGGCGGCTCATCCTTCTTTAAGCGCAAGACCACCCGCGATATGCTGGCCTATCTCTCTCTGGTCGATGGTGTGCGCGTCTATCAGGACTATATGGAAGCGCGCAACAGTTCTAACCCACTCAAATGGGACCAAGTCTTTACGCCTATTCACTGTGGAGAGCAAAATGCCGCCTTTCGCGTCGTCGCCAATATTCCCTCGCGTGACTACTTCGCACGAACTGGCAAAACGTCGCATCGCTTCACGACCAGCTTCTTTGGCACCCTCGCCGCTCACGCCGGTGGCCGTCCCTTGCTGCAATTTTGCACCGAGCATGCCTATACCATCGGGTCTGAGAACCAGCTCGGCATCAAAGATTTCGTCGCGTTGATACAAAAAATATGGACGGAAAGCAAAAACCAGCCCGCCCACGCCATCAGCCTGCTGCGCCAGCATGCCTATGAC
Organism: Ktedonobacterales bacterium; assembly: GCA_038199755.1. Lineage (GTDB taxonomy): Bacteria > Chloroflexota > Ktedonobacteria > Ktedonobacterales > Ktedonobacteraceae > JBBPYR01. Next base: position 3,500 of record JBBPYR010000170.1, on the reverse strand, counting down.
CTACACCTGCGCCACTGCGACTCAAAGCATAAGGAAGACAGCGACGAAGAGGCCGAAGCCCCCACCCATCACGAGGAGAGCAGGCTGGAAGGGCGCATTGACGAGTTAGAAGAATTGATGCAGATCGCCAAGCGTCATCACACGATACGACACTTTCTGACCGCCATGACCCAACTCAAGGAGCAAGCCGAAGATAGCAGCAAAAACAAGCGCGACTGCGTCAGCCTGATGACCGTTCATAAAGCAAAGGGGTTGGAGAGCCCAGTGGTATTCGTCATGGGTCTGACCGAAGGCATTTTTCCCCATCGTCGCTCCTATACACTGGCAGAAGATGGCCCGATAGCCCAATCAGGCATCGCTGAGGAACGACGCCTCGCTTACGTCGCCATTACACGCGCCCAAAAGCACCTCTACCTCTCGTCCATCTTGCGCTATCGTGGCAGTGACGCCGTGGCCTCTCGCTTCATTCAGGAAGCTGGGCTGACACCCCGTGACGAGGATGGTGTGCTCAACCCCTACCTCTTCCATCACGACGGCAGCATACGCGAACTCAGCCCTTTAGTAACAACACCTACATTGTTTGACTAGCATAACATGGTTGTAACATATGGTTGTGATAACTTGCAATCATAATAAGAATATGTTATGGTTCTCATAACGTATGTATGGTCGAGTGATTACGATCTTACCATCACCGTTCATACAGTATCAGCAATGTAAGAACTACAGGAAGACAGTACATAGCAGAACAATGTACTGCCTTCCTGTTACTAGGGGGAGTGTCCGCGTGGACTATCGTATCTCACTTGTTGGCCTACTTATCGGCTTTCTCATCGGACTTACCGGCATGGGCGGGGGATCACTGTTGGCTCCAATTATGATTCTTGTTTTCCGCGTCCCACCCGTGTGGGCCATTGGTACCGATATTGCCTATTCAACCGTGACAAAAGCCGTTGGCTCAATTGTTCACATACGCCAAAAGAACGTCAATTTCAGGGTCGCGCTCTGGCTTGCCATCGGCAGCGTTCCAGCCACGCTCTTGAGTGTCGGGCTGGTTCAATATCTACGCAAGCATTATAGTACCGTCATCAATGGCGTTATTCTCCACACCCTCGGCTTTACGCTGATTACCGTCGCCATACTCCTTATCATAAAGCCATTTGTGATGAAGCACATCGAACGCAAAAACCTTGAGGCGGCTAAACGTGCCGCCGCACGCGGCGAAATCATCACACCAAACATCGCATGGGAACGCTACTATCGCCCAGCCATTGCCATTGCCATTGGCGCCATCGTTGGTTTTCTCGTTGGTCTCACCTCCGTGGGAAGTGGTACATTGATTATTGTCTCTATGGCGTTCCTCTTCCCCAAGCTTGGGCCAAAAGAACTCGTCGGCACCGACATCTTTCAGGCGTTTATGCTGCTGGCGGCGGGTGTGATTGGCTACCTGACCGCAGGAACCATCAACTGGACCCTTGTGCTGCTCTTGCTCATCGGCTCCCTGCCAGGCGTCCTTCTGGGCAGCAGTCTAAGTAAATACATTCCAGAACGCTACATGCGACCTGTCCTGGCAACCGTCCTTGCCCTCTCCGGCTTCAAACTCATCTGAGGGAACGTAAGTGGTTGAAAACCGCCTCGTTGCAGCGGTTTTCAACCCTCTATGCTTCCACAGTATCTTCTATGCATCCTTCATCAAGCGTATAAGGACCGAGGAAGGTGCGAAACGCCTGCGCTGCACGGGATAGCTGTTTATCGACCCGCTGCACCAGGCTCAATTGTGGATGTAGAGTGATGCCACTAATCGGTATTTGCTTCAGATCCCCATTCTCCACCTCTCGCCGCACTGCCATGGCGGAAACAATCGCGGCCCCAACTCCACTTATCACCATCTGCTTGATCGCCTCATTATCGGTTAAGGTAAAAAGCGGACGTATCAGCACGTTATGTTCCAACAATGCGCGCTCGATAACTTCGCGAATACCACTCCCCTGTTCACGCATCACCAGTTCACCGTGGCGCAAAGCATCAGGACTGAGCGTGGACAGAGTGCTCCAAGGATGATTGGGCGCAACAATCAGCACCAGTTCATCACTCGAGAAAGGTAACACGACCAGACCCGGCGGCAACATCAAGGGATTGCCCTCGACCAATCCAAAGTCCAGGTGCCAGTTGAGCGTCTCTTCTACGATCTCATGCGAGTTAAGAATGGCTATATGCAAATTCACCTGTGGGTAACGTGCGCGGAATTGCGCCACGATGGGTGGTAGCAAATACACACCCGTCGTCGTATTGGCCGCCAACGTCACCTCACCCCCCTCTACATCACGCAATGTTGCCAGTGCCTCTTCCATCTCACGCTCAAGTGCGAACATCTGCCGCGTGTAATTCTGCAACACACGACCAGCATGGGTCAAGGCAATCCGCCGCCCCTGCCGCTCGACAAGTTCTAAGCCAACGTCATGTTCAAGACTTTGAATGGTCTTTGTTACCGCAGGCTGGCTCAGCCCCAACTCCTCGGCAGCATGTGTAATATGCTCTAGCTCAGCAACCTTCAGAAAGACCCGTAGATTTTGTAGGTTCACGACCTTTGTACCCTCAACAATTCTTATGCATAGGTGTTATCGTTTTTACTATACATATTCTATATCAGAATAATACCAGAAAATAGATAAAATGAACATAGAAGAGCCCTGAGTGCAAAATAAATACGATACAATAAAGTAATATGGAAAGAAGGAAAACTATGGTAAAAATACACATTATTGGAGGACCAAGTAGCGGAATTGCTGTACCACCTACAGAAGCGTTTGTGCAGCAATACCTTGAAAGATATAAGGAGAAAGTATTTCTCGTCAAAAACACAGTTGATCGAACACATTTATTTGAGTTGCTCACAAATAGATAGCACAACCACGCTGCTCTAAGCGTTGCAACCACTGAGGCAGAGCCGACAATTTATTCCAGCGTAAATCTAACTTTTCAAGCCTTGGCAATTCCGCGATACTGGAGGGTAGAGCAACCAGCCGATTCGCACGCAAATCGAGGTGCGTCAACTCCACAAGGTCGCCCAATGACTCTGGCAGGGACAGCAAGCGATTATTCCTCAAATCAAGCTGCGTCAGGTACGTTAGCTTGCCCAGTGATGCTGGCAGTGATGTCAACCGATTACCAGACAAACGTAATTCCTTGAGCCTTCCCAGTTCACCAATCGTCTCTGGAAGAGTTGCGAGCTGGTTATTCATCACATGTAATTCTCGCAACTGCACCAATTCCCCTAGTGACGCGGGCAGCGTCGTCAGCTGATTATTATACAATCGCAACTCCTTGAGATTGCTGAGCTTGCCAATCGTCTCAGGCAGTTCAACCAGTTGATTATCAGTGATATTGAGATACAGCAGCTTCCCCCAATGCTCAAAAAGTGAGGCCGCGAGCAAGGCGAATTGATTATTGCTCAGATAAAGGAAAGAGGTAAGATTGCGCAAATTGCCAAGCGACTCTGG
>JBBPYR010000169.1:0-10386 GCA_038199755.1 Ktedonobacterales bacterium | reverse complement strand
GGTGGGAACGCTCGTTACAGTAGGGGCGGGGCGGTGAGGACGGGTGGAAGGGACCCTTGGGTCGCCCGGGCAGGGGATACCGATACCTGTTGAAGATGGTATCGCCGACAAGCACAACGGTATCCCCGGCACGGGCGACCCAAGGGTCCCAGCCCCGCCTCGTGCGCCGCCCCCGCCCCTACTGTAAAGTTGAGCCGTTCGCCTAGGTTGATGTCTCTTGGACGCGCTCATGCTGATCCCTACAGCGGTTGGCATCTGCCATAAAAAGGAAGAGGCAATTACCAGGGGGAAACGTCGAGCATGGGGACACTCAACGCTTTGGTAACACCTCTTATCTAGTGTACGCTATTTTTTTGCTTTTCGGCGCAAAAAAAGCACGAACTATTACAGGTAAGAAGAAACGTTAATTAGATTGATTACGTGCAAATGTCCAAGCACTGTGGAATGTAGGAATATTGCGTGTTTACAAGTGAGTGTTATAATAATGCAAATGTATAGATGCTTCTCAGCGAAGAGAGAGAACGAACGATGTCACAGAAACCCCATACTACCGATGGTTTTGATGAGAAACGCCATATGAGTGGACCCCTGAATCCTCTCCTTATGCCAGAGCCACAGGGCTTTGAACGCAGCTTTGGAGACGATGAATTACTAACAAAATCTTCAAATGACAATCGCGTGACTCATACGACGGTTTCCCCCGTTTTTGAGCACGGCGAAAAATATCATGACGCAGGCAAGCGCGATGTTGAACTGTATATACGCACGTATAACACCTTGCTGCGCAGTTCAGGCGAGGTGAGTCTGAAGGCTTTGGTGCAGGCTCACTATAATATTGATTCCAGCTTGCACCCTGATGCACGCTCTCCCTATCCAGATATGTCGGCATTCATTTATAGTGTCTTACGCCTTCCTGTCTCAATTGTCTCTTGTAATCTTGTCTTGTTGGGGCAATCGGAAGAGATGTTCTTGCAGCAAGGCTTCGCGGTCAATACCTGGAAATCGGTCACGGCCTCTGCCCGGCGCCGCAAGTGGTTCTATGATGGACACGAGACGTTAGCGGTCTATGTTGCCAGTGTCAGCGATACCGATGACATCGTTCCCATCCTCGTTGCCTTCCAAATCGAATGGAACAAGATGTACTACTTGCTTCGTGCCGACCCGACCACGCTGCAATTGCTTGAGACGCGCATGGACCCTGGTTCGCCAGTCTTCGCCGAGATTAGCAAGGTCTTGCGTGAGCGGCTACATATGGCACCCGATGACTGGCAACGCCTTGAGGTTATGTGGGGTGATCGCCTGTGGGAAAATCTGTTAATGATTGGCCGACAGCGCAAAAGCTTCTGGCTGCGCATGCTGGGTGGCTCGCACGTGGGCTATGTACGAGCCACGCGCCAATGGTGGGCACCAGTGAAAAGCTTACTGGACACACTTAACTTGCAAGATCGGCCTGTCTACTTTGTGTCGAGCAATACGCACAGTCTGCTGAATCTTATGTCAGGTGCTGTGCTCAGACGGGATGAGGAGTTAACACGGTTCGCGCTGAGCGGTGTTGACCCCTATCTGGCCGACGAGTGCCGCAAAATTCAAGAGGGAATTGTACCAGGCAACTGGCAAAATTTCCTCTACTTTGCTGCACGCGAATGGATACGCACCCCCGCTGGCCAAGAGTTTATGCGTACACGCATGAAAGAGGAACAAGAACGGGGTACATGGTATATTGGGGCGCGTCACGGCGTTGAGATCGATGCCCAGGTGTTTGAGGTTGCGAAATTGCATCCTTACGATATCGATTCCCGCTGTCGCATGTCGGGCATGGACCAGCTGGCCAAGAGCAAGGCCATTATCATCAATATTGACTACCCGCTCGGCATGGCGGCCTATCGCATGATGCGAGAGATCATGGAAAACCTGATCCACATTCACGGCATCTATATTCTGGGCAAGGCGGCGACGCTCAATGGCAGCATTGGTGACGTGATGATCTCTGATGTCGTCTTTGACGAGCACAGCCAGAACATTTACTGGCTCGATAACTGTTTTACCGCTTCAGAGGTGCAGCCCTACCTGATCTATGGCTCCGTGCTCGACAATCAGCGTGCCGTCTCCGCCAAGGGCACATACTTACAAAATCGGCAGTACCTAGATTTTTATTATCATACGAACTATACCGTTGTTGAAATGGAGAGCGGACCCTACCTCAACGCTGTCTATGAAGATCAGTACCTCTTGCGCTACCCAACTCAAGAAAATATCAATTTCGCCCGTCTGCCCTATGAATTAGGCATCCTTCACTATGCCTCGGATACTCCCTATACGAGGGGCAAGAATCTGGGCGCGGGCAGTCTCTCCTACTTCGGGATGGACTCTACCTATGCCTGTAGTGTGGCCATTGTCCGTCGCATCTTCGAGAACGAAATAGCGGCCATGCAGAAGCAAGCCAGTGGCCCACTCGTGGAAGCGAGCCAGAAGGAAGAACAGAAAGCGGTATAAAAAATAAAGAAAGACACGCCGACGTATGGGCCACGGCCCATGCGTCGGCGTGTCTTTCTTTATTTTCCTAATTCTTGGAACATGTAGCAGTTGTAGCGGACGGCTTGTTGCAGGTCGGCGAGGCGAATGTGCTCGTTGGGAGCGTGTGCGCCACTGCCCCAATAAGAGGGATTGCCAGGAGCGCACAGGCCTGGCAAGCCGACATGACGACGCAGGGCGCCGAGTAATGGCAGTGTGCCCCCCACGATGGGCGTAATGGCAGCTGGCTTGCCCGCAAATGCAGCCGCTATGGTGGCGATGCGCTGAACAAGTGGCGAGTCGATGGGGGTCATGACAGGTTCAGCGGCGCCAAAGAGGCTGACATGGATATCATCATAACCTTCGTTTCGCAGATGGATACGCAGCTTTTCGAGAATATCATGTGGATCTTGGTCGGGAACGAGGCGAAAATCCATCTTGGCCATCGCCTTCGCGGGCAGCACCGTTTTGACGCCCTCACCCGTATAGCCGCTGAGTAGACCTGCGATGTTGCTGGTGGGGGTGAAGGCGGCATGGGTGCGGAGGCGCGCACCACTCAAGCCATTTACAAATTGCGTGACGCCGTACATGGTACGCAATTGTTCATCCATATCGGTCTGGTCTGCGAAGGCGTCTTGCTCGGCCTGACTCGGTGTGCGTACCGCTTCATAGAAACCAGGAATGCGCACTTGCCCCTCTGGTGTGCGAATAGAGGCCAGGGCTTGCACTAAGCGCCAAGCCGCGCTGGGGAGCATGGCGGCGGTTCCTGAGTGGGCGTCACGCGCTATGCTTTCTATATCAAGCTGTACATAGAGCAGCCCTTTGGTGCCGAGTGCCAGTATGGGGCGTCCCGTCTCATCGAAGCCGGAACCCTCCCAGAGACAGCCATCGGCCTGTAACAATGGCGCGTATTTGGCGGCGATAGCGTCAAAATGAGGACTGCCCACCTCTTCCTCGCCCTCAATAATCCAACGAATGGTGATTGGTAGCTCACCAGCGGTGGCGCGCAACGCTCGTAGGGCGGCTAACCGTGCGGCCAACTCGCCTTTGTTGTCAGAGACACCGCGCGCATACAGCTTGCCGTCGCGCACCGTGGGCTCGAAGGCTGGCGATTGCCATAGGTCGAGCGGCTCTGCCGGTTGCACATCGTAATGGTTATAGAGTAACAACGTGTAAGGGCTACGTCCGCGCAATTCGCCGTAGACAGCCGGTGGCGCGCCCTCTACTCGTAGCAACTGCGTGCTGAATCCTACCTCGTGCAGTAGTGACTCGACCAGATGCGCCATCTCTTCAATGCCTAAGCCTTGCGCGGCAATGCTCGGCTGACGACACAGTTGCTCAAGCAATGTCTGTGCCTCCAGCGTGTGCTCGTTAAAGTACGTCGTGAGCTGAGAAATATCAGCCATACCTATGTCCCTTCTAGAATAGAGAAATTCGTCTTTATGGGATATATTACAACAAAAAGGGTCGTAGGGCCCCAAAATCAACTATAATCAAGTATTATCAATATTCATTGACTTTTGTACAATGTAATGGTACAACTTAGAAAGATGGTACATGTGATTGGTATGCTGGGCTTACGTACGTACAAAGAAGAGCGAAGGAGCCATATGCAATGTCAATGAAGATAGCAAATTCAGAAAGTACACCACAAAAAGAGATGAACACATCAGTGAACGCGAAACCAAACAAGGGCGGCTTAGAAGGCATTGTTGCCGCATCAACTGCACTGAGCAAAGTCGAAGGAACGGCTGGTCGACTCATCTATCGTGGATATAACATCCATGACCTGGCACGAACAACCACGTTTGAAGAGGTTGCTCACCTGCTATGGTACGGGCACCTGCCCACGCAAGCAGAACTGACGCAACTCAAGGAACGGCTAGCGGCACAGCGCATTCTCTCGCCTGCCGTGTTGCAGGTGATTCGCGCACTGCCTACAGATGCAGAGCCGATGGATGCCCTACGTACCGCAGCCTCTGCCTGGGGCGCGAGCAACGTCAAAGGTAAGCCTACAGAGGCACAGGCGATAGCGATTACCGCAGCCTTTCCTGTTTTCCTGGCAGCTTTTCATCGTCTGCGCACAGGTCTGGAGCCGCTGGAGTCACAACCAGAATTAGATCATGCCGCGAACTACCTATACCTCTTGACTGGCCAAGTGCCACCAGAGCAGCATGTCAAGGGACTCAATGCGTACCTCGTTTTGCTAGCCGATCATGGCATGAACGCCTCAACCTTTACCTCCCGCGTGGTTGCTAGCACCGAGTCCGATATTGCCTCGGCAGTGGTGGCAGCAGTTGGCGCCCTGAAGGGGCCGCTGCATGGCGGTGCGCCATCAAAGGTGCTCGACATGTTAAACGAGATTGGTACTGTCGAGAACGCCGAGTCGTGGTTGCGCGATGCGATTACGCAAGGTGGTCGCCTGATGGGTTTTGGCCATCGTGTCTATAAGACCGAGGACCCACGTGCCGAAGAATTACGTGAGATGGCACGAGTCGCCGATCCCGAGGGTTTTGTGCTGGCACGACGTGTTGAGGAGTTGGCACTCGCGCTGCTTGACGAACTCAAACCGGGGCGTCGCCTCTATACGAACGTCGAATTTTATTCTGCCGCATTGCTCTCCTCGGTTGGCTTGCCGGGCGATCTCTTTACCCCCACCTTCGCGGTCAGCCGCGTCTCCGGCTGGACTGCCCACATTCTCGAACAGGTTAGCAACAACCGCTTGATTCGTCCAGAGGCCGATTATACTGGCCCTATGGATGTCGAGTTTGTTCCACTCAGCGAACGCTGATAGCGTTCTATAAGATACAATACGGGAACAAAGAGGCGCGTTTCACACGTGCCTCTTTGTTCCCGATCTTTTGCTTACTATAAAGGTGGATTTGTCATGCAGGTTGTACAAAAGGAAGCCTATCCGAGCATCTGGCGGCTTTTCCGCATCTGGAGTGGCATTGGTTTGCAATCCTTTGGTGGCGGTGCTTCTACCCTCTTTCTGATTCGGCGCGAATTTGTGGAAAAACATGGCTGGGTAGATAGTGAGGAAATATTGCGTTATTGGAATCTGTGTTTATTTACTCCTGGCATTAATTTGATTGCGCTGACCGTGCTGATTGGGCGTAAACTGGGGGGACCGTGGGGCATTGTTGTTTCGCTGGCGGGCATGCTACTGCCCAGCGCGGCGATTACCTGCTTGCTGGCGGCGGGCTTTCAAATCGTGCAACACGTGCCTGCGATACAGGCTATTCTGCGTGGCGTTATTCCAGCGACAGCGGGAGTGATGTTGTTCGTGGGGGTTGGTTTTGCTGAACCATTGCTCAAACGTGTGACGAAAGAGGGCGTGTGGCGTGCGGTCATTAGTCTGCTGGTGGTGGTCTTTTGTTTTGTCGCCCTGATTGTGTTCAAACTATCAGTGATTGTGGTATTACTGCTGGCGGCGTTGATCGGTGCCGTCTGCTTTACCGATTGGCGCAAGCCCAAGCCAAAAGAGGTGGCGCCGGATGGTGAGAAGTAACGTATGATCAATCCCCTGCTTTATTTTTTGCTTTTCTTAAAGGCCTCGCTTTTCTCATCGGGCGGTTTTAGTAATCTGCCCAGCCTGCACCAGGACCTGATCGCCAATGGTTGGGCGGTCGATGCTGATTTTGGCGAGTCCATTGCGATAGGTCAGATTAGCCCTGGCCCCAACGGGTTGTGGGCCATTTGCCTGGGCTATCTCACGTATGGCTATGTAGGTGCGACACTGGCACTGGTGGCTATTACCTTGCCCGCTTTGCTGGTGCTGGTGATCTCCTCGGTCTACAATCGTATTCAGCAACAACGCTGGGTTGAGGGCCTCATGCGTGGCATCTCATTGGCAGTGCTAGGCATTCTGCTCACCGTCGTCTGGACCATCATTCGCCAGCCGATTGTTGATTGGCACGGCTGGCTGATCGCGGCAGCCGCCTTTGGCTTGGCATTTTCACGTAAAGTGAATTTGTTCGTAATTCTCAGCCTCGCCGGTCTGGTCGGCTATTTTTTGTATCGCTGATGGGGGTGTGTTGGAGGTATCGGGGCAGCAGGGCATCCCTTTACGGGTGCCTGCACATCTCTACAGGTATCTCCTGTTGATATCACCGTTGTTGTTCCTTCTGCTGTTGTGTATACTGATATCCTGTGTTCATAAAATTGGAGGATATCTGTATGGATGAAAAGGAAACTGGTCGTATCGAGGCGTTTAGCGATGGCGTGTTCGCAGTCGCGATTACTTTGCTGGTCTTGAACATTAAGATACCTGGATTAGATTTGTCTGCCGCCCAACTGCCCGATGATACAAATTTGTGGATAACTTTAGGGCATGAGTGGCCGATGCTGGCTGCGTATGGAACGAGCTTCGCAACAATCGGTGTCATGTGGCTGAATCATCATAAGCTCTTTGTACATATTAAGCGCACTGATACCGTTTTGCTGCTAATTAATCTCTTGCTCTTATTGATCATAGTTTTCATACCTGTCCCGACTGCGTTACTGGCTGAGTATCTTGTCCGTCTCGATTTGCATGCGGCGGCTGTTTTGTATAGCAGTACATTTTTGGTGATGGCTACCTGCTTTAATCTGCTCTGGCGGTACGCTTCTTACCATGATCGACTTTTAGGAAAAAATGTCGACTCACGCGCTGTTAAGGCTATCAGCCGACAGTATATGTTTGGTCCTCTTCTCTACCTTATTATTTTCGGTGTGGCCTGGATCAATACATCAGCCTGTATTATCCTCAGTTTTGTTCTCGCGCTTTTTTTTGCATTGCCTGGTCGTCCCTTACAACCAGTAAGAGATGATCTCTCTTAAGCTAAATAACTCCCAGTTGGTGAGATCAGCTTGTCCTTCTTTTCTCAATACATCGCTGATCCACCCTGCTAGTTGTGCTGCATCTTCTTCGTTTACTATTGGAGCATCACTCCGTTCGTCACGTATGAATAGCATGTCAATGAGAAATGGTATTGCATTATTGCGTGGTAAAAATAATATCTCGCTAATGCCATCGAGTATACGATGTTTGTTATCCTTTAGGTGAAGTTTGTCAATTGCTTTTATAACGGGTCTCTGTATAGCAAGTACCAACTCATCAGGAAGAGCTGGGCGATCATAGCGTTTGGCTAGCCATTTACGGAATCGACGAGTAGTAACTTTATCGTTTTCATCAAAGTTATAGAGTGGTGTGAGCTTAAGTAAGGACGCCTTATCAATCTGAATACGAATGGTTGCATCAGCAATCAGCCCTTCCATTTTCCCCTCAGCATTCATGTGACGTTGCATGAGAAAGCGGCGAACAGAGTTTTTTCCGGCATCGTGAATAATGCTGCGATCGTCGGCGCAGCTGTTATTGCCCAGCAATGGCCCGGCAATGTTCAGGTTGATGATATTGGCGTTGGAACCTGTGCCCCAGACAATGACAATGGCTTGGGGAATAAACAGGTTATCGGTAGTGAACTGGGGTGGCAATTGCGCCAGAGTGGTTGTAAATGCAGCTGGTGCCTGGATGGTTGCCCCTGGATCACCTTTGAGCGTGATGGCTTTGGTGATAATCACTTGTTCGAGATAGGGGATGGTGCCGCAAAGATAAACGGTATCGCCTTTGTGGGAAGCATAGTAGGGATAAATGTGATTACAGTAATGATTTGGTTAAGAAGTGATTATGAAAAGATATAGGGAGTATAGATTACAGTGAAATTATTCCACAATTGCTCTGATTTATATCTGCTAATGGCTTTTCCCTGCCCAGCTAGTCGCCAGGGGTGTTGAGGTAACTTCGAGTATATTCGTTGCAATGAGGGCTGCTTCTGTCCTCTTTAAAGGGTATACTGGAAAGAGAAGAATCGCTAAGCAGTAGGAAAGAGGAACGCAACGATGAATACCATGCCGATGAAACTCGAACTGGTCACGGTGCCTGTCTCAGATGTTGACCGCGCAAAGGCTTTTTATACCGAAAAGATTGGCTTTCACGCTGACCATGATCAGCAGGTCAGCGCGGACTTGCGCTTTGTGCAGTTGACCCCTCCCGGTTCAGCTTGCTCTATTGTGATTGGGGTAGGCATCACCACTATGCAGCCGGGTTCACTCACGTGGCTGCTCATGGTGGTCCCCGACGTGAGAGCCGTCCGCGAGGAACTGCTCAAACGAGGCGTTGACATCAGTGAGATCGACGTACAGTCCTGGGGGACCTTTGCGTACTTTCGTGATCCTGATGGCAATAGCTGGTCATTACAGCAACTCCCCAGTCGTGCGTAGTTTCCATACGGGTGCTCGTGCGGCGGCTTTAGGCGTGGAAGACGCCGATGCTAACTGCCTGCCGCTTGTTCGAGTGATTCCCGAAGAGGGGGAAGGACAGAAGAGATGCCATCATTAACCAATACCGTTGCCTTAGTCACCGGAGCGAGCCGCGGGGTGGGCAAGGGAATAGCCTTGGGTTTAGACGAAGCAGGAGCGACTGTCTATGTAACGGGGCGTAGCAGTAATCAATACCCCAGCATATCCCCAGGAAACATTGATGCAACAGCAGCTGAGGTCACTCACCTTGGTGGCCAGGGTATCCCTGTTCACTGCGACCATCGCAACGATACGGACGTGGAAGCACTCTTTGCGCAGATCCAAGCAGAGCAGGGACGACTGGATCTTCTGGTGAATAACGTCTGGGGTGGATACGAGCAGATGAGCGAAAATGGGGTGTGGACGTGGGAGCGCCCCTTCTGGGAGCAACCCGTGTGGCGCTGGGAAGCGATGTTTCATGCTGGAGTTCGTGCCCATTTCATAGCAGGTCGTTTGGCCGCTCCGCTGATGATAAAGCAGCGGAGTGGTCTCATGGTCACTATCTCATTTTGGGCAGCTCAAAAGCATATGGGGAACCTCATCTATGGATTGGCCAAAGCCGCAACCGATAAATTTGCAATGGATAGTGCTGAAGAGTTACGTCCCTATAATGTTGCTAGTGTCGCATTATATCCCGGCTTAGTACGGACAGAAGCGGTCATGGCAAATGCCGAGTGGTTAGATCTCAGTAATTCCGAATCGCCCCAATTTGTCGGACGAGCAGTTGCCGCTTTAGCGAGCGATCCGGCAAAAATGCAGCGTTCCGGCAAGATCTTGTTGACTGCACAACTTGGCCAAGACTATGGCTTCGTAGACATTGATGGAAAAACCATCCGTCCCCTCACCCTCGCTGAAGCCTAACGGTCGGGCCACAAGGAGGCTTAAGGATCTGAATCTCTCCTTAGAGGAATAAGCCACTGCATCTTTTATGAGTTCTTATTTATTGTCAGAAAAAACGGAAAAAGGGAGGATTGGGAATACAATGGTATACGCGTATGTTATAATAGGCATATGACATTGAATTTGCATCGCTTCTGTGAGAAAGGGTTTCTTCGAGCGTTACGAAGAGTGTCAACACAGGAGACTAAACTTGAGATTATACATTGGGGGACTCCCCTACGAAACTACCGAACAAGACCTCGTCAGCTTGCTTGAACAAGCCGGAAGCGTTGTTTCCGCAACGGTCATCACCGATAAATTTACTGGTCGCAGTAAAGGCTTCGGCTTCGTTGACATGGGCACAGACGAAGAGGGTCAGCGCGCTATTGAGCAATTGAACGGTACTACTTTGGGTAACAGGACGATCACTGTTAATGAGGCCCGTGAGCGTCAGACAAACGGTTCACAGCGCACCGAGTATGGCGATCGCCGTTCGAATTCGAACTCAAACTATCGCGGTGACCGCAACTACTAGTTGCAACCAGCGCGACACTGAGTAAGCGAACATGCAGAGAGAGCCAGTCGTACGACTGGCTCTCTCTGCATGTTCGCTTACTCAGTGTCGCGCTGGTTGCAACTAGTAGTTGCGGTCACCGC
>JBBPYR010000168.1:0-8075 GCA_038199755.1 Ktedonobacterales bacterium | reverse complement strand
TGGCGGTGAGACCCACCCGCGTGGGTGACCAAACAAACTGCTCGACATCCATAAACCGCAAGGGAAATACAACAACACACCGCGGGCGGCGGGGCACTCCCTGAGCCGCCCCCACCGTGGCCCCCCACCCTCGCACTATGTTTTGTCTTCATTTGTTCGCCATATGATATACTTCAGAGTCATGAACAATCAGCCTGAACAGCAACCGCTGCAACAACCCATACAGCAGGAAACCACAACATTATTACAGGGCAACCGCGAACTAGCCGTCCTGTATAGCATCGCGGGCTACCTCAACCACAAGGTGGACGTACATGAGGCCCTGCAAGAAGTGCTGGCCCACGTGACAGAACTGCTTGGCCTGCGTACCAGCTGGATCTGGTTGCTCGACGAGCAAGGAGAACCACGCTTGGCCGCAGCTCTGGCCCTGCCACCCTATCTCGCCGATCATCCCATCCGCATGACAGGTTATTGTCTATGCCTGGACAAATTCCTCGATGGGGCTCTAGAGGGGGCCGCGAACATCGATGTCTACCGTTGCAGCCGCCTGCAAAACGCCGAGCGTGAGAGCGATCCCTCATCGCTTGGCTTGCTTTTCCATGCCAGCATCCCCATCTACGCGGGCAACATTCCGCTCGGCGTGCTCAACGTCGCCAGCGAAGATTGGCGCGAACTCAAGCCGGAAGAGTTGCAATTGTTGCACATCATCAGCGATCAAATCGGCTTGGCGGTGCAACGAGCGCGTATTTCGGCAGAACACACCCAGGCCGCCGCCCATCTCGCCACAACCGAGGAGCGCAACCGCCTAGCACGCGAGATACACGACACGCTAGCACAGGGCCTTGCCGCCATCACCCTGCAACTAGAAACCGCCGACGCCCTCGCCGAGACGCGACCCGCCCGCGCCCATGAAGCCATTCAACGCGCCCTGACCCTGGCACGGAGCAACCTCGAAGAGGCACGCCGCTCAGTCATGGACCTGCGTGCCGCCCCCCTGCTGGGGCGCACCCTACCCGTGGCCCTGGCAGTATTGACGAGCAATGAGGGAAATATAGGGAATGGAAGTAGCGATCCTCACGAGGACCACGCGGATACCGCCATCATCAGTTACACCTACACCCCTGTCCTGCATTATCCTACCCTATCCGCGCACATCGAGTCCGGCCTCTATCGGGTTGCGCAAGAGGCCATCGCCAACGCCCAGAAGCATGCACACGCCCAGCATATCGAAGTGATGCTCAGTGCAGACGAGCAACAGGTACAATTAGTCGTGCAAGACGATGGCGTTGGCTTCGATCCCACCTTAGTGGCACATCGCAGCGAAGGCCATTTTGGATTGGCAGGTATGAGCGAACGCGTCAAACTGCTTGGTGGCACCCTCTCGATTCAAAGCACGCCCGGCACCGGCACACGCATCGCCGTAACCGTGCCCCGCAAACCGTAGGAGCGTCATCAATGTCGCCCATGTACCCGTTGGCGAATCGCATCCCAAACAGGGCGTCATGAATGATTCCTTATATCCTGCCTGAGCGAAGCGATCTCCTTGCAGTCAGATGAGCGAAGCTAGCTGCGGGAGCAGTGTTTCTAACTGTCTTACAAGAGGCGCGGTAGCGCGTTGGCAGGATGAGTAAGGATGTGACGCCCTCGTACCTCTATTTGTTAAATTTGTCTATAAGAAAGGACACGCCCACATGGTGCGTATTTTGCTGGCAGACGATCACCCCATTGTGCGTGAGGGGCTACACGCCGTATTGGAGACACAGCCCGACTTCACCGTCATCGCCGAATGTACAAACGGAGAAGAGGCACTGCATCAGATCGCCGCCCTCCATCCTGATATCGTGCTCCTCGATTTAGAGATGCCCTTACTCGATGGCGTCGAAGTCATTCGTCGCCTCCATCAGCAGAAACAAGGGCAACTGGGGCAGCAGGGATCGCCAGAAATACACCAGCTGCCGCGCATCATCGTCTTCACCGCCTTTGACAACGACGAGCGCATCATTCACGCCATTCAAGCGGGTGCCGATGGCTATTTACTCAAGGGCGCGCCCCGTGACGAAATCTTCAACGCCATTCGCATCACCATGCAAGGCGGCTCCCTACTACAGCCCGTCGTGGCCTCCAAGCTCATGCGCCACGTCGGGCAACAACCCAGCACAACACCAGCACGTCCACCAGTCTATACGCCACCATTAGAAGTGCTCACCGAGCGTGAGCTAGAAGTCCTCCACCTGCTCGCGCAAGGCATGCCCAACAAAGAGATTGCCGCCCAACTCGTCATTAGCGAGCGCACCGCCAAATTTCATGTCAGTGCTATCATGGGCAAGCTGGGCGCAACCAACCGCACCGAAGCCGTTTCTCTCGCCGTTCAACGCGGCCTCATCACGCTTAATCAATAACTTGACAATACCGTGTCAATTCTCTATGCTTGTGTGAAGCAACTCTTAGTCCTTTCAGCAAAATTGGGAGTGGGTCGTTATGGAGAAATCGCCATCAACTACATTAACAGGTATTCTGGAACAGGCTCTACATCACCATTTCACACATGCGCTCCACGGCTTAGTACCACCAACCATTGATGCATACAAGCTCAAACAGGTATTGGATATCCACTGTCGTATCGGTGCCTGGGCCATTGACCTCGCCCTCGGCTATCCGGGCGTTATAGTGACAGGGCTAGATAACAACGAGCAATTGATCGACATGGCACGCCGCAGTGCAGAAATTGGCAATGTTGAGCACGCACGCTTTTACACAGCGTCCCCTTTTCAAGCACTTTCATTTGCTGATAACACCTTTGATCTCGTGCATCTTTCTCTGGCTATGACGCTGTTTCGCCCCAATGAATGGCACATCTTCCTGAGTGAATGCTTGCGCGTCCTCAAACCCGGAGGATATATCAACATTGTCTCACTCTCATTGGGGCCAGGTTCAAGCGAGGCCTATCAACGTCTCCTCACAACCATAGATCAATTGCTTATGGCTCAGGGCTACGGTTTTTCTGATCAACCTGGCACCACATCACCAGGAGTTCATCTTGCACACCTAGCACGAACAGCGGGTTTCGCCGCCGTCACTTATACAATCCACCCCATCAACCTCGGCGGGTGGAACAATCCAGCTGGCCGGGCCTGCTGCCAGTTGTTGCTCAATGATATCCGTCGCCTGAAACATTACTTTTTGGAATATAAATTGCTCACGAGCGAGGCATTTGATCACTTGATTGAGCAGAAACAAAAGGATATCGCCGAGCCAGATTTTTGTGCCATGGGAGCACTTATTTCCGTCTTAGGACAAAAAAAGTAGAGGGGAAAGAGGCTATGATACAAGGAAGTCAGAGTAGTCAGAACAACGAAACGAAGAGGAATATCGTATTACATCAGCATTTACTCCAGGTACAAGCTGGACATCTCCTGCCAGAACGCATTCCCGTTCAAACCATGGAGCGTGTGCTGGATCTGGGCTGTGGCACGGGCGAATGGCTCTTCGATCTTGCAAAACGCTTCCCACGCTTACACATATATGGCGTTGATATCAATGAAGAGCACCTACATCAAGCCAAAGTACGGCGCAACACGGGCAGTATTCGCCAGATAGAGTTGCGTAGCATGGATATACGTCAGCCGCTAGACCTTCCTGATCGCTACTTCGATCTTATCCATATGCGTCGCTGCGCCCAATTTATCGCGCCCCAAGCATGGCCGCATTTCATTCAAGAATGCATGCGTATACTCAAACCAGCTGGCTGGCTGACTATCGTTGAACTCGAACTCTGCGAAATCTCCAGTCCCGCCTGCCTTACCATCCACCGTGCCGTGTTGCAGGCCAACGCACACATGGGGCGTTCGCTTGACGTAACCGGAGCAACCCTCGGTGTCGCCCAACGCCTCTATAGCATGTTACAGCAGGCATCACTCGAAGAAGTGGCCTACGACCTGCACACCGTTGACCTCGGCTATATGGCTGCTAACAGCAGGCATGTCTTTTTACAAGAAATCTTGCGCAACGCCTACCACGCCAAACCACTGATTATTCAACACGGCATCCTCGATGCAATCACGTTTGACCAGCTTCTCACACAGGCTGAGCACGATTTGCACGCACCCGACCTCTGTGGCTGGGCAATTCTTGTCTCCGCCTATGGCAAACGCAGCGAGCGTTAACCGAACCGTAAGACATTTAGGCTACATTTCCCCCACTTATGCAAAAAGCGGCATACACTGATATACAATAGCATACGTATCCATGAACGATGGATAGCAAAAGTCCAAACTATACAGCAGAAGTAGTAAGATAGAAGGTTATGACATTTCCCCGTATAACAGCAGCAGTATGTGTAAGCTTACTCATTGGTTGTCTGGCCCTGACAGCTATCGGAGCCGTTTCATTCTTTGGGCCGCTCCTGGTACATGGCAATGAGGTCGAACATAACGCTGGCACCATTGTACAAATTAATGCCGATATGACCTTTGTGTTAAAAACAGCAGATGGACATAAAATTCCTTTTCAGTGCGATAATACTCGTTGCCGCATGCAGGTAGCCCACATGCAGCGCCATCTCTTTATCAAAGCTCACACCGATGTGTATTATGTACGAGGCCCAGCCAATATGATGTTGCTTGCCATGGATGTTGATTAGTAGGGGCCAGATTTATCGCCCTTACCCGTTCGGAAATAACCATACAAAAAACAGAACATAGATAGAGATAGATACCTTTAGAATTGTTCAAGGAGAGCGTGCGATGAGTAAACAAGAAAGAGCTGTGTCGGCCCAACCATACACCAAACAAATAGACCGTGCCGACATCGTGATTGTAGGCAACGGCATTGCTGGCCTGACTACCGCACTAGAAGCTCGTCGCCTTGCACCCGATAAGCGTATAGTGATCGTTACCGATCAAATTCATCCCACCATCAATACGCCCGCCTTAAAACAGTTCGCCATCGGCAAACTCACGCGTGAACAATTGCTGGCCCATCCTGCAGGCACCGAACGAGCGGAACGTATCCATGTTGTTACGGCTCGCGTAGAAGAGATTCACGCCAATAGCAAATACGTCACCTTGAGTGGCGGACGCGGCTTCGGCTACGAATCTCTGCTCATCGCCACGGGCAGCACGCCCAACGGCCTGCCAGCACATTTGCCGGGACGCGACTTTGACGGCGTCTGCACCCTACATCGCTTACAGGACTATTTGAACCTGCGCCGCCGTCTCAGCGAGGTGAGCGAGGCAGTGGTCGTGGGCGGCGGCGTTCACGCCATAGAAACCGTCATGGGCCTTCTCTTCTGGGGCATTCGCGTTCACTGGCTCATTCGCGGCGATCATTTTATGGCGAATGTGCTCGACTCCGTGGCATCCGAAATGGTGTTAGAGCGCGTGCGTCACGCGGGTGGCAACGTCGTAACCGAAACAGAGATGATCGGTGTTGTGGGCAGGGTTGGCACGGTCGCAGGAGTTATCACCAATCATCAGCAGATGATCCCTTGCCAGCTCGTGCTGGTCTGCACAGGAACACAGCCCCTGACAACACTAGCAGATCACTGCACCCACCCCTTGCTGCATAAACGTGGCATTTACGTCGATGACCAGTTACGCACCAGCGTTCCCAATATCTATGCCGCAGGTGACGTGGCCGCGCTCAAAAACCCATTGACAGGCGAATACGAGCCGCGTGCTCAGTGGTATGCTGCGGTCTCGCAGGGACGTACCGCCGCCGCCACCATCACGGGCCATAAAGAATTAGCCCGTCAGCCCTTCGGTGTCCACTGGCACGCAACCCATCTGGGCGACCTATCAATGCTCACCGTAGGCAATCCGCTTGAGGATGCCGCTACGACGAGCGTGTTAACCGATACCAGTCAGGGTGGTTATCGCCGCATAGCACTCGTTGATGATCGTATGGTTGGCTATCTCGCCCTGGGTTCCAGGCAACCAGACAGCCTAGCCATCAAGCGCATCATCGATGAAGGCCACTCGGTACGTGACATCACCAAAGACTTGCTGAAAGGCACCCTCGACGCCCGCCGCCATCTCTCGCAGCAGCACACACGCACCGCACAAGGTATACTTACCGGCAAGTTGCCCGAACTGCCAACGATGGCTCCTGAGCAATTTTCATCAGCGCAGCGTCAGCGCGTGTCACCAGACACCGACTCACTCGCCCTCACACGTCGCCGCCAGACGGATAGTTTAGTTCCACTCTCCTTTATGGAGGAAGGACGTGTGAGCGAACCCCTACACGCGGTTAATGCCAGAACGCGCAACCTAAGTGACGATGGTGACACTGGCAGTCACATCTATCCAACCCAGAACACCGAGTCGGGGAAACGCACACGCGAATTACCTATACCGGAAGAAGAAATGAGCCCATTTATGGGCAACCTGCCATCACTGCCTCCGCCGCGTGTCGTCACCTCGACGCTGGCAACCAACCCAGCTGAGCAGAAGACGACCACACGGAGCTTATGGTCCTATAAAACGGACACCACCTCTGCCCCGAAGAAATCCACGCGACGTTCTTCGCGCAGCATCTGGTCCTACAGTAGTAAAGATAAAGACAGCATCCTGGAGAGAGACCGCTAAATGCCCAAACCTGTGCTCTTACATAAAACTGGCCCACAAGTGGCCCAGGAAATTCATGCATGTATTGGCTGCAACGAATGCCTGATCGCTTGCCCAGCCTTGACCGAAACAGTCAGGATTGACGTTTTGAACCGCGAAACGCTTTCCGGTTCCATCTCCGCACCGGTGGCGCGTTTCGCACGGGCCTGCTATCAATGTGGAGCTTGCGTCACTCCCTGTCCCGTTGGTCTACATCGCGATGCCATGATGATGTGGCTCAAAGTACGCCTCTTGCGTTCGGATTGGGAGGAATAAGCGATGGGTGCTGATAACAAAAAAGGCTACCCTTGGTTTTTTGTCCAGATGACTCCTTCTTGGATCACGAGTTTCCTGACGCTCCTCGTAGTGAGTGGCCTCAGCATTGCCGGAACTCTCTGGTATAACCGCTATGGCAGCGACCCCACACCCGATGGCATGCTCGGCCTGATCTTCGCCGTCGCTGGCACAACCCTGCTCGTCATCGTTGCGCTTGGCTATACACTGCGCCGCCGCTCACGGAAACGGGCCATCGGGCAACTTCACTCCTCTCTCAACTGGCATATCTGCCTGGGCATCCTCTCACTAGTGCTCCTCTTCCTGCACTCGTTTGGGAATTTTAACCCACGCTCCGGCACCTACGCCCTCTACGGCATGATTGCCCTGGTCGTCAGCGGCTTCATTGGACGTACGCTCGATCATATGATGCCACGCCTCATCACCGAGGAAGTGCGGAAAGCCCTCACCACACAAGGTGAGGATCGGCTCGAAGATATTTCACAGAAACTACAGGCCATTGTCGTACATAACACGCAAGAGTTGCGCGGTTTCCAGGCCAACGAAGTACTGCCAGTGACTGGAAAGAGTAGAGGTTCGGAGCTGATGAGCGCGCTTGACAACGCCGACTCAAAAGAGTATCCCCTCCATACCTCCTGGGACCTTGCCTATATCTCGCTGGAAGAGACTCCGCAAGAGATGAGCCGCGATGGGCAGCATTACCGCTTTGTGCCCGATAAGAAAAGTGCCCTTACTCAGCCCGAGGCACTCATCCCCGGCGCGCAAGAGCACATGTCCGCGTTGTATAGCGTGCAGCAAGCACTCCAGCGCGAACAGGTCTATCGCTACATCATCCGTTATTGGCGCGTCCTACACATTGCCCTCATGGTCCTTACCGTCGGTTTAACGCTCTGGCATATCGAGTACGCTGCCTCGCTCTGGATACCCGCCTGGCTCCATCGCTAGCTCCGAAACAATCGCACGGCAAGGACCGTAGGGGCCAGCTTCAGCGCGCCCCAAGGCGCTTTACCGCCAGTGATTCGGGTACGAGGGCGCGCTGATGCATTTTGACAATTTAATCTGGTAATCGCGTGAGCAGCAGCGAAGCGCGCTGTAGGCTCCGTAGGGGCCAGATTGATCGCGCCCTCCGCTCAATTTATTGAGCGAGATTCTGAATCACAGGCGATCAATCGCCCTGGG
>JBBPYR010000167.1:0-13750 GCA_038199755.1 Ktedonobacterales bacterium | reverse complement strand
TCCGAGGACCCGGTGGTGGCGGGTGAATTGGGTGTTGCATTGGTGCGCGGCATACAGAGTAAAGGCGTTGGTACCTCACTGAAGCACTATGCCTGCAACAATCAAGAATTTGAGCGTATGACGATTAGTGCAGAGGTGGATGAGCGCACACTGAGGGAGATTTATTTGCTCGCTTTCGAGCGCGTGGTCAAGAAGGCGCGACCCTGGACGGTGATGTGCTCGTATAACAAGGTGAATGGGGTGTATGCCTCCGAAAATCGGCTGTTACTGCATGATATTTTGAAGGAAGAGTGGGGCTTCGAGGGTGTGTTGGTCTCGGACTGGGGCGCGGTCAACGACAAGGACAAGGCTCTGGCGGCTGGCTTGGATTTACAAATGCCGGGTTACACTGGCAATCATACCGAGAAGATCGCGCAATTGGTGCGGGATGGCAAGTTGGATGAGGCGGTGATTGATGAGGCTGCGCGCCGTGTACTGAGCCTGTTGCTGCGCGGAAAAGAAAATCGTCGTCCTGGCAGTAGCTTCGATGCTGATGCGCACCATGCGTTAGCACGGCGAGCCGCCGCCGATGCGATTGTACTGCTCAAGAATAGCGAGAACATCCTGCCACTGCAAAAGGAGCAGTTACGCACGGTCGCACTGCTTGGCCGTTTTGCGAAGAAGCCGCGTTATCAGGGTGCGGGCAGTTCGCAGGTTGTGCCGACGCGGATGGATAGCCCTTATGAGGAGTTGCAGCGTTGGCTAGGCAATGATGTGCAACTGACATACGCCGATGGCTATGACGAGGCGGGTGAGTTGGATGAGGCTCTGCTGCGCGAGGCGGTGGCACAGGCGCAGGCTGCCGATGTGGCGATTATCTTCGCTGGCTTGCCAGATAGCTACGAGTCTGAGGGCTTTGATCGCACGCATCTGTTTATGCCTGAGGGTCATAACCGGGTGATCGCAGAGGTGTGTCGCGTACAACCGAAGACAGTGGTGGTGTTGCAAAATGGCTCAGTGGTAGCGATGCCGTGGGTGGATGGACCGAAAGCGATACTTGAGGCGGGCTTAGGTGGGCAAGCGGTTGGCAGTGCCATTGTGGATGTGCTTTCGGGGCAGGTCAATCCCTCTGGCAAACTAGCCGAGACTTTTCCAGTGCGGCTTGAAGATACTCCAACGTATATCAATTATCCCGGTGAGGCTGGTAAGGTCTATTACGGCGAGGGGCTGTTTGTGGGCTATCGCTATTACGATAAGAAGGATGTCAAGCCGCTGTTCCCCTTTGGCTATGGTCTTTCGTACACGACATTCGAATATGTGGGTTTGCGTACGGAGAAGACGGAGCTTGCGACTGGTGAGACGCTGGCGGTGACGGTGACGGTTCGCAATAGTGGTACCCGCGCGGGTAAGGAGGTTGTGCAGCTCTATGTACAGGCGCGCAACTCACGCTATGTCAGGCCAGTCAAAGAGTTGAAGGCGTTCGCGAAGGTCGCCTTGCAGTCAGGCGAAACCAAGGATGTGCGCTTGACATTGGAGGCGCGTGACTTCGCCGTCTATGACGTGGAGTGGCAGGCGTGGTTGCTAGAGGCTGGCGAGTTCACACTACTAGTCGGTCCAGCCAGCAATCAGATGGTGCTGCATACAACGGTCACGACGAAGGAAGACCCACGGCTGACGGTGCCGCACTTTACGAAGATGTCGCAGTTCAAGTACATTCTGCGCTTTCCGAAGGCGTGTGCGCTGCTGACGCAAATCTTTAGCGGGACACCTGCCGCGCATTATATTCTGCAAGATGATGAGATGTTTACCGCGATGCCAATCGGGAAGCTGAATATGCTCGGTAATATGCCCGATGAGAAGGTGGATGCGCTGATTGAGCAGTTGAATGAGGCGGTCAAGGCATAGTTGGTGGGTATGCTATTCCGTGTTGAGAATCAACACGGAATAGCATACCCAGTTTTAATTGGCGACAGTGGTGAAGATCTGGCTCACTTTGCAAGAGACCTTGATATCAGAACTATAGACACGGCATTTCCCGCCACGTAGGAGGTTCCAGAGAATCCTTTGTATATTGGATTTGATTGTATCATGGTTAAAGGAGCCGCCAGACATAGCATAGATGGTGCCATCGCTATATTCGTAGCATGTGTCTGGGTCGTTCTTCTCCAGGAGAAAATATTCTTCTACGGTCATTGTTTGCCGATGTTCCAGTGCCATAAGCTTCCTCGTTTCCTCCTTGTCCTATGTTTTGGCTGTGCTCTGCTCCTCATTATAACATGAAAGGAAAGAGGACGGCTTTCTTCTGCATAAGATACAATAAGTTGGTGTCGTATGGGAGACGCTAGCAATAGCGAGAAGGGAGCCACATCATGAGCATACAGGGAGAGATGGCCGATGTCATGCGCCCAACATCTTCTCAGAAGGGGGCGTGGGCTGGCTATTGGCAGCAGGTAGGGCAGCCCTGGCGTACTGAGCCGGAGGTTGATGCAGATCGTCAGGCGTATTTAACGCATCGGCTGGCGATTCGGCCAGACTTGGAAGAGGGGGTGTATCCGTTTAGAGATGTCAAGCTGGATCGTGCGGATGTCGAGTGGCTGCTGACAAATCATGAGGATGGGCGCGGACCCGTCGATTGGCGCGACCCGCAGCAACGGGACCGCTTAGGGATAGATTTGCGCGGCGCAGACTTACGCGGGGCGAACCTGCATGGGTTGCCACTATCGCATATGCTCGGCGGGCTGAATTGGCGCGAACGAGACCGCACTCCAGAGCGACGTGAGATGGCGGCGGTGCATTTGGAGGGAGCCGTTCTGAGCGGAGCACATTTGGAACGGGCAGAATTGTACATGGCGTATTTGGAACGTGCCGATCTCTATATGGCCCATTTGGCGAACGCTTCCCTGCGTAAAGCTCATTTTGAGGGAGCGTCTCTGCGTAAGGCCTATCTGGTGTATACGGAAGAGCAAGATGTGGAGAAGAAAAACACGAGTAAGCCGGTGAAGTTTTCTCCGGCTGATTTGCGGGCCGCCTTCTTTGATAGTACAACCGATCTGAGGAGTGTCTTTTTGGGGGATGAGCAGCACGGTTTTGTACGCCTAGCAGATGTGCAGTGGGGTGGCGTGAATATGGCGATAGTCGATTGGGCACCGATAAAAATACTGGGTGATGAGGGCAAGGCGCGCAAAACGATACACACAGGCAAAGATGCGCAAGAAGCCCATATTGCTGATTTTCGCGATGCAGTGCGGGCCAATCGTCAACTCTCGGTGGCACTCCAGAGCCAGGGATTGAACGAGGAGGCGACCCGTTTTGCTTACCGTGCCCAATTGTTGCAGCGCGAGGTGTTGAAGTTACAGAAAAGACTGGCTGCCTATCTTTTTTCTATTTTCCTTGATCTTTTAGCGGGCTATGGCTATCAGCCTGCACGCAGTGTTATTTCCTATCTACTCGTCATTTCGGCGTTTAGTGTTATTTACTTTGTGCTTGGGGAGACGAGCGGTCCGCAGTTTTCGCCGCTGGGCGCAGTCGTCTTCAGTTTGACCTCTTTTCACGGGCGTGGCTTCTTTCCTGGTGGCATTCCGCTGGATGATCCGATTACGGTGGCAGCTTCTCTGCAAGCCGTGGTCGGACTCACGATTGAAATTAGCTTCATCGCGACCTTTACGCAACGCTTCTTCGGTAAGTGATGACAGGTATTGTCATGAAGAAGCAATATCCTACAACACGAAGCATCGTTATTGCTCTCCGTCTCTAGTTGCCTTCGTGCCCTTCTTTTTCGGCATTTACCCGTGCTCGTGCGAGAATCTCCTCGACCACGGCAGTCTTGGCGTCGGCATAGTTCTGCATGTATTTCCAGTTCTGGCGTGCCAGTTCCCGCTTGGTGCGCTCGTAGAGTCCACGATCCGCGGCATTGCTACGCAACCAATTGCGGAAGAGCAGCATACGCTCAATCTCCTGGCAACCCTGCGAGAAGACATGGAGATTGATGTCCGTATCTGGCCCTTTGAACAGGCGGTGTTCATACCAATCTGGCTCCCGGATACGCAGCACATAGGCGGCAGATGTTTCCATTTGTATTGTTGTTTGCAGACATAGATATTTGCCTTTCTACAGGTGCTCATCGACAGTTTTAACCGCATGAGCAGTCCCGATGGTTAGGGTATATAACTGTGGAAGAGGCTATTTTCAAGGATGAAGAAACCAGGCAGGGTGATGGCAACAAGGTCTGGACTGGTCTTGATGCGTAAGCGGTAGAGTGCAAAATCTGTCGCCAGTTTGCCCACATAACCAATGCGTAAAGCTCGACCGCACACTTTATCGGGTGCCTCTACCGTGGCGATTGAGACTATTCTGGTGGAGTTGCCCACAGTGGCAGTAATAGGCGTGATGACGGGTAAATACCTCAAATTTGAGGGTATGTGTGCAGATCCATCCATGAGTATGCACTTTCTCACCAGTAGGTGAAGTCGTGAATACTGAGAATATTTCTCAGCTATTGGGCTAGTACGTAAGGTAAAGTCAGAGAGGTTCAAATGAGATTGCCATTTGCTGCTTTCCATTTGCTGCTTTCCTTGTTAGAAAAGCCCAACCAGCAATCTCTAGCAATGACTCTTTGTGACCTGTATCTAAGCTGGACGAGACGAACGACGAAGGGAAGCACCAATGTGATGAAGGTACTGTAAAATCTCGCGAAAGGACCGCAAGATATTCGTTTCATGATAGGTGATGGCGTGCTGCTGACAAAAGGCTTTCACCAGAGGTTGTGCTTGTTTAAGCTTATTACGAGCCATGCTGGGAAACAAATGATGCTCAATCTGATAGTTCAAACCGCCATAGGTAAAATCGGTCACGGGATGGGCATAGATATTGCGGGCCGTGAGGACCTGACGGTGCAACCAATCCATCGAACTCTCTTGTTCGAGAATGGGCATCCCTTTATGATTCGGGGCGAAGATTGCTCCCAGATAGAAACCTGTGAGAGCTTGGTGAATCGCTATAAAAAGAACGGCTTGCCATAGCCCCATACACGAAAACACGAAAGCGAGGTAGAGCACAATATGTATAAAAAGCAATGACCATTCGTAAATGTCATATTTTGTTCTCTGGCGTAACAGAAATTTCACACTATTGATTTGCAGTCCCACCGAAACCACCATCAACGCCGGAAGCAGTAAAAACGCTTGGTGTTTTACTAAAAACTGTCTGCCTTTCCCCATCTGCTCAAGGTTGGCGGTGCCGGTAAATTCGAGAAAAGGAATCTCAATGTCAGGGTCCATCCCCTCTTGATTAGGATGGCTATGGTGACTGTTATGCTTCTGTAACCACCAACTGTAACTCATGCCAATCAAAAAATTGCCCCCGACCAGACCGACGAGGACATGTTTCCAGCTGCGGTGGAACATTTGATGATGCCCCGCCTCATGGCTCAGCAAGCCGATCTGGCCAAAGACAAAGGCAAGATAGACGGCGTCGAGGAGCTGTAGCCACAAGACCCTGACAACTACGAGGAAGATAATACCGACTGCAAGCAAAGCCAGCAGAAGGACTATGCGCCAAGTATAGTAGGCAGGTTGTTTCTCCAACAAGCCTCTATCCTTCATCAGCCGTTTTAACTCGGCATAGTGGCTCGTCGGTGGCTTCATAACTGAAGCCATGCCTGTTGGATAGATTACCTCTTTAGCGGGAAGTACATCCGGTAGTAATGGTATGGTTTGCTTCATAGCTGAGTTCCCTTCAATATTTGACATAATGAATTTGATCATCTAGATGAACAACCAGAAAAATTTCTGTGCTGTTAGTTTGCGTGGTGACATGAGGGCTGAATGCTAAGACACTTTCTCAACTTCCAGACTGGGATGCATGCTGTGATAAATAAGCCTCAGAGAGAGAGCATACATGATGCCACAGCATCAACTCGTTTCTCAAACATATGTTTGATGACCCAAATAGCTGAAAGCCAGAGGGGAGTACAGTGCAATTTCGCTACGTTGTATTGTCCCCAGTATACCATACTTACCTGAGAAATATTCTTAGCTTTCGCGTAATTTATCACCTCTTTCCTTAGAGGAATTCTCAGCTTTCAGTGGCGAAGAAATCTCAACCAACCAATCGGTAATCTTAATGAGGCACCAACCATTCCTTAACTAGAAACCACCCCACGATAAGCTAATATGAAACTCATAGAAACATAATGATACATAAAAGTACAGGAGTTCTCAATGTTCATGCTTACACGTCGTGCGTTCTTACTCTTCACCGGCACCGTTCTGATTCTACTGGCTGCATGCTTCTCTCTCGGCAATTCTGCTGTTGCGCTAGCTGCTGGTCCAACGAATAGCAGCAGTAACCAGTTGGTGTTGAGTATCTTGCCAGGCCCTTTAACGGCAACAATGAACTCCATCTCCTTTGCGGGTGAGATCACCCATGGTGTATCTACCACAGCTACCTACCTCCTCCACATCTCTATCAGTGATGCGACGGGATCAGGTAACGGTTGGGACCTTGCTTTAGCCGATATGGTGCCATCCTCTACTACTGCCATGCTTACGCACATCGACATGGCCTGTGCAGCTAACTCTACCTGCTCTCTGCCACAGAACAGTACTTCCTACCCGGTTATGATGCAAGGTAATGATGGCACACCCACCAGTATCCTGACTGCCAGTGCCAATACTGGCATGGGAGCATTGGACATCATTGCCACAGTAGCCGTTACCAGCCCAACTGGCGCGAATGCACATTCCTTCACCAATGCTCTGACATTGCTAATCAATAGCAGAACTGTTTAGGCGTGGGGGGAGAGGTCATAAACTGAGGAGGGAAAAGGTTCAGTATGCACCGTTCCTCTTCCCGTTATGCAAGAACTGTTATCTTCTCCCTGAGATGAGCCGGAGAATGGCAATGAGGATACAAGCTCCAATGAATGCGATGATGAGGGTTCCAATAAAGCCAGAAGCTCCAAGACCTAGTAGTCCTGCTAGATAGCCGCCGAGTACGGCACCCACGATGCCAATGATGATATCGCCCACAATCCCATAGCCACCGCGCATCACAAGACTAGCAAGAGAACCTGCAATGAGTCCGATTACAAGCCACCAGATGACGGTACTTAGGCTCAGTTCTAAAAGAACAACACTGAGTGTCATAGGATGGGTTCCTTTCTTTCTTCCTGTGTTGGTATTAGCGTTTACCTTTCGTTGCCTCCCTAGCTTATAGGGTGCGTCTATTATACCCAATTACAGCCTGTTTGA
The DNA here is from genome assembly GCA_038199755.1 of Ktedonobacterales bacterium. Classification (GTDB taxonomy): domain Bacteria; phylum Chloroflexota; class Ktedonobacteria; order Ktedonobacterales; family Ktedonobacteraceae; genus JBBPYR01. Next base: position 6,521 of record JBBPYR010000167.1, on the reverse strand, counting down.
CTATGTGTTTCTTTAACCGCGCCAGGAATAATAACGTCAGGAGCGTCCCCCAGGTCTGAAGAGATTTAGGAGGGAGACTATCCCAACTGTTGCAAAGATGCCACTGATGAGGTAAGTTTCGCCCAATAAAAATGTCGTAAGCCTGTCAAGAAGTGGCTTACGACGTTTTTATTGGGCGAAAGGTGTTGTAGAGGGACTTTGAACCTCATCTCTTAGACGTAGGTTCTGTCTGTCGTTCTTAGATAGCACGCTCAGAAATAGCGCGCTCAGCCCAGTGGCCATGGGCTTCGTCGAGTTTCCTCTGCTTCTCGTTCGCGCTATCGGCATAATGATAGGCATCCTGACGGACGTCAAACGAGCGGACAAGGCGGTCATTAAATCCCGGCTTTCCGTCTACGGTTATGCGTTCTCTTATTACAAAAACTTGATCGGTGAGGCATTGGACATAGTAGCGATCTTCTATCATGGTAATACTTTCAAATTGAGCTGTAGTCTGGACAAGGTAGAATAGTATACTCCTTTAATGTTGTATTCCAGAGACACCTCTTAACATAAAATGGATCTGCTCTCAGATGGGATGTCCTTGAAGGCTGTTTTCATAGAAGGGTCATGGCTAACGAAAAGGAGTAGGAGACATGGTAAGTATACACTATTCTTTCATGGAAATGCAATTTTTCCCCAACTCTTCGATTCTATCACTTTTTCAGAACCTCTCATAGAGGGGTTCTTGTTTTGCAGGGCTGATCCCTATAGGCTCTACAACAGCTCTGGCACATTATGTAACAGACTTGACATTCGCAAGGCTATCGGTTACAATGCTACTAACAAAAAATTAGTATCTTCCCGAAAGGAACTTTTTAATAGTGGTTAGTACCAATACTCTTTCAGCGCGTAAACCAGCGGAGACGGATCATCCTATACATGAACTGCTTAGTGAGCGTTGGAGTCCGCGCGCTTTCGCCGACAAGCCAGTCGAGCGTGAGACCCTCCATAGCCTATTTGAGGCTGCGCGTTGGGCAGCTTCGGCGGGTAATCAGCAACCCTGGCATTTCCTTTTTGCCACCAAAGAGAATGCTGAGGACTATGCGCGTTTTACTTCTCTTTTATGGGAGTTTAATGCAGTCTGGACTCATTCGGCTCCAGTCCTTATACTTGTTGTTGCGCAGCTATATACGCGCCTTGGAACAGAAAGCTATAGTTATCATGACACTGGTATGGCAACCGCCAACCTGTTGACACAGGCTGTTGCACTGGGTCTGGTAGCGCATCCAATGGCTGGTTTTGATGCCAATAAAGCGAAGATCGAACTCAACATTCCAGAAGGCAATACCCCTCTTGTTATGATTGCGCTTGGCTATCCTGGTATACCAGATCAGCTCTCCGAGCAGTTGCGTGAGCGCGAACTGGCTCCTCGTGTGCGCAAGCCACTCAATGAATTTGTCTTCGAGGGGCTTTGGCAGCAACCTGCTCCTGACGCGGCTATCTAGCAACAAACACAAATCTGATGGAGCGCGTTTACGACATCCGGCTAGTTCACCGGGTGCCGTAAACGCGCTCCATTAGATTACAAGACAAAACGGGTGAGATACGAGGCTGATCTCTGTTACGAACAAGGCTACTATCGGTCTAACGTCGAGGGTGCTTATACGGGGAAAGGAGAGGCGAGGGCTGCAAGTGGCAACTCGCAACGCCCACCGCGACGGCTCGACTCGTAGGTCGCAAACAGCACTTCGGTGGCGCGGAGGGCGCGACCTGCCGAAAGCTCCGGCTCACGACCATTCTTGAGCGCATCGATCGCATCCAGCACGCCTTGCCCAACGAGTTCGCCAAGATTATCGCTCGTTTTTTGGGCAACCTGGACCTCGTGCCAGTCCGTATCCCCTTTTCCCCAGACTCGTAGCGCGGTCGCGCCGAGGGTCATTTCGATCACGCCATCGCTGCCAACGAGACGGTTGCTCAGTTTGTGCTCAGTGCCGTGACCTGTGAGCAACAGACCTTGCACTCCGTTTTCGTAGGCGAAGAGGCTGAGCCCTTGGCCCTCGACCGAGACCCCAAAGATGGTCGCTCCGCCACGCCAATCGACCTGACCAATCACCCATGTAACGGGAGTTTCGTCGTTATAGAAGCCGAAGATATCGAACCAGTGCGTACCCCAGTCGAAGAGGTTATCGCATGTGCCTTCAAGTCGTTGCAGTTGCCCGATGGTGCCTGCCCTGAGCAGGTCGCGTGCGGCGCGGAAGGGGGCACCGAAGCGTCGCTGGTGGTTGAAGGTCAGTTGGGTCCCATGCGCCTGACAGCTATCAACCATGCGGAGTGCCTCGGCATAGGAGGGTGCCATCGGCTTCTCGCAGTGGATCGCCTTGACGCCCGCCTCAGTTGCCGCGATGACCATGGGTGCATGAAGGTGCGGCCATGTGCAGATGCTGACGATGTCGAGATGCTCCTGTGCCAGCATCTCTTGGTAGTCGGCGTAGATGTGTTCCCCGCCGTGCTCGGCCTGAAACGCACGCGCATTCTCCAGATTGATATCGGCCAGTGCGACGATTGTGGTCTCGGCAGAGGCGGTGTAGCCTTGAGCATGGAAATGGGACATCCCGAAACCTGATGCCCCTTGCGACTTCCACGGGCGGCCACAGCCGATGATACCGACTCGAAATGGTGCCATTGTGATGCTCTCCTCTTACAGCCCGAGTGTGCGCAAATAAGCACGGCTGATGGTGACACTTTCGCGTGCCGTTGGCTTCTGGGTGACATCTGTCTCGACGATGAGCCACCCTGAGAAGGCTACCGCTTGTAGGATGGCGAAGATTTCCGGGAAGGAAACACAGCCTTCGCCGAGCTCGACAAAGATGCCTTGCTGCGAGAAGGTGCTGTAATCCCAGCTGGTATCCCGTCCACGTTCGCGCACATCGGCAGCGATATCCTTGATATGGAGCGTCTTAATCCGTTTGGCGTAGTCGCGGCAAAAGGCAACCGGATCGGCACCAGCCCAGGCGAGGTGTCCAGTGTCGGGACCAAGAAAAACCAAGTCGGGATCGGTGAGCTTGAGCAAGCGGTCGATCTCCTCGCGTGTTTCGATCACGGTGCCGACATGATTATGGAAGCAACTGCGTACCCCTTCAGCCAGGGTGATTGCGCCGACCAGATTCAGCGTCTCGGCAAAGATCTGAAACTCTTCGTTCGTGAGGCTGTCTTCGGGCCGCACATGTCCTGCTAGCTGATTGCGTGGCTTCCCACTGCGTGTCACGTAGTCGAAGCCTCCCGGTGCCACATAGAGTTCGGTGCAGCCGACCGCACGCGCAAAGGAGGCATGTTGTCGTACACGTTCCAGTATCTCGTCGCGTCGCTCTTTATCCCAGAATGCCGTCCCGATATATCCCGGTGCTGGTCGCAGCCCGTAGCGTGCGTAGAGCTCGCTGGTCTGCTGCGCCGAGCGTTCCCCTTCTGGACTTGCAGGCGCGCCGTCATAGCCTGCTTGCGCGATCTCGCTCAGAACTTGCTCCTCGGGTGCAAGCCACTCGGCCCCGCTCGCCGTAAATCTGATCCAGGTAATTTGGCCGCAGCCAACCAGAATATTCCTCAAGGGTGTTGTGTCCTTTCCAACGTGATCGAGATTTCCCAGGACAAGACATAGCGGCTAAAGCAAGCAATCGCTTAACAACCAGCCCAGGAAACTGGTACCATTATACCTTATCTCATTCGAGGTTATCGATGGTTCAACGATATAGGCAGAGAGGCGTCTGTCTATCTATTTCTTGACGGCTTGGTTCGGGATGTTTTGCTCTCTTAATCTATCATAGAGTAAGTCATGTATCACACGTTCATTGAGTGGCATAATCGTTATCGTTGTGCTGCCGACGAACTGACCATCTCCTTTAATACACATGGGGCAATTGTCGTAACATTTGTCGTATGTTTAACTTTGACGGGGAAATAAAAACATCGCAAGTGGCTCTAGAAGCGTCTTGCGATGTCGTCGTACGGATACGGGGTGCCGAAAGGGGGACTCGAAAGACATTCACCTCTCTTTTAGAGTGGCTTCCTGCCTTGTCTGATGGCTCTTTCACGCTCAAACAACACCTATTTTTGTCTAATGCGGTCTAATGATTTTAACACTTGTTTACGGGTTAAACTGTCAATAAAGCTGTCAAGAGCAAAGAGAAAGCAAATTGTCTTTCTGTTGGAGAACAAAAACACGTGTGTGTTTTTGCTCTGCACTTCCCTAGTTGTTGTTCGCTTTTAGCACATGCAAGCAATGTAAAAATCTGTTATACTACTCTGGATAGATGATGGTTTTTGCATTGTGGACTTTGGAGGAAAACAGTGTCTAACTATGAAGATCGGCTCACGGCTCTTGAGCAAGAACATGCGTATCTCAAGCATGAGAATGATGATCTTAAACAGAAGATTGAATTACATACCATTGCTATAGGTGGATTGGTCAACAAGGCCATGCTTGAGCGTATCAGTGAAAAGAACGATAAGATTTTTCAGGCATTGATGGCTCACGATGAATTGACGAACCTACAATTAGCTGAACTTCGTGAAAGGGTAGAGGTTCAGGTAGAGGGCAAAATTATAGCATTGCAAACCGAGGTGCGTCAATTGCAAACCGAGGTGCGTCAATTGCAAACCGAGGTGCATCGAGGTTTTAACACTGTTGATGCTCGTTTTGTTTCTGTAGAGACTATGCTAGCTCAAATTTTAGCCCGCTTGCCCGAAAAACCCTAGCACTCGATATAGACATACATGGAAAATGAGCAAAAGAAACACCTGCGTCTTCTCTGTTGGGAAATGTTGACGCAGGTGTTTTGCTCTACTTAGTTGGGTACCTGCAACATCTCTCTATACTGCTTTGCAAGAGGTGCATCACTTTGCATGGTATCAAGCTCAAATGCGATACGTTTCCCGATTTGTCCAATTTTTGTGAACTGAGCATTTTCTAGGATTGCTATTCCTGTGGGTGTGGAGCTGGTTGCGTAGAACTTGGTGATCGTGACGTTCTGCTCTGCCAGTTCGCGTACAAAGCGGATGACCCCCATGATAAGCCTTTGTCCGTAGCGTGCGCGTTGGCCTATTTGAACATCAGGGATGGTTGCCATACCCATGATAATACATTCTACTTTGCTTCCTGGCGCGTAGGGTAGAACATCCTCGGCGGGGATTTCCCATCCTCTGATTTCTCCTCTGATAAACCTCATAAGCGTCTTGTGCTTTACTGGAAGCATATTCAGGAAACCAACAAGCCGCTGACGATCTCTCACAATAAAATCAGTAGCGGAATTTTGCTTTAACCATGCGCGTCGTGTTGGGATATCATGCGTTGCATCCCCAAACATCGACGTAGCAAGGTTATACTCGTCAAGAATATCTGCGGCTGTTGCTTTCATAAATGTTGTCCTCTGATCGGAAAGTAATAAATCTTGGCTTTCCATGTCTTTCGTAAACTGCGTGATAAGTTTTGAACTGTGTAGATTGTCTAAGACATATCCTTTTCTATTGCCATCTTCTAACGAGATGACTTCTTTAAATCCTAGCTCCTCTAAGATTTTTTGTCCTACAGGTGTTGTTCCAATTCCATACCAGTTTTTGATGTCATACTGATGAGAAAGGGTAATGGCCCATTTAATTGTATGCCTGAGAAGAAATGTACCTCTTTCCTTATCGAGTTCAAGGTCTTCTGATGGCTCAACGGTTATGCTGGCGATATAGGCAGAGAGGCGTCTGTCTGTCCATTTCTTTACTGCTCGGTTCGGGATGTTTTGCTCTCTTAACCTATCATAAAGCAAGTCATGTATCACGCGCTCGTCGAGCGGCATGATGGTTGTGCTACCGACAAACTGACCATCTTCTTTAATACACATCGTCATTTCATCGTTAATTTCTCTCCACTCCAACACCTTACGATAAGGAATAATGTCATCATCACCATAAATCTGTCGAGCGTTTTCAATTGCTGCCCATATATCTGCATTGGTCGCTGGTGTAAATGAGTGATGTACGACCTTTTTCTTGCTCTTTTTCTTCATTTGAGCATGTAGCTCTATCGCATCTTTCGGAAAAAGCATCCCTCTTTTTTTGCCCTTGTCGAGCCTGTGAGGAATAGTACCTGCCTCTACTTCTCTGTAAAAAGTCGTTGTAGGCAAGTCTAATATCTCCATTGCCTCTTTCGCTGTGATATAAATGGTTTCCATACTGTCTCCTGATAATAACATGCCACTTTGGAAAAACATTATAAACCTCGTTTTTGAAATTGTAAAGCATGAAGAAAAGAAAAGCAATTTCGGGAATTAAATACTGATTTGGAATTAGTGTGAAAATTGTTGATAATTTGGAAATAAAATGGTATCATGGAAATAAGAGGTTTTGAGAAACTTCAAAGCACCTAAACAACTGAATACCTCGCGAAACGGGTTGGATGAGCGACTAAGGGCTAAGCGACGGTTGGACAGAACAGCGGTGTTCTAGGACGGCTTAGTGAGAGTGTGAAAGTTCTGCGGCATCATGACGATGTCTCGGCG
>JBBPYR010000166.1:0-25501 GCA_038199755.1 Ktedonobacterales bacterium | reverse complement strand
TGCGAGACGGTAACGGTCCTGCATCGCCCAGGAAGGGCATGTGAGGGCGTAGGTGTGGCAAAGGTACTCCACCGAGGCCGCACAAAACACGGCCCATTGAAACTGGTCAGCCGAGACATCGGCTGGCACCTCGATGGGATCGCGAACCAGTTCCGCGCGAAACATTCGGTATGCCCCAAAGAACTGGTGCATCATTTTGCCAAGCGCAATCCACGGCTCTTCACCGACACAGATTTGGGCAAACGCTTGCGCAAATGTTTGAAACGGAACCGTGATCAGGGATGGGTGGTCTTCTTCATGCATGTCAAATCCTTCCTTTTTCTGACGATTCTACCACAGAGTTCGCCTTGTCTGCATCGTCTGCGATCTTTCTTACTTACGGAACAACCGCCTCAGAGTCTTTTTCACCTCGTAGAACTGCTGGCCTTCCGGCAGGACAAAGCGGTCGAGAATAGCCTGCGCCTGCGCCCGTGTCCCAAGTTGAAGCTTTTGAATCAGCAAGCGAATATCGTTCTGATCTTTGGGGCGGTTCGCCATCACCTTGGTCGCAAATACATACTCAGGCAGAGGAAGATAGACAAAGAGCCTTCCCTCAAAGGAGCGCCAGAACTGGACATCCACGCGTGGCGCATCATCGTAGTAATATTCTGAGGCATCGTCATTCATCCAATCGGGCGGCAGGTGGTGTGCCACCGCGACATTGGTCACGGCCTGACGAAACTCCGCAGCGTAGGGAACCGTGCTCTGTAAGCTCCCCACGCTCACATGCTCAACCGTCGTTTGAAGCACCTGCCCAGGCGTCGGGTGTCTCACCCCGACAATCAAGGCAAAATCAATATCTTCGGTAAAGTTCCGTTCCTGCTGAAGAATGAGGTAGGCCCCGCCAGTGATCACGAAATGATATGGTGTTGCGACACCCAGTACTCCTAACTCACGGGCCAGGGCCTCAAGGTACTGCTCAATTTGCTGTGAGTTGTCCATTTTTTTCGATTTCTCCCATCTTGATTTGGTGCGACGTAGTTCGCGAGCCGAGAACTCTCCACATTTATTCTTTCGCAGGGGAAGCAAAAACGGAATGTCTCCACATCTTCGCCCAAATCAGAACTCGTCTGATAAAGGCAATGCGACTGCTCACTCATTCTGCGCTCTCGATGTCGCATACGCCCGTTGGACACAGCCGAGGTCTTTCAATGGTGACGCTTTCCACAAGATACCAGCGTCCCCAGCCGCGAAGCAGTGCCTGCAAGTGTCCCTTCTTGCTATATCTTACAGCCATCACCTGCGCCACTCCCCATTTCACTCGTGTACACGGATGATGCGATTGCTCCCAAAGTGCTGCCTTGATCTCTTCAATATCTGTTGATTGCATCGCATCCTCCTTCCGAGTGCTGCGTGGGTACTGGTGCTGTGAGAGTAAACAGACGGGCGTAAGGAGGCGGTGGACTGAAGAAGGTGTAGAGATCGACCAGGAGGTCCGTGGCAAGTTCGAGCGCACATGTTGCATGGTAGACCGTTTGATCGGCATCATCGCTCATGATGAGCGGGTACTCCGTAAATGCTTTCGAGCAGTAATGGCACACCTCACTCAGGGTGAGAACACCTGCACGAAGGCGTTGTTCGTCATTCACAATCAGCATCGAGTCTTCCTCCTACACCAGAAACGTTTGTCCGAAGCGTGCGATCCGAATAAAAGAGGATCGCACGTTTGTCAAAGAATAGTGTAGAAAATAACTGTGAGGATGGCAAGAGGGTTAGCCACGACTTAGTGCCCAACTACGTGAAGTATGTTACGAGGAGGTCTCAGCTGTATTGTTCATAATTATAGCATAGGAGTCGTGAGGGCTTTGGCGGCAGTATTGGTGAGCTTTAGTCAGGCATGGGCAATTTGAGCCAGAAGGTGGTTCCCTGGCCGAATACCGATTCTACCCACACCTGTCCATTCAATAATTCGCAAGCCTTCTTGACAACGGCGAGTCCTATGCCCGTGCCAGGATATTGGTCAGAGTGGTGCAGGCGTTGAAACATCCCAAAAATCTCCTCAAAGTTCTCAGGCTTTATACCAATACCATTGTCAGCCACGCTGATCAATAGGTGCTGTGCTTCTGTTTCACATGCTACCCTGATCTCGGGAGGAACACCGAGACGGCGATAGGTAAGAGCGTTGTCGAATAGATTGATGAAAATCTGGTTGAGAAGCGTTGGGTCACTCTTGAGTATGGGCAGGTTTTCTGGAAAAAGAATACGTCCTTGTGTCTCACTCAGATGTACGTCAAAGTTTTTGACGATCTCGGTGAGCAGCTCATATAAGGGGATGAATTGTTGATGCACCCCTTGTCGACCGAGGCGCGTATACTTCAGTAAATCATCTATGAATTGCTCCATCTGATTACTCGCCTTGAGGATGTTTTGCATGCAGTGCTGGACGTGGGGGCTGATCTCAGCATGTGGGTCTAGTCCAAGCAATTCAGCGTAGCCAGCGATGGCACTGAGCGGTGTACGCAGGTCGTGGGCGAGCGCATAGGCGAAGGCTTGTATCTCCTCATTCTTCTGCGTGAGCTCGGCGTTGCTGCGTTGCAATACAGTATTTAATTGTGCTAACGCCTCAGCACGCCGCAATGCCATATACCGGACCAGCAGATCAAGGACCGCGCTTCTGAATTCCCAGGCCGCCTCTAGCTCGCATTGTTTCCATGGTAAGGCCGTCAAATGCACGATTTGTTTCCATGCATCAAAGGATGTGCGTGGACGTAAACGCGATCCCTCCGCAGCAATCTCAACAAGCTTCTGGGGATCACCTCCCCACTGCACGGTTTGCATAACCTCTGGCCGGAACCACAGGATGTAGTTCCCCTGCATTTTTGAGATGGAAATAGCGAGTAAGCCACAGGCCTTGTCTTTGAATTTTTCGGCTTCTGGATAGTGTCTTGCTAAACACTCGCTATAAAATAGATTTTGCTGCATGTTTTGTTGTAGCCACGGTAGGAAACGGCGTACGTCTTGTTCTTCTGGGACTGCACCTAGAGGAATATAATGCTCATCAAAGACAATGACGGCACCGCTCGCACTGACGAGATTCAGTAAGTCCGAAGTATGTCTGAAGACGCCAGTCATGAGCTGTTCTTCCTTCGCTACATTTTCGATGATCCTTGTCTGGATTTGTTTGATTTTTGCTGCATAAGCATAATCCTCGAACTCTTCCTTGGCAACAAGTTGTAGTGAGATAATATGACCAAGCAATTCACAGGCGGTACGGCTGGTATAGGGGAGATATTTCGGGGTTTGGTGATGGCAGGCGATCAGCCCCCAAAGTTTGCCCCCCTTCAAGAGCGAGATAGACATTGAGGCCCCAACACCCATATTCTTGAGGTATTCGATATGGATTGGTGAGACACTGCGCAATACGGCGAAGCTGAGGTCGAGGGGTTCATTCGTCAAAGCATGAAGGGTGGGAAGGATAGCGGCGGGAGTAGCGTTGACATCTGCGATCAAGCGTATGGCATTGAGTTCGTACAGGTCTCGTGCCTGTTTGGGGATATCAGAGGCGGGATAGTGCAGTCCTAGATAAGGGCTGAGCGTTTCCAGTTTGTCTTCTGCAACCACCTCGCCATGCCAATCTTCGTGAAAGCGGTAGATCATGACGCGGTCAAAACCTGTGATGCGACGAACGTGTGTTGCGGTGATTTGCAGGAGTTTCGTCAGATTTGTGGCGGTCTGCAATTGTGAGACGATGCCCTGAATAAGGTGGTGCGGGTGCGGGAATGAAGCCTGCTCTACGATAGATACTGGTTCCAACTCAAGGATCAATCCTGCGTTTGTCCTATGCACAATGCCATCGAAATCGCATGCTCTCCCTCTGACTTGTAGCTGTATCTTTAAGGGGTTGAGCGAGTGCATATCCTGATTGGAGAAAGGTGTTTTCAACGGTGCTAATTGAGATGCAGCGAAAAAAGTAGCGAGATTTTGTTGTAACAGCGTATGTGGTGCGATGCCGATCACTTTGTCGCTGTTTTCGCTCACCTGAAGTACCGTGAGTTCTGGCTCTTTTACGACAAACAGCATACCATGAGATTGTATGCGGCCAGGAATATGAATGGGTTCGTGCTCACAATTGGTCAGATCAATCTGGTCTTCTGGTAAAGTTGCGTTTCTCTCTCTCATGATCTGTCTCTTTCGTAAGAGGAGGTTCGTGAGCTGTATTGCCTAGATGGGGTTGCCAGTTTGTCGTCCACTTTAAGATAGAGCATCACTTCCACCCTCTTCATGTTCAAACTGCTGTGTTCGTCTGATAGGAAATTTATGTATTGAATGTAGCAGGAAGTGCTAGGGATGTCAAGTGGGTCTCAATAAAAGAAGAAGAGGCTCAATTCCAAACCAGAGGGCACGTTCGCGTCCTCTGGTTTGGAATTGAGCCTCTTCTTCTTTTATTTTACATTCCTGAAGAGCACCAGGAAGAATGAAACGAGGTCAGGTGTACCAAGTCCCGTTGAATAATCCCAGCCAGGGGTCGCGGGATAGAACAGGTTGTTGCCAGAGGTTACATCATGATAGGGATGCACATTCCCTGGATGGTTCGCGACCGCATAGAAGATGCTAGGGCCGTAGATGAACACATGTTTCTTCTGCGCTAATCCTTCATTTACCAACGAGAGGCCAGCTGCCCAAATGGGTGTTGCCGCGCTGGTACCACCATCTGATACCCATTGACCCCCGAAGTAGACGGCGATATCAAAGGAAACCGCCGCAATATCCGGCACTTGCCGCTTCCCATTTGAGAAACGATTCTGTACGCCCGCGGCATTTTGCCATGTTTGCCGTTGGAAGAGCGTGCTGAGACCGCCGCCACTGCCCCACTGATTATGACAGTTGCTCGTATCAGAGCCATCTGCCCACACTGCTTCTCCATTGACGACACCCTGGATATCAGTAGACATTTGCGTCCCACCGACGCCAACTGCATCTGTATCACTGGCAGGATAGCTCACCGCGAGCTGATTGAAGACGTGGCTCATGAATGCTGCACAGTCGCCACTGGCCGCAAGCACCGTCATGTGCTCAACCTTGGTCAGTATCTCAAAACTCTGATGCATAGCCCTAATGTTGCCCAGTGTAAAGCCATCTTCTGGCGTACCCAAGCTCATACTTACAGTATTGATTGCGCCCGTATTTTTGGTATTGTTATTGATGAGCTGTTGGAGTTCATCATTCACACGCGTCCAACTATCTGATAAAGCTGAGTTGCTGGTATCTGTTTCATAATCAACGATATGTGCGGCAGGAGCCAGACCCGCGATCATATCCAAATCTAGGGTAGACTCTCCGCCCGGCTGAGGGCGTGCGCCATCGACATTCACAACATCCAATTTGCCTCTGAAATGGGCACAGGCAAAGTAGTTGCTGATATCACTGTTGGAAAATCCGTCCACCTCAATCAGATTAATGATCGTGTTTTCACCCGCCCAGCCCAGCTTCCAGAATTGATCGTAGTTATAGGCATGGGCGATCTGCGTAGGAACCAATGTCTGGGGATCAGGTGTGCAATCTGCGTTGGCTGCCTGCCCACTCTGCATATGTTTATGTTGTTGGGAGAGAGCGAAAGATTGGACAGCAGGAGCTATACTATAATTGTCAAGGCCGGTGATCGCGGTGATGGTGCTTGCAATAAAGCCAGGTAGCTGTGGCATATGCTGGGGGTCTGGCGTATAGAAGGTGCGGTTAGCAAGACGATGTATGACAAAATTGGTTTGGAGCAATTTCGCGAATGTGCTCGTTTTTGCATCAATTGTAAGATTCGTGTGCAGTTTACTCAGCTTCAAGGTGGCGTTTTCCACCCCAAAGTAGGCTTTTATTTTCGCATAGGTCTGATCGCTAATACCGAGCGAATTAGCTAGGCTTGCTACGTCCTGGCTGTTACCTTGTTTCACAGTGGTATTCTGCCCTAATTGATCGAGGAGGGCTTGGTTGATATTGAAGGTAATCGCGACATGGAGCACCTGACTAGCAGGCACCTGCCCAATTACGGGTGCCGCTAACGCTTTTTCTGGCAGACCAAGATCTAAAAGGGTAGATTGCGTTGAGAAAGAGGTAGGTGTTGGGGTGAGTGCAGGTGTGTTTGTGCCACCACAACCTGCGAATACTACGAGCAAGAGGAGTAATCCAAACAGAGAGCATACATTGTTTCTTCTCGCGAAAGAGCCATATTGCCACGACATAGAAGCACCTCACAAAATTTTTTAATCATAGCGGAGAGTGTTTCATCACCCTCTTATATGAATAGTATACTCCTGTAAGTTGTACAGTTCATGCGTAGGATTACCCATTGTGGTAAGGTATCAAGCCAAAACAGAGCAAGGCGCGTCGGCTAGTTGACGCGCCTTGCTCTGTTTTCCTATTCCTACTCTTCTCTTTCTTCTCACTATTGCGCCTACGAGTGCAAGCTGTATCATGATAGCATGATCGGCCTATACAATACTTCTCTTAGGGTGCTCTGTTTTCAGAGAAACCTCTACCCAGGCATCAAAAGCGGCTTGACCACCTGGGATATCGCCCACGGCCTCGCTTGCAGTGGGCGAAAGGGCTGCTGCTCCGTTTGTGAGTTGATTGAGGCCAAACCAGCCATCGCGCATCCACACAACGCCTTGTAAAACTGCCTCTGTCACTCTAGCGACTGCGCCAAAGCTTCCACGCTCATTCGCAATCACGATCTGGTTGCCAGATGCTACCTTACGTTTGCGGGCATCGAGTGGGTGTATCCAGAGTTCTGGTGCGGGATTGGCTTTGGCGAGAGAAGGAAGAGCCTGCCCCTCGTCGTAGAAAGCGTGAAAGGCGGTGAGCGTGCGGCCTTGGCAGAAACGCAGGGGAGCAGCGTCTGGCGCGTCACGTATGATTTGCGTATGTGATGGTAATGCTGAAAGACCAGCGTTCAGAGCGCGTTCACTCCAGAACTCGACTTTCTGCGAGGGCGTATGGAAGTGGAGATCTGGATAAGCGATTGCTGAAAGACGACTGCGTTGGAAGTAACCACCTATCTGTCGCAGATCGGCCACCGTCAACGCTTTTCCACTATCCATGCGCTGTGATGACAGCAGGGCATTCATATAGTCTTCTTCATCTTGCCAGGGAAAGAAGTCAGCTAGCGAAAGACGCGTGGAGAGTTGCCGCAGGATATCGCTCAGCGAACGAGCCTGTCCCTCTGGGGCGGCAAGCACACGCTCCATCAGATAAATATGCGTCGCAGTCTGTTTCAGGCCGGACTCCTCAAGCCAGGCTGTGCTGGGCAAAATCAGATCGGCAGTACGACGGATGGTCTCATTCATGAAGAGATCATAGGCCACGATCAGTTTCACCTTAGATAATCCCTGTGCAAGTTGGTTCGTATCGGCAAAGGACGAGAGCATATTTGTGCCGAGGAGCAAAAGCACATCGATTTGCCCTGCCTTCAACGCGGCGGTAATCGATGCCATATGGCTGGGAATAATGGTGCCTTGGGGTTGTTGCACATCGGCCAGCACATTCGCGTATCCGTCGCTATGCGACAATGCACCGTGGCGCGGCCCAAAGCCAGCACCAGCTTTACCCAACTGCCCAGTGAGCGCAGGCAGACAAGCAATGGCCCGACTAGCTTCCCAGCCATGCTGATGCTTAAACATCGAACTGCCACCCAGGACAATCATTGCCGGAGTTTGGGTGGCATAGAGTCGTGCCACGCGGCGAATAGTGTCGACAGCCAGACCAGTGATAGCGGCACCCCATGCAGGTGTAAATTGTTGGAGGTGCTCGGCAAAGGATGCGAAGCCGAGCGTGTGGGCGTCAAGAAAAGCATGATTGATGAGATCTTCTGTCACAAGGACATGCACTGGAAAGCAAAATATTCGTCATCGTGTCAGTTTGACTTTATCTTATCACAATCAACTGTTTCCATCGCTTGCGTGCTCACTCTCCGCGCTCATCTCCCATTCAGGCATCTCCTCTCACAAGATGTTTGCTGTTGAGGCCGTTTTCGCCCTGTTTTCGCTAGACCCCTTCTGAGTGATTTGTGTCCTTTCCAACTCAAGTCTATCTCAAAAGGGGTCTTTCGAAAGTGGTATCCCTAATTTATACCGTAGGTGTGACTAGCGGCGTGGTGGTTGGTGTGGGTGTGAGTGTCGGTGTCGAGGTGGATGTTGGTGTGAGCGTGGGTGTCGAGGTGGTTGTTGGCGTCGGCGTACCGTTCGTGCTGAACTGGACATCAAGGACGGCGTGCAGTTCGATGCCATTGGGCGCAACGCCGGTCTGACCGTGCAGGAAGTCGAAGAATCCGACACCTGTAATGGTCACAGGCACATTGGCTGTCTGGAAGGTGCTTGTGGCGGTATAGCGCGCATCGAATTCGGCGCGGGCATTCTGGATGTCGGGCAGCAATAGGCTGGAAGAGCCGACACAAGCTGGGGAGGGAATCTCGGAGATCAAGCTGTTGCCAGATGCATCGCTGAGGATCAGGTGATAGTCGGAGTCGGACTCCAACTTGTATTCGGTCAGTGTGGCTTGCAACTGGAAAATAGTGGTCTCGGTCGGCTGGATACGATTGTTCGCTGGCAGGGTCGTCGGTGCTGGTAGCGCGGTTAGTGCTGCAATGGTGGTCTGTGTCGTAGACTGGAGATTGATGAGACTCGCGTCGGCGTCGGTTCCTGTCTTTACTGACCAGCGTTCTACACCGCAGGAGCCGTTGAGTGGCTCTTGCTCTTGATCTCCTGCTCCATTGCTATCACCTAGTTGTGGTTGTTGAGGGCGAACAATGGCGGCGGATGGAGAACTTCCGCTCGTAACTATCAACAGAAACATGAGTATTAAGGCCCGAAGAAGCCATTTTTTCACGCAAAACTCCTTTGAATGGACAAAGACAACAGTATATACAGTTGAACTGTCCTTTGGCCAGATTTGGAGCATTTGCCCTATCATGAACACCAAGTGGAAAGTGCCTCGGCAAACCACTCCACATCTGGTATACTTTTCCTGACTTTGTAAATTGTGTGCGTGTGTCTCAGACCAACTGGCCGCGGGAACACTTCATTTGCCGCTCATAACAGAAAGGTCGTAGAGCATGCAGCCGCTTTTCGCTCATCAGCCTGTGCTGCTAAGTGTCTTGGTGGTCAGCCTTCTCATCTGGAGAGTGATGGAAACGATTGTGGATATCAGGACGCGTAAACGCCTCCGTGCTGGCGCCCGGCGTGAGGATAAAGGATCGCATGCGGCCCTCATTTGCTTGATCGTGCTTGGTATCCTCCTCAGCACGCTGCTGGCGTTTATGGTTCCTGCCACCGCCATCACGAGCGATCTCACATTTCTCTTCTGGCTGGGCATTCTGCTCATCAATGCGGGGGTCGCCTTGCGTCTCTACGCCATCCACCTGCTCGGTGCCTTCTTCACAACCTCGGTGGCATTCGCCCCCGAGCAGACCGTGATCGAAACGGGCCCCTACCGGCTCATTCGTCATCCCTCCTATACCGGATTGCTCATCACCCTACTCGGGCTAGGGCTCATCTATGCGAACTGGTTGAGTCTGTTGGTCCTGATGGGGTGTTCGCTGCTTGGACTCAGCTACCGTATCCATGTGGAAGAGCACGTTCTAAAGGCGCATCTGGGCGAGCAGTACCAGGAGTACATGCGGCGCACAAAACGGCTCATCCCCTTTGTCCTGTAAACCTAAGAATGGATGAGGTGGTGGTATCGCTCGTTTCAGGTGCCCATGCCGGGGATACCATCGTCCTTGCCTGAGAAAACGCACCAGACAGAGAACGGTATCCCCGGCACGGGCGACCCAAGGGTGTTGTGCGTTATTGCAATCGTACCATTGCCACCAGACAGAGAACGGTATCCCCGGCACGGGCGACCCAAGGGTGTTATGCGTTATTGCAATCGTACCATTGCCACCAGACAGAGAACGGTATCCCCGGCACGGGCGACCCAAGGGTCCCAGCCACCCAGCCACGCCGCTCCCGCCCCTACTGTAAAGCTGGACGGATCTAGCGATGTCAACTAGTGAAGGTTGCTAGCGGCTCCCCCACTTCGACGATGTAGGTGGAGAGCATCAGCCCCGTCTCGGGACCAAGGTCCAGCGCGTTGTGAGGCGTGCGGGGTGGCATGAGGAAGGGGTCGCCAGCGTGCAGGGTGAGCGTGGGCTGCCCCTTGATCATCATCTTCACCGTCCCGGCGAGGATGTAGCCGACCTCTTCACCCGGATGCATATGCCAGCCCGACTCGACGCCAGCTGGTATCTCGGTCAGTACCTGCACGATCTCGCGTCCGGGAATCGAGGATGGCTTGTGCTGGAGTACGGTGCGCTTGAGTTTCTCCGCGAGCTCGTCTTTCGGCTGTTGTGAGTTCATCATTGGGTTGGACCTCCTGATTTTAGGAAGGAGAGCAGATCTTCGTTGAAGCGGTCCTTGTGTGTTGCGGTGAGGCCGTGGGGCGCACCCGGATAGGTCTTGAGGATGGCACCCTTGACGATCTTGGCCGTGAGCATAGCAGTGTCAGCAAGGGGTACAAACTGGTCATCCTCCCCGTGGATGATGAGGGTAGGGATAGCGAACCGCTTCAGGTCTTCGTTGAAATCTGTCTCGGAGAAGGCCTTGATGCAGTCATAGGCACCTACGAGCCCGACCTGCATCGACCACAGCCAGAACATGTCACGAACGCCTTGCGATACAGTGGAACTCGGTCGGTTGGCACCGTAGAAAGGGGCGCTGATATCCTTGTAGAACTGCGAGCGATCCGCAAGCAGCCCCGCGCGCTGGCCGTCAAAGGCCTCGAGGGGTGCGCCGCCTGGATTGGCCTCGGTCTTGAGCAGGAGCGGAGTAATCGAGTCCACCAGCACGACCTTGGCTAGGCGCGAGGTGCCGTGGCGACCAATGTAGCGGGCTACCTCTCCTCCGCCACTGGAATGGCCAACCAGCATCGCATCGTGTAGATCGAGCGTGTCGAAGAGCACTGCCAGATCGTCAGCGTACGTGTCCATGTCATTGCCGTTCCAGGGCTGACTGGATCGACCATGACCACGGCGGTTATGCGCAATGGCGCGATAGCCATGGGAGGCGAAGAAGAGCATCTGGTCGTCCCACGCGTCAGCGTTGAGCGGCCAGCCGTGACTGAAGACAACGGGTTTGCCTGTGCCCCAGTCCTTGTAATAGATGCTGGTGCCGTCCTTTGTGGTGATTGTGCCCATAGTATGAAATCTCCTTTCAAGAGGAACCTGTGTGAATGCCGAGATATGATGGTGGCAAATATTTAAGACTCTTTTCCACCGAACATGTCGTGAGCAATCCAAATCTACTGCTACAAGCATAGAAGAAAGCACTGAAGAAAGCACCGTCCATCAGGTGGCAGATTACCTCCCACTTCCCCTTACTTCACTGCCGAGAGGCAGACACCAACTAAGCGTGGGCGAGAGGCACGTATGCTATTCAAGAGGGTGAGAAGCGAAAAATGGGGAGTAAGAGTCGCAATGAAGAGCCTAGACCATAACATGCTTTACGCCAATGGAGCTTTCAGACTGGCACAGGGCTTGTCAACCGCAAGTCCATTTCCTACACTCATTCTTAACAAGCACGCGATCCAGCGAGGACCGCGTCATTTCACAAGGATTGGTGTAGGAGAACAATCATGCTCATCGTGAACGACGAACACCGTCTCCGATTTGGGACGAGGACGTGGACACACCAGTATGGTCAGGTATGCTCTGACAGATTCTTGCAGTCATCCAGTCCTAATATAGGCAATGCTCACACCGATTTGCATCACCTAAAGTGTGCGAGAACCACGTGGTAGGGTATTTACCACTTACCTTGCGCCTTATGAAGTTGGTCAAACTCGCGACGAGATTCATCCAGAGCGGCCCGATTTTGCTGAGCCCAGAGCCATAGACTATGCAGTGGCACAACTAGTGTCTGTCCCCGCTTGGTCAACGTATATTCGACCCGAGGCGGGATCGTTGGGTACTGAGTCCGTGAAACGAGACCATCGCGCTCTAGGTTCTTGAGTGTCAGCGTCAGCATACGCTGTGAGACACTCGGCACCGATTTGAGAATTTCGTTGTAGCGCCTTGACCCCTTGGCTAGGGCCCCGACCACCATCACGGTCCACTTATCTCCAATGCACATCAGGATGTCTGCGATCACGCGGCATTCCTCGTGGGCGAGGTCATAGTCGGAAACATTTTTGTTCGTATCGCTCAAATTAGTGCCTCCTTGTGTAGCCTTTGCTAATGCTGTACTATCATATCATAACGAACAAAAAGTTACTAGCACCCAATACGGAAGTGCAGGGCAATCGCATCTAAATTTTCAAGCGGCCTGTAGAGCGCATGTATACAGCAGAGATTTAAAAATTGGCTTGTTATAACATGGCTTGCAGCGCCAGTTCCCAAAATGAGATGCGATTGCCCTGTACGGAAGAGACCGAGGGTCGCCGGTAACAGTAATCCTTACAGGAGGTTAAGTATGAAGCGAGAAGTGTTAGTAGTCGGAGGAACAGGTTATCTTGGTCGCCAAGTCGTCGCGGCTTTGCAAGAGCGCGGTGTCTCGGTGCGCGTCCTGCTGCGCCCGGGTTCTGAAGCGCTCTCGGGCGTTGAGGTTGTACGCGGCGATATGATGGAGCCTGCGAGCCTCGATGCGGCATTCAAAGGTGTCGATGCAGTCGTCTCAACTGCCGCAGGGTACACGGGAAGTCGCAAAGGCGACTCAATCGACATTGATTACAAGGGCAATCAAAACCTAGCACAGGCAGCGAAGCGTGCGGGCGTTTCGCGTTATGTACTTCTTTCCATCTTGAGCTGCGAACGAGCCAAGAATGTCCCGCATTTTTGGGCGAAGGCACTAGCAGAGAAAGCACTGCGCGATGCAGGGGTGCCCTTCGTTTCGTTGCGGTCGGGCGGTTTTCTTGATCAGTCGAAAGATTTTTTGGCGGCAAACACGCTGAAGAACAAATTTATGGGAATCGGTGATCGCAACGACTCGCGCTGGACGTACACGTACACGGCTGATCTCGCGCAGTCCTTAGCGACTGCCGCTGTGACCGACAAGCCCGTTGAAGGCCGCATCATCGATGTAGGTTGGTCGACCGGTGCGATCAGCAATCAGGAGCTTGCGGACACCATCGCTGCACAAACCGGACGCAAGCTAAATATATCTCTTATCCCATGGTGGCTCATTCGCACTGCCGCAGCCACAATCGGCTCCTTCAGCAAAAAGGTGAACGACTTACTCCGCATGTTCCTCTTCTTCCGTGAGGGCACGTACATCGCCGACAACCGTGTTCATGAAGAGCTTCTTGGTCCCGTACTGAGCAAAGACGACGCCGTCAAACGTTGGGCTTTGTCAAAAAATTTGATCATGTAACATCAGAGGTGGCAGTATATTGAGTCATGGGTATCCTCCTGGTGACGTTAAACTGGTCAACAGTTCAACGTCACCAGGAGGTGTCAATTGTTACAGTTGTTTTGGCTAGAACAGGGTATGAGCAAAGGGAGTGCAGGCGAATTCCAAGCCAGCGAAACTCATTGTCCGCTGCGATGTGGTTGGCGAACGGGTTACGGGGCGCGATAATTGGTGCATCCGCTATCTCAATGGTTTTGTCGAGATGTGTAGGGACAGTAGGCCTTCTGGCTCTATCTAAAGGAGAAAGTCCATGGATAACAATATTGAGGTTCTCAAGCAAATTTATGATTGCTTCAATGCACGAGATATCGATGGTGTTCTTGATAAAGATATGGGCAACCTCTACAACCAAGGGCAAGCCCATCACCACTACAGCATTGTTCTCCCCATGTAAGGATTTTAAAGCGCGATACTTGAAGATTGTATCAAATATGCACGTTTTGACGTTTTCCCTTAAACCACTTTTTTGTTCCAGTACCCCCCAAACCCCGTGCTTGCGGCGTCGGGTCGAAGCACTTGTTGGGCAGTGCGGACAAGCTGTCACGCCCGTTAGCAGTCGAAAACCGACCAGCAGATCTCGTTTCGCAACCGCTGATCCTCCAGAACAAGTTCGCGAATCGCATCGGGGAGCTGTTCGCGTTGCCAACGGCACTCGAGCTGGCCTGCACTCTCACCCTCGCATCCGGGGGCGGCGGCACGCGCGGCCTTGATCGCGTAGGCCGCAGCACCGAGTTCGTGTGCGGCGACATGCGCCACCGCTGCGGCTTGGCCAGCAGCAAATGCGGCGTGCCGAGCGGCTCCGCTCAGCTCTCTTGCCGCAGCTTGGGCATGGCCAGCCGAATTGCGGGACTGAGACATCTTGATCTCGCCGCGTGCCCATGCCCGAGTCTGCTCGATCGCTTGGCGGGGTCGCGGGTCCGAGGGCTGCACCGACTCGAAGAGGTGCAGAACGTGCTCTGCGCACGCAGCAGCCCACAAAGCCAGGAGCCGATGGTCGGAGTCCGTGAGCGTCCCCCCGCGGCGGATGGTGATGAAGCGGGGGTCGCGGTCTTTGGGGAGGATCATGGTTGCACCCGTCCTGTTGCATCTGCCCAACGGCTTGCGTTACCGGCGGCTGGGGAAAAACAGGCGCGGAAACGGAAACCGCCGAAGCTCAGAACCAAGCTCCAAAAACGCGCGCAGTCCCAGTCGTCCAGTGCACGCTTTGTTAGCTGGCTATTGTCCATAGATGTATTTTATCACTTTGTGAGGTAGCACAGCAAAAAGATACACCGTGTATTCTTATCCGCGCTGGCAAAGGAGGCCAGCACCTTGGACAATTTCCACAACTCTTGACATTCCGCCATTTCCTTCAGATCAAAGCACTGGCTTTCCCAAACGAGCATAAGGGCCTACTAAGAAGTGGGACAATGATTCTCTTCATATGTTTATGATACCAGAAAACCTACTTCCATGAAACCGATAGGCGGGTACCTCCTGTGTTGAATATCAAAGCGTGCTCGCTCATGCACTCGATCACTTGGCGTCACTCACCACCTATGATCCAGCGATTCAGGCCGCACTAGAGCCGGAATGGAACGACGTTCTGGCGGCACGATTGCCAAAGTCAGCGGAATATTTACGGGAGACTATGCTATCCCAACCATTAACAATTTGTTAACGGTTGCTGTTTGAGCGTGCTTTTGGCTCCCTCCCCATATCGAACGATATCAGCGTCAACAAAGAGTGAGTAAATAGGACTCCAGACCTATGCTTTCCCATCTCTGGACACATCACAACGTTCCTGGTTGCCAGCTATACTAGCAGCATTAAAGCTAACTGTTACCGCTCTTGACAGATTTTACAGGAACGAAGGGAAATTAGAGATGCAAACACCATCAACACATACATCATTTATGTTCGCGCGTCAGGCGCTCACGGCACTCAGTAAGACGACAGCCATTGCCCTCTTTATAAGTGGCGCGTTATGTGCGTTCATCTGGGCGATGACTGAGCAAGCACTCGGCCTGGGCATTATTGCCTTTGGGCAACTGCTCGTTGGCGCGCTCATCCTGCTCGGTATAGGCTGGCTGCCCGTGCTTGGCTCACTGGTGAGCGCGGTTATCCTGTGGCAATTTGCGATTCAGCCCTATGTCAATCTGCACCTGACGAACCCGAAACAATTGTTCACCTTCTTTGTCGTCATCGTGCTGATCCTCGCCAGCTCTGTCGTCTCATTGGGCGTGGGCATCGCGGCAACGGTACAAAATGTGAGCCAACGCGAGCAAGCGAAACGGCCCACTCCGCGCTGGCTCACGGCGGCTCTGACAGGTATGCTTGGTGTTGTGGTGGGCGCACTCTTGATTGGTGCGCTGGCACCAGCCAGCACGCCAGCATCAACTGCATCGGCTGTGCCCAGTAATATACCGACGGTACATGTGGGGTCACATACCTTTGACCAGTCCTCGATTACCATTCAAAAAGGCTCAAAACTGCTGATTGCCGATAGTGATGGCTCCTTCCATATCCTCGCCAACGGCTCATGGACGAACGGTCAGCCGCAACAGACGCAGGAAGCGGGTGCGCCAACCCTCAACAACGTCACTGTGAATGGCGGGAATGTCGAGATTGGGCCATTTACGACCGCAGGCACCTACCACATTTACTGTACCGTCCATCAAGGGATGAACCTTACCATTATTGTGCAATGAGACAGGCAGAATGGAGGTCAAACGCAGCAGCGAAGCGCGCTGCGCGCCCCCGTAGGGACCAGCATTAGCGCGTCCCGTACCTGTTGAGGAGCGATTCGTTAACGGGTACGGGACGCGCTAATGCTGGTCCCTACAGCATTCGTTATATCGTATACAATTAAGATGACAAAGCAGGCATGTAAATTGGGAGGAGAGCATCCAATGAGCAAAGAAATGGCACCGATGCAGGGCACGCTACAGCGTGGCCGTATGCGCTGGTCGCGATTGCACGCGAAGATGACTTTTTCCTATGTTTGGGTGACCGTGGTGAGTGTGCTACTTTTAGAAGTCATTACCGCCATCACCGTGGTAGCTATTATCATCTTCTCTCCCATTCTTGATAATGGGCGCATTGCAGCGGCAAAACGGCAGGCACAGCTCTATGCGACGAGTGTGAGCGAGCAGACAAAAAACTCATCAATTGATGCACCTATCACATTTATGCCCGACCAGCCTTTCTCGCTCGCGCCATTCAATATCAGTACAGATCGCACCGATACGCCAGCCTATATTGGGGAACCGCTGGCTGAGGGCAAGCAGGTGGCCTTTGCCCTATTGATTGGCTCGGATGGTACTATTCTTGCTAGCTCGTATCCGTCGTTGTATCCTGCTCAGCAAGCTATTGCGCGTGAGTTGCCTACTCAGGCTGCGCTGATCAAGATGGCTCTGGCAGGGCAAGAGGGCGGTGTAGCGGATGCAACGTCACAGGGGCGTATGACAAGCGCGGTTGTGCCTGTTTGGAATCAGGCACATCAGCCTGTGGGAGCGGTCTATGTGCAACTTCCCCCGGTTGTCTCAAGCCAGCTCTTCTTGCAAAATATCGTGCGCGTGCTTCTCGTGAGCGGCTTGTTTTTGCTCCTCATCACCGTTCCCATTGGTGGCATCTTCGGTTCACTGACGACACGGGGCCTCGTGCGTCGTGTAGACCGCTTGGTTGCCGCTACCACACAATTTGCTGCTGGTGATTATCGACAGCGTGTCGCCGTGACAAGCCGTGATGAGGTGGGGCAATTGGAGCAGCAATTTAACGTTATGGCTGCGCAACTGGTGAGCAGCATTGAGCAACAGCACACGCTAACGGAGCAGAATGCACGTCTCGCGGAACGCACACGCATCGCCCGCGACCTGCATGATAGCGTCAAGCAGCAGGCATTTGCCGTGTCGATGCAGATTGGGGCCGCTCTCACGCTGATC
The DNA here is from genome assembly GCA_038199755.1 of Ktedonobacterales bacterium. Classification (GTDB taxonomy): domain Bacteria; phylum Chloroflexota; class Ktedonobacteria; order Ktedonobacterales; family Ktedonobacteraceae; genus JBBPYR01. The sequence goes on along the minus strand of JBBPYR010000166.1, from coordinate 8,172 downwards.
GACACAAAAGAGGAGCAGCGCAAACATCTGCTTGAGGCTGAAACGCTGGCGTATCAACTACAACAGGAGCTGACAGTGCTCATCCGCGAATTGCGCCCGTTAGCCTTGCAAGATAAAAGCTTTCCCATGGCCTTGCAAGAGTATGTACAAGGGTGGGAGCGGCAACATTCGCTACACGTGGCCTTTTCTACCAGCGGTAATTGTGGTCGTTGTGAGCTTTCCGAAGCGCGTGAAACAGCTCTGTTGCGTGTGCTGCAAGAGGCCTTGTCGAATGTGGTGCGTCATAGCCATGCCACAGAGGTGGCGGTAACGTTCACCAGTGAGCAAGAGCAGGTGACATTAGTTGTGAGGGATAATGGTGTGGGCTTTGAGAGCAGTGTCGGTGGGAACGGGAGCGGCGTTGGCTTACATTCAATGCGGGAGCGTATGGAAACGTTGCAGGGAACATTGCTAATAGAGAGCAAGAGCGGTCGGGGAACACGTCTCGTTGCACGTTATCCGCATTGTGTAGGCATGCAAGCAAAGGGGAGCGTAGAGGTATGACCATACGTATTAGTGTACTGATTGTAGATGACCATAGCGTTGTGCGTCAGGGCATACGCGCATTTTTGCAGGCACAGCCCGACCTGCGCATTGTTGGCGAGGCGGCATCTGGTGCTGAGGCGATACGCATCACGCAGGAGTGCGTCCCTGATGTCGTCTTGATGGACCTGCTGATGCCGGGGATGAATGGCGTTGAGGCTACACGTCAGGTCAAGCGCATCAGTCCACGCACGCAGATCGTGGTGCTGACCTCCTATTATGAGGATGAACACATCTTTCCAGCTTTACGTGCTGGTGCTATCTCCTATACGCTCAAAGACATTCGCCCTGGCGAACTGGCCGATATCATCCGCAAAGCGGCCCAAGGCGAGTCTGTGTTGCATCCGCAAATCGCCGCCCGCGTCATTCAAGAGGTATGCGCGGCCAAGCGAACTGTGCCCGCTCCCTTTCTAGACCTGACGGAACGTGAACTAGAGGTTCTGCGCCTCGTCGCAGAAGGCGGCTCAAACGCGCACATTGCGGAGAAACTGGTCTTGAGCGAGAAAACCGTCAAGCATCATGTCAGCAATATTCTTAGTAAACTGCACATGGCTGATCGTACGCAAGCTGCCGTGTTCGCGTGGCAACAAGGGTTGATGGAAAAGCTGTGAGCTAAAAGGTTTTTTCCTTTTCTTTCCAATCGATATTGCTGAGCTGAACCAACGTATCAGTCTTCTCAGTGGAAGGGGTGACACGCGGCTTGCCACGGAGCACGAACAGAGCAGCACAACCAGCAAGTAACGCCACACCAATACAGGTGAAGAGGGCGTATTGCAGACCTGCGGTAATGGCCACTTTATCCACTTGCCCTACATGCTGCACAAGGGCTGTGGTGCGGGCCGACGAAACAGCAACGGCGATGGCTAGAATGAGTCCTGACCCCACTTGCTGCGTCGTGTTGAAGAGGCCCGAAGCTAATCCCTGCTCGTTGTCACTCACGCCTGCAGTTGCCGCAATCACCATTGTGGCAAAGACCGGACCCATCCCTATGGAAACGACCAGAATGCCGGGCAGGAGGATGCCCTGATAACTTCCACCTACGGTAATCCGTGTCAGTAGCAGCAGTCCGACTATCACCCCAATAATGCCTCCTACCAGGAACGGCTTGACTCCTATGCTCTCAACCAGTCGCGAGACGATGTTGGACATCAGGAGGATCGCCGCAGCCATTGGCAGGAAGGCGAGTCCGGTTTCCAGTGCCGAGTAGCCAAGTACCCTTTGCATGTAGAGCGTGAGAATGAAAACTAAGGCACCGAATGCGCCGGGTGCCAGCAAACTGACCAGATTTGCTCCGGTGATGTTGCGTTGGCGAAAAATGCTGAGCCGGACCAGCGGGGATGCTGACCGTCTCTCTATCAGCACGAATGCCACCAATACTATGACCGCGAATGCGAGGAGACCGAGCGTTTGCCACGTGAGCCAGCCCAGATCATTGCCATGAGAAAGGGCGTAGACGAGCGCGATAAGCCCCCCTGTCACCGTGACTGCTCCCAAAACATCAACGCGCCTGTCGTCAATCATGGCTCGGCTCTCACGCAGGAGGAACGGTGTGGCGATCACGGCAGCAAGGCCAATCGGCACATTCACAAACATCACCCAACGCCAACCGGGGCCAGCGGTGAGTAGCCCGCCTGCAATCGCTCCCGCGGCAAAGCCAGCTGAGGCTAACGCTCCCACCAGGCCAAATGCCTTGTTGCGCTCAGCTCCCTCGGCAAAGGTCGTGGTGATCAGTGAGAGTGATGCCGGAGCCACTAGCGCGGCACCAAGCCCCTGCACTGCACGCGCGAGGATCAGCCAGGTTCCCGTAGGTGCAAGGCCACCCCATAATGAGGCGATTGAGAACAGGGAAAGCCCTACCAGAAAGAGCAGGCGACGCCCATAGAGGTCAGCCAGGCGTCCACCCAATAAGAGAAAACCACCCAGAGTAAGCGAGTATGCGCTGACCACCCATTGCAGATTTTGTGTGGAAAAGCCGAGGTCGCGCTGCATTGATGGTAGCGCGACATTCACAATTGAAAAGTCTAAGACAACCATAAATTGGGAAATACATAAGAGCATAAGGGCTAATCCCTTACGACGTGCGTGTTCTAATGGAGAAGTCATGAAATCCTCTTTTTACTAATTACAACAGGCGAAGGGCGTTATTTATTCGTTTTTTCATCTCAAAGGGGTATATGTGTTTGCGCTTCTATAGCTCTTGGCTATAGAATATGCAGAGTGCTTTGCAACCAATTAATATTTTTGGACGCGTTAAATATTGTAGGGAGTGGATCCGTTCGGAGGAGGTCTTACCATAGGGAGGTTTTTACTATGACAAGGAAACGCGTCATCACTATTTTTATGATATTTATCGTTGCTAGCTTCCTTCTAATAGGATTCTTGGTTGGTCCGTTATTGTTTGCCGATTCCGCCCAGGTGAGCAAGTCTTCTTCCCCTCAGACGCAACAACCTGCAAACTCTATCAGTGCTGAAAATGCTCAGACAGGTACATCTGACTGGCAAATTCCTCCTGCTCAAGAATCTACTTATCAGATCGAGGCGTATGCCGGAGCGACTTCCGTTGCACCAGGAAATTCGATCACCTTTTATGTGAGCACACAAAATCAAGGAAATTACACGGTCGATATTTATCGTATGGGCTGGTATGGTGGTGCTGGTGCTCGTTTGATGAAATCCATACCTAACAACGTCGGTGAGAACCAGGGTTTTTATGGCGTGATGACACAAAAACTACTATGTCCTGCTACGAAATGTCCCGCACCAGACCCAAAAACGGGGCTGTTTGAAGTTCACTGGAACCCGTCGTATACGCTGACCATTCCCATCGGCTGGGTATCTGGTATCTATCTTGCTAAGTTCACCGATTCTGACGGATGGCAAACGTACGCGCCCTTCGACCTACTTAGCAATCACAGTTCTACCTACGTGGTTGTCACTCCAGATACTACAGCGGAGGCATACAATCCGTGGGGAGGAGCTAGTCTTTATGAAGAAGATGGAGCAAATGTCCCGCAGTATCAGGGTATTGTTGCCAGCAAAGGAGCTGGCGTTCAACAGGTTTCTTTCAATAGGCCGTATGCCACTGGAGCTGGCTCTGGATTTGTATTGATTTTCGAATTGCCTACTATTCGCTGGCTCGAGCGACAAGGCTATGATGTTTCTTATATCAGTAGCACCGACCTAGATCAGAAGCCTGATCAACTCCTGACATATAAGGCATTTATCTCCATCGGTCATGATGAATATTGGACCGCTGCGATGCGCCGGGGAGTAGAGAATGCACGTTTTGCTGGAGTAGGGCTAGCCTTTTTGGGGGCCAATACCGCTTACTGGCAGATGCGTTTTGCTCCTGGTAGCAACGACCGCGTCATCACGTGCTACAAAGTGCTCGCCAGCAACGATGATACGGCCAATCCAAATGATTACACACGTGATCCAGAATACGGTGTAGAGAACGCGCTTGTCACATCCCAATGGCGTGATCCGGTAGTGAACAATCCCGAAAATGCGTTGACCGGTGTCATGTTTTCCAATTTGACGCACGCTCAGGCTGGTTTTCCCTGGACAGTAAGTGCCAAGGTAACTTCCCCTTTGCTAAACAATACGGGTTTGGTGCCGGGTAAGTCTTATGGCTGTGCGCTCGTGGGCTACGAATGGGATCGCGTCTGGAATCTACCTACCGATCCAGTACGCTATAGAGATACAACGCCCAAGAATATCCAAGTTCTGAGTAGCTCAAAGGTGGTACCTCACGATAACACGACAGATGAAACACCTGAATATAGCAATTCAGCCTACTACATTGCTTCTTCGGGTGCGCTCGTCTTTGCTTCGGGCTCGATCTACTGGGGAAATGCTCTAGACAACTATCGTGCTGTTGGCGGCATGACAGAGTTGAATTACCAGCAGCAGTTGGCAAATGCCTGTAATGGTGTTGCTAGCAACTCCAAGGCCGTACCTGAAATCCAAAAGCTGATGGTGAATGTGATGGCGGCATTGATTGTACCCCATCCTTCTGGCAATCTCTAATATATGTCCCTTGGGTGTTCTCTGAGCTCAAAAACGAGCCCGTTCTTTCCTACTTTTATTGTATCACCTCCTGTCTACTAGCACACTGCTCTTTTGGACGATTTTTTTTGGCTTCTTTTCCCCTATACTCAGGTGGAAGTGACGCTACTCTGGATGTCATCAAAATTATCAAAAATGGAATTGCCAAAGGAGGTAAAAATATGAGTTCATATGTGCTTGGTTTTCAGGATATTGACAAAACAAAACTCATGGTTGTTGGGGGTAAAGGCACGAACCTGGGAGAACTATCCAAGATTGAAGGAATACGCGTACCGGAGGGCTTCTGTATTACTACCGAAGCTTTTAAAAGAATCATTAGGGAAACGTCGTCGCTGAACGAATTACTTGATCAGTTATCGCTTCTAAAGGTGGAAGACCGGGATAAAATCGGTGAACTTAGCGGTGAGATTCGCAGGGTCATCGAAGGGATAGCCATCCCTCAAGACATTCATGAAGAGATCGCACGCCTCCTCTCCAGGCTTGATGAAAAACATGCCTATGCAGTACGATCCAGCGCAACTGCGGAGGATTTACCGACGGCTTCCTTTGCAGGCCAGTACGATACGTATTTGAACATTATCGGCAAGGAAGCCATACTGAAACACATCAGCAAGTGCTGGGCGTCGCTCTTTACCGAGAGGGCAGTAACTTACCGCCTTCAAAACGGCTTCGACCACCGTAAAGTCCATCTGTCTGTGGTTGTTCAGAAGATGGTCTTCCCGCAGGCGGCAGGGATCATGTTTACAGCTGATCCCGTCACTTCTAATAGGAAGGTGTTATCCATTGATGGCAGCTTCGGACTTGGTGAGGCCTTGGTCTCCGGACTGGTGAATGCTGATATCTATAAAGTGCGTAACGGCCAGATTATCGATAAGAAGATATCCACCAAGAAACTGGCTATTTATGCCTTAAAGGATGGCGGTACGAAAGAACAGGAGATTGAGCCTGAGAGGCAGAAGAGGCAAGCGCTGACGGATGAGCAGATTTTGCAGCTTGAGCACATGGGCAGAAAGATCGAAGAACATTTCAGCTGCCCCCAGGATATCGAATGGTGTTTGGTTGATGATGCATTTTCTATTGTCCAGAGCCGACCCATCACTACTTTATACCCCATTCCCGATGCCAATGACCAGGAAAATCACGTGTATGTATCTGTCGGTCATCAACAAATGATGACCGACCCCATGAAACCATTGGGCTTGTCTTTATTCCAGTTAACAGCAGCTAGGCCCATGTTTAAAGCTGGTGGAAGGTTGTTTGTTGATGTCACACAACAACTGGCTTCACCTGTCAGCAGAGAAATGGTATTAGTTGCCATGGGACAACACGATCCGCTCATGAAAGACGCACTTATGACCATAATAGAGCGAGGAGATTTTATAAAATCGGTACCAAACGATGAGAAAGAACAGAGTCCCAGTAAAAGCAATAATGGTATATCGGCTTCGGGATTTCATACACAAATCGAAAACGATCCGACAATCGTTTCTGCTTTGATGAAGAGGAGTCAAACATCGATAGAAGAGTTAAAACAAAACATCCAAACGAAATCAGGAGCGGATGTATTTGATTTTCTTCTAGAAGATATCCAGCAATTAAAGAAGATCTTATTTGACCCACAAAGTTTTGGTGTGTTTATGGCTGCCATGGATGCTTCATCATGGATCAATGAAAAAATGAAGGAGTGGTTAGGTGAAAAAAACGTAGCAGATACGCTTTCTCAATCTGTACCAAACAATATCACTTCGGAGATGGGTCTGGCACTATTGGATGTCGCAGATGTGATTCGCCCTTATCCAGAAGTAATTGAGTATTTACAACAGGTAAAAGATGATACCTTTTTGGATGAACTGGTTACGTTCAATGGTGGACAGGAAACTCAAGACGCTATCTCTGCTTATCTCAACAAATACGGAATGCGCTGTGTCGGAGAAATCGATATTACGAAAACTCGTTGGAGCGAAAAACCAACGACACTTGTCCCCATGATTCTCAGTAACATCAAAAACTTTGAGGCTAATGCGAGCATTCGGAAATTTGAGCAAGGGCGACAGGAAGCTTTGCAAAAAGAACAAGAGTTATTAGATCGCTTGAAGCAACTACCGGATGGTAAACGAAAAGCCAAAGAGACAAAACGAATGATCAGCCTGATCCGGAATTTCATCGGTTATCGTGAATATCCAAAATACGGCATGATTCATCGCTACTTCGTTTATAAGCAGGCGTTACTGAAAGAAGCCGAACAACTTGTACAAGCCAACGTTATTCATGAAAAAGAAGATATCTACTATCTCACTTTTGAGGAACTTCGCGAAGTCGTACGCACAAAGAAACTGGATGACCAGATCATCAGCAAACGAAAAGACGAGTACAAATTCTATGAAAAACTCACTCCCCCACGTGTTATCACGTCTGATGGTGAAATCATTGCAGGTGAGTACAAACGAGAAAATCTCCCTGCCGAAGCTCTTGTAGGTCTAGCTGTTTCTTCCGGAGTTATAGAGGGACGAGCACGTGTCATCTTCAACATGGAAGATGCTGCCATAGAAGAGGGAGATATAGTAGTCACCTCCTTTACTGACCCGAGCTGGACACCATTGTTTGTCTCCATAAAAGGCCTAGTCACCGAAGTTGGTGGACTGATGACCCATGGAGCAGTTATCGCACGTGAATATGGTTTACCTGCAGTAGTAAACGTAGAAAATGCCACGAAGCTGATCAATGACGGACAGAGAATCCGGGTGAATGGAACGGAAGGCTATGTAGAAATCCTATAAAGTGGAAAGTTGTTCTCTTCCTGCTAGACCTAATCCCATAGTCCTTTCTGACGACGCTGGCAACGTCCTCCGTTGGCCGAGTGCTGGTCGTGATGACGGTAATATCGGCAGAGTCAAGCATCCATTCTGTGTATCCTCCTCATTTCGACAGTGTACATGTTGCTACTGACATACTGTTGTCACTCGCAACGTGTACACTATTGACATGAAAGAATCAGTAGATAAGGAAGGAACACATATGACAAAGCTTCTCGGACCCGATTTTATCAGTTTGCAGGTGCGCAACCTCGCCGCTTCGCGCACGTTCTACACGGAGTTGTTGGGCTTCACAATCGACCCGCGCTTCAACGCACCCGATTTTGTGCTCTTTGATACCAACTCGATCCCTTTTGCGCTCAGCCAGGCCAGAGTGAATTTAGATGAAGTCCCGCAGCCGGGGTTGGGTGTGACGCTCTGGATCGACTGCGATCATGTCAATGAGTTGCATGCCAAAGTGGAAGCGGCAGGGGTCACTATTCTCCAGCAACCCTATGATAGTCCATTTGGGCGCGCCTTTGTCTTTGCTGATCCCGATGGCTATCGCATTACGGTTAATGAGAACCCTTGGGATCGCTTTCCCTTGGGTGGTGGGCATTAAGCAGACAGGATCCGTTTTGTCTTGTAATGGAATGGGGCGCATTTAAAGCACCCCCAGAAAACGGCGGGGGGCGGGAATTCGGGCCCCACCCTCTGTTTTTATAGTTAT
>JBBPYR010000165.1:0-29491 GCA_038199755.1 Ktedonobacterales bacterium | reverse complement strand
GCCCAACACCGCCACCCCACTCGCCAATAAACATTAGGGTGCGTTAGGCTGTGTGCCCTGGACATACCGCGCATGTCCAGGCCACTCTGCATACCGAACACTAAAATAATACTTGACATTTAAAATATCTTTACTTAAAATACTTATGACTACTATTTTCACATACTACTCGTAAAGCGGGGTTCCAAGGGGTGTGGGGTGTCCACACAAAAATTGGAGGTCTCTCCCATGCGGATTGTTTGTATTGGTGGAGGGCCAGCAGGTCTCTATTTCGCGCTCCTCATGAAGCAGGCACGGCCAGAGGCGCAGATTACCGTCGTCGAACGCAATCTCCCACATGATACGTTCGGCTGGGGAGTCGTCTTCTCCGATCAGACGCTCAATAACCTTGCGCGTGCCGACCGTCCGACATATGATGCCATCCTCGCCAGCTTCAATCACTGGGACGATATCGACGTTCATTTTAAGGGGCGCACCATCACCTCCGGTGGACATGGCTTTAGTGGCATCGCCCGGAAGCGACTCCTGAGCATTCTGCAAGAGCGTTGCCGTGAGTTGGGCGTCGAACTCATCTACCAGACCTATGTGCAGGACGATGCTGCATACGCTGAGGCGGACCTAATCATTGCTAGCGATGGTGTCAATAGCAGCATCCGCCGTAAGTACGCAGACTATTTTCAGCCGCAGATCGAGCAGCGGCGTTGCAAATATGTCTGGCTAGGTACGCATAAACGCTTCGCTGCCTTCACCTTTGCCTTTGAGGAGACCGAGTGGGGCTGGTTTCAGGCTCACGCCTACACCTTTGATCGCGAGACTAGCACCTTTATCGTTGAGACGCCTGTAGAAAACTGGTGTCGCGCTGGCCTCGACAAAATGACCGCCGACGAGAGCGTGGCCTTTTGCGAGAGCCTATTTTCACGCTACCTTGATGGCTATCCGCTGCTGAACAACACGCGCAACGTGGCAAATCCCTGGCTCAATTTCCAGCGTATCACTAACGAGCACTGGACGCATCAGAACATCGTGCTGCTGGGCGATGCCGCGCACACCGCGCACTTCTCCATTGGCTCCGGCACAAAGCTCGCCTTGGAAGACGCTATCGCCCTGGTACAATCCCTGCAACAGCACGCGCATAGTGCCAGCGCATTAGCACAGTATGAAGCGGAACGCAAGGTCGAGGTCATTAAAATTCAGAATAGTGCGCGTAACAGCACCGATTGGTTCGAGAACGTCAATCGCTATACCGCCCTCGAAGCCGAACAGTTCGCGTATAGCCTGCTCACACGGAGCCAGCGCGTCTCGCATGAAAACCTGCGCCTACGCGACAAAAGCTACATCTCTAGCATGGAAAGTTGGCTCGCCGAGCGTAGTGGTTTGCCCGCGCAACCGATTCCACCGATGTTTACACCTTTTCGCCTACGTGAATTGACCCTTGCTAACCGTGTCGTCGTCTCACCGATGGCGATGTACTCCTGTCAGGATGGCACGCCGGACGACTTCTATCTTGTTCATTTAGGCAGCCGAGCGCATGGTGGTGCGGGCCTCGTCTTCACCGAGATGACCTGTGTCTCGCCCAATGCGCGCATTACCCCCGGCTGTGCTGGCATGTATAAGCCAGAACACAAAGCCGCCTGGCAGCGCATTGTCAATTACGTGCATACGCGTACACCCGCGAAGATTGCTATGCAACTCGGCCATGCCGGACCAAAGGGCTCAACACAATTGGGTTGGGAAGAGGTAGATGAGCCGCTAGCAGAGGGCAATTGGCCGCTTATTGCCGCGTCCGCCGTTCCCTATGGCCCGCAAAATCAGCTTCCGCGTGCCATGACTCGTGCCGATATGGAGCGGGTGCAGGCGGATTTTGTGCGTGCGGCTGTCTGGGCTGAGGAGTGCGGCTTCGACTGGCTCGAACTGCATTGCGCTCACGGCTACCTGCTGTCCAGCTTCATCACGCCGCTCAGCAATCTGCGCGACGATGACTATGGCGGCTCGCTAGAGAATCGTTGTCGCTATCCATTGGAGGTCTTCCGCTCTCTACGTGCCGTGTGGCCCGCGCACAAACCCATGTCGGTACGTATCTCGGCCCATGACTGGGTTCCTGGTGGCAACACATCCGACGAGGCGGTGGAGATCGCGCACCTCTTTAAGGCGGCGGGTGCGGATCTGATCGATGTGTCGTCAGGTCAGACCTCGCGGCAGGCAAAACCTGTCTATGGGCGCATGTATCAGACGCCGTTCGCTGATCGCATTCGTAACGAAGTTGGCATCGCGACGATGGCCGTGGGCGCGATCTTCGAGCCGGACCACGTGAACAGCATCATCGCCGCCGGACGTGCCGACCTGTGTGCCCTCGCACGCCCACATCTGGCCGACCCCTACTGGACGCTACACGCCGCCGCGCAAATCGGCTATACAGAGATGCCTTGGCCACCACAATATCTCAATGGCAAAGCCCAACTAGAACGCAATCTGGCGAAAGGAGTGCCAAGCGAATAATGACGATTCATCGAGACACCGGAGCAGAGACAACTGATCCCGCAGCAGCAAGCCCAGATCGTGAGACGATAGTCGCCGATCAGAATGAGCTACGTCTCTGGTTGCGTCTGCTCACCTGCACCACGCTGATCGAAAATGAGGTCAGTAGCCGTCTGCGCACGACTTTCGATACCACGCTTCCGCGCTTCGACCTGATGGCCCAACTCGCACGCTTCCCCGATGGCTTGGGCATGGGTGAGTTATCGCAAAGGCTGATGGTGTCGGGCGGCAACATCACCAGCATTACCGACAACCTTGAGCGTGACGGCCTGGTTGAGCGTGTTGCCATGCCGCGTGACCGCCGCGCCAAGAAAGTGTGCCTCACACCAAAAGGACGTGTCGCCTTTGCTGAGATGGCTGCAGTCCATGCAACATGGATTCCCAACCTGCTCGCTGGGCTGGCCCCACAAGAGCAACTACAGCTATACGCCCTGCTGGGCAAACTGAAACAACATGTGAAAGAAGAATCGTAAAGAAAAGTATCTTACTGCACAATGCTGTGTATTGGAGGATAGCTCATGGCACAACACTTTCTCTGGCAACAAGAGGGCAAGGTTGCCACCATCACCCTGAACCGGCCCGAACGAAAAAATCCGCTGACCTTCGAGTCCTATGCCGAGTTGCGCGACACCTTTCGCGCCCTTGTCTATAACAAAGAGATCAAAGCCGTCGTCATCACGGGGGCAGGTGGCAACTTCTGTTCCGGTGGTGATGTGCATGAAATCATCGGCCCCCTTGTGAGCATGACCATGCCGGAACTCCTGAATTTCACGCGCATGACGGGCGACCTTGTGAAGGCGATGCGTGCCTGCCCACAACCCATTCTAGCCGCGCTTGATGGCATCTGCGCCGGTGCCGGTGCCATGCTCGCGCTCGCCTCTGACATGCGCTATGGTACATCAAGCTGCAAAACAGCCTTCCTCTTCACACGTGTCGGGCTAGCGGGCTGCGATATGGGTGCCTGCACCCTGCTGCCACGGGTCATTGGCCAGGGACGCGCCGCCGAACTCCTCTACACTGGGCGCATCATGCAGGCCGAAGAGGGATTGCAGTGGGGCTTTTTCAACGCTCTTTACGATCCCAACGACGTACTGTCCCGAACGCAGGAAATAGCGACCATGCTTGCGGACGGTCCCACCTTCGCCCATGCTATGACCAAGCAGATGCTGCACCAAGAATGGGCAATGCCTCTGGATAATGCGATTGAGGCCGAGGCCGAGGCACAAGCCATCTGTATGCAGACGCAGGATTTTCAGCGTGCTTATACTGCCTTCGTTGCGCGTCAAAAACCCGTCTTCCAGGGAAATTAAGGGACCTTAAAGGAGGAATGTTATGAATGCCCCTTCCGCGTATGTCGATACCTTTGCCCGTGACAACCTGCCCCCGCGTGAGCAGTGGCCCGACCTCATCTATACCCTGCCCGAGGTGCAGTATCCCGCTCAACTCAATTGTACAGCAGAACTGCTTGATCGCTGGCTACAACAAGAGGGAGATGTGAAGCATGGAGACGCACCCGCCATCATTGACGCCAATGGCACATTGACCTACCAACAGTTTCAGCAACGGGTCAATCAGGTTGCGTATGTCTTGACGCATGATCTAGGTCTGGTGCCGGGGAACCGCGTGCTGCTCAGAAGCGCGAATAACGCCATGCTTGCCGTCTGCTGGCTGGCTGTCACAAAGGCTGGACTTATCGTTGTAGCAACTATGCCGCTGTTGCGTGAAAAAGAACTGCTCGATGTACTTGAAAAGGCGCAGGTCAGTGCAGCAATCTGCGATAAACGACTTGATGCTGAACTGCTGGCCGCGCAGCAACGCAGTCCCGTACTACAGCATATTCTCTATTTCAACGATGCCTCACCCAACGGACTTGAGGCACGTATGGAAAGTGCGGATAGCCATGCTACCCATTTCGAGGCCGTTAAGACTGCAGCCGATGATATCGCTCTCATCGCGTTTACCTCTGGCTCAACAGGCAAACCAAAGGCGGCAATGCATACACATCGTGACATTCTCGCGGCCAGCGATTGTTTTCCCAAATCGGTTGTACATATGACCCCAAACGATATCTGCATCGGTACACCACCGCTGGCTTTCACCTATGGCGTGGGTGGTCTCTTGCTGTTCCCCTTGCGAGTTGGGGCTACCACCGTTTTGCTAGAGCAGCCAACGCCGCAGAATATGCTACAAGGTATCCAGAACTATCATGCGACCATTACCTGGGCGTCTCCACTCACCTATCGACAAGCCGCTAGCATGGCGGGGAAGTTCGATCTTTCATCCTTGCGCCAAAGCGTCTCGGCTGGTGAGGCTTTGCCCGTTTCCACGCGCACGATGTGGCGCGAGGCCACGGGCATCGAGATTATTGATGGCATCGGCTCAACCGAGATGCTACATATCTTCATCGCGGCTGCTGGTGCTGACATCCGCCCCGGTGCCACAGGCAAGCCCGTTCCCGGCTATCAGGCGGCCATCCTCGGTCCACAGGGTGAAATACTCCCACCTGGAACGGTCGGACGCCTAGGCGTGAAGGGGCCAACTGGCTGTCGCTATCTCGCTGATGATCGACAACAGAGTTATGTGCAACATGGCTGGAATCTGACGGGTGACGCCTACCTACTGGACGAGGACGGCTACTTCTGGTTCCAGGCGCGTACAGACGATATCATCGTCACAGCAGGGTACAATGTCGCGGGACCAGAGGTCGAGGTCGCGCTGCTGGAACATCCTGCTGTGGCGGAATGCGCCGTTGTGGGTGCGCCCGATCTCGAACGCGGTATCATCATCAAAGCCTTCGTTGTGCTCTCCGCGGGGTATCAGGACAACGATGAGATGGCTCGTACTCTACAAGATTTCGTCAAGCAGCATATCGCGCCATACAAATATCCCCGCGCTATCGAGTTCTGCCCGGCCCTGCCACGTGCAGGTACGGGCAAGATTCAACGCTATCGGCTACGCCAGCAAGAACAGGTGCGCGACAATGCTTGAAAATCATGCGCATGAACAACAAGACATGCAGGAAGCCCACGAAGCCCAAGGAGCTCAGGGAACTCAGGTGTTGCAGCCACCAACATGGGTACGCCCACGCGGGTACGCCAACGGTATTAGTGTGAATTCCTCTGGACGGCTCGTCTTCATCAGTGGGCAGATCGGCTGGGACGAGCAGTGCTGCTTTCAGTCAAGCGACTTCGTGAGCCAGGTGCGACAAACGCTGCAAAACGTGTTGACCGTCCTTGCCGAAGCCGGTGGCAAACCAGAGCATCTTGTGCGCCTGACATGGTATATTGTGGATAAGCAAGAGTATCTGGCACGTGGCCGAGAAATTGGCTCTGTCTACCGCGAACTCATGGGCAACCACTATCCCACCATGTCGGTCGTGCAAGTTGCAGACCTGCTTGAAGACATGGCACGCGTCGAGATCGAAGCAACCGCCGTCATACCGTAGGTACGAGATTATGGAGATGAACGAAACAATCTTCATGGCTAATTAGTAATTGTCTATTATCGTGCCCTCGTACCCGATCACATAAAGGCCACATCTATGACCGATACACCCGAACAAGACATAGCTCAGGCGCGACTTGCAGAGCAAGGCATGCAAAAAATTCGCTGGGCGCAACTGCACCAGCGGCTCTTGCAGCGATTGCGCGAGCAGTTTAGCCAGACAAAACCCTTTGCCGGACTCACGATTGGCATGTGTCTGCACGTGGAGCCGAAGACAGCCGTGCTCTGCTTTGTCTTCCAGGCAGGCGGAGCCAACGTCGTCATTACGGGTAGTCCAGGCACAACGAAAAACGATGTAGTTGCCGCCCTGCGCGCTAGCGGAGTGATCGTTTTCGGGCAGCAAGAGGATGATACGATCAGCCATCAAGAGAACATACGCCAGGTCTTGTCATACCATCCACACCTCCTGCTGGATAATGGGGCTGATCTTGTTGCCACCTATCTCACCAATCCAGGGCAGGGACGCGTCATCGCTGGCACCGAGGAAACCACCACAGGAGCCAATCGCCTACGCAATGAACTGCCCAACGTACCATTTCCCATCATTGTCATCAACGATAGCCCGCTCAAACTGATCATCGAGAACGAGCATGGCGTAGGGCCAACCATCGTAGAGGGCTTCATGCGCGAGACGAATCTGCTGATCCAATCCAAAAGCTTTGTCGTCTTCGGCTACGGCTCAGTTGGGCGCGGCATCGCCCGCGTCTTGCGCAGGCTCGGAGGACTGGTGGCCGTCGTAGAACTAGACCCCGTCAGGGCCCTTGAGGCCGTCCTCGATGGCATGCGCGTCACCACCCTTGAAGACGCACTCACAAGCGGCGAAGTCTTCTTCACCGCCACTGGGCGACCCAACATCATCGCTGGCGACTCGCTTGACCGCCTCCCTGATGGAGCCATCCTCGCCAACGCCGGTCATTTCCCTTGGGAGATCGATGTCGCAGCACTACGCAGCAAGGCCAGCAAAAGCGAACGCTTCCGCGAGTGGGTCGAGCTGTTCACCCTTGCAGACGGCAGACGCATCACCCTCTTAGCCCAAGGTGCCATGCTCAACCTCGCTGGCGGCGGTGGAAATCCCATTGAGACAATGGACCTCGGCTTCGCCCTGCAAGCCCAATCACTCGCCTATCTTGCCACCGATTACAAGACGTTGCCCACTGGCCCGCAGCCCGTTCCCAGCAAGATCAACGCCACCGTCGCCCAGTGGATGGTCGAGAGCCTTACACGGCGCGGTACTGGATAGCTTTATAGTATCAATGAGGTATGAAACAGGAGAACTTCATATTTTGCACGTATCTTATCCGCCTTCTGGGTGTTCAGAGAAGCTGCTTACAAAACTCGTTCACATAGTGCTGCAATAAGGCCAATCCTTCAATGCATGCCCAGCTTGTCCGCATCAGCTCCTCGCGTCTCTTCTCGATAGCCACGATGGCTTTTTCGGGCTGGCCAGCCGCAAGTTCGTCTAACACCGACTGGATGACATTGAAGGCGTAGCCAGCCTCTCTGAGCAGGACCACCACACGCAAGCGGCGCATCTGTTGCTCGTCATAGAGGCGGTAGTGGCTACTCTGGTCGCGGAGCGGGTGTAAAAGATCTTGCTGTTCCCAGAAATGCAGGGCTGAGACACGTACACCTACCTCTTTGGCTGCCTCTCCCACGCGCAACCGTTTGGGATGGCGCGTGTTGGGCAACGTGTCGGTTTGCGCCGTCAATTCATGTAGGGCTACCAGCGTCTGCTCAACTTGGAGACGTTTGTTGGCAAGCTCGGCATGGCGCATGTCGATAGTCGCGAGGGCTGCCATCAGTTCGCCTCGGTGAAGTGCCTGCATGATCGCCGGAGTCCGCTGCCAGCCGTAGCCACCGACCAGACTTCTGGCGGTTTTGAGGGCGGCAAGATGCTGCTGCGTGTAGAGACGATAGCCACTCTTGCTTCGTTCTGCAGGCGGCAACAGGCCCAGGGCTTCATAGTTGCGCACCTGCTGAACGCTGATACCTCCGGTCTGGGCTAGATCAATAGTGCGTAAATGGTCGCCAGGCGTCATGTAAAACTCCTAATTGCTTTTAGAGACTTGTGTGTATTTATTTCCTCTTTATATCACATGGAACAAGCAATTTAAGCCTAAATATAGCCTGTAAGCAAGCACCGCATTCTGGAACCCTCCAATCGGGCATCTGTGTTGTACAGTAGACATATGATCCAGAAAAAAAGCCTGGCCAGCTTGGGTCACAATGCATGCACGTGAATGATGAATTTGTTTGTCAGATGAAGTGTGCTGCCCACATGCGAGGCAGCTATGGAGCGAATTATGGAGGAAACTAAAATGTATGAAGCGAGATTGCATGATGGAAGCACCATCGAGATCGTGGTGGCAGGCTCAGGGCCGACCCTGTTGCTGCCGGTCAATCCTTATCCAGTTGAAGGGCCACAGGCCGAGGAAATGCGCAAGTATGGTGCCGATCCTGCCTTGGGCCAATCCCTGATTAATGGCTTGAGCGATGCCTTTCGCGTGGTCGCCTTTGACTATGAGGGGCATGTCTTTGCTAAACCAAAAGCCAAAACGTTGACGCCAACCAACGTTGCCAGCGATCTCCTCGCCGTGGCCGATGCAGCGGGGGTGGAGGCAGATCGGTTCGCCTATTATGGATACTCCTGGCTCGCAGTGATCGGGCTGCAACTCGCCATCCGCACTGATCGCCTCTCGGCACTCATCATGGGCGGCTTTCCGCCGCTGGATGGGCCATACGTAGAAATGCTTCGCGTAACCACTATCGCCTACGAAATGGCAGGTGCCGCTCAAAGCCCCGTTCAGACTTCGCAAGTAGAGGATGACTCTGAGTGGTCGACCGTGGGTCTGTCAACGGATCAGACTCAGCAATTCGTTACCCTCTATCAGGAATTGCAGGAATTCGATGACCGAGCCGTCCAAGCACGGATCACCTGTCCTCGCCTCTGCTTCGTGGGTTCAGCGGACGAGATACAGTACGGCAAGAGTTGGGGAGATGTATTCGTGAGCTTAGCAGGTCCGATCATACACGAACGAAAACAACTGGAATCTCTCGGCTGGGACGTGCGCGTGCTGGATGGCCTTGATCACATGCAGGCTATGCAGGCGGCGCAGGTAGTGCCAATCCTGCATTCGTGGTTGGCTTCCAAGCTACTGTGATAACAGGATTTCGTGCAAGCACCCTCCCTCAGTCTGACTGAGGGAGGATGCTTGCACGAAACTAGGAGATTATTTCACTCAGCACAGTTACTGGTAAGTCAGTAATTTGCTTGAAACCCTTATCATTCGTCACGAAGAGACTACATTTTTTCTGTCTAGCAGAGGCTGCGTGAAGAGCGTCGGGCGTTTTGAGGTTAAGGGTTGCTCTAAGGACTGCCGCTTCTTCTAGCACATTTCGCGTAATAGCTACCATCTGCACATCTGGAGAATCCCGTAGAATTGCATTAAATGCAGCAATAAGAGCCGTGTTTTGGGTTTTGAGGGGCTTGACTTTGACTTCAAGTAGCGTCAACTCGCTGGTAATGACTATGATTTGTTGACTTTTTGTAGCTTGCCAGAGCCTATCAAGTATCGTGTAATAAGGATCAATACGTTCTACACTGTAGATGAAGCCATTGGCATCTAGATAGACGCTACCACTAGCTGGCAAAACTAGCTCCCCCATGTGTCTCGCTCCTCGCGTATGTACGCATCCACCTCTTCGGCATTTTGAAAGAGTTGATGTCCGGGCAAGTTCGCGAGAATATCTAGGACGTGCTCTTTTACCTGTTCTTGCTCTTCCACTGTGATAACAACCGTGGCTTGTTGCCCTGCTGCTAGCTTGGGAACCTGAATTTCGATTCTGCCGCCGGGGAGCACCACTGTATTTACGCGTACTTCAAAGGTCATTAGCTTCTCCTTATTCCCACCTATTATTTCTTCTTTGCTCGTGTATAGCATAATTATACTGTGTTATTGTGATGCTTGTCTTGTAAAACCTCCAATATTCGTTCAACTTCACACATGATAGAGTGAATGGATGAGATTACTCACCCTTACCCCATATCGGCTATGATATACTTTCTCATATTCTAGAAGCCATCTCAGCACCGCCTTTAGCCTAACGAAAAGAGAGAATTGACGTGCAAAACATCTCATCAATAGCCCAGTACCTACAGGCCGTCCCGAAAGTCGAACTGCATGTGCATCTGGAGGGATCGATTCGCCCATCCACGCTGCTGACGCTAGCCAAGCGTAATAATGTTCACTTACCAGCATCAACGCTAGAGGAGATGCGCGAGTGGTTCCGTTTTCGCAATTTTCCGCACTTCGTAGAGATTTATCTTGCGATTACACGCTGCTTGAAGACAACCGAGGACTACGAACTGATTGTCTATGAGTTCGGGGCTGAGATGGCGCGCCAAAACGTGCGTTATGCCGAGGTGACCTTTTCGCCCAGCACGCACCGCTTCTCGCTGGGTTTAGCGCATGATACCTATTTTAGTGGCTTAAACGCCGGACGCGCACGAGTGAAGCGCGAATTTGGCGTTGAGATACGCTGGGTGTTTGATATTGTGCGCGACATCGTCGATGAGACTGAGCGTTCTCGCCGTGCTGAGTACACGACAGCAGTGGCGATAGAGGCTATGCATGATGGGGTAATTGCATTAGGGTTGGGTGGCTATGAACTAGGCTTCCCACCAGCACAATTTGCTCCCTGGTTTAACAAAGCGTTGTCCGCAAGGCTGCATAGCACGCCACATGCCGGAGAGGGTGATGGGCCAGACAGCGTGTGGGGCGCGTTACGTACTTTGGGAGCCGAACGCATCGGTCACGGTGTCCGTTCGATAGAGGATGGCGAACTTGTAACCTATCTCGCTACCCACCACGTCCCGCTCGAAGTATGCCCACTCAGCAATATCTGTTTAGGCATTTACCCCAATCTTGCTCAACATCCCCTCCCTCAGCTCTATGCAGCAGGCATCCCTATCACTGTCAGTTCCGATGATCCGCCGCTCTTCAACACTACCCTAAACGAGAATGTTAGTGTATTACACGATGCATTCCATTTATCACTAGGCACTATCGACGAAATTCTGCTCAATGCCGTGGAGTATAGCTTCCTTCCACACGCTCAAAAAGATACCATGAAGAGCCACTTTCGCACGGAAATGATCAGATTACGCCAGAAATATGGCTTGATATCATGAGTAAGTGGGACCTTCCTCTTCTCCTCATTCCTGTCTATTGTTTCTTCTTTGCTCGTGTGTATATCATAATTATACTGTGTATCGTGAAGAAAACAACGTTTGGAGGTACCCTTATGACCACCATCACCGACGATATGATGCGGCAAATGATGACCACCACCAAGAATTATTGCGCTGTGATTTTGAAACATGGCCCAAAGCGGAATCAGGAAGGTGTCGAAAAAATCATTTGGGAGCATGGGCGCAGAAATTTTGAATTGCGCGCCGATGGCCTGTTAACTATTGTTTGTCCAGTCTTGGATGGCAGCGACGTCAGCGGCATCGGCATCTTTAACGCTTCTGTCGAAGAGGTAAAAAAGATCATGGACGAAGACCCCGGAGTTAAAGCTGGCGTTTTTGTCTATGAGACCCACCCGTGCCGAAGCTTCCCCGGCGACATCTTGCCATCATAATAACCCGCAGCGCACAAATTGCATCGGGTAGCTGTGCAGCGACTCAATGCCATTGGAGGTGACGCGCATCAGTTCGCCCACCTGCACACCCATGCGTTCATCCTCACTAATCACATTGGGCTGAATCACAATTGTCATGTTTTCCTGAAAGACAAACGGCTGTGCTGGCCGAACACTGGTGCGGCGTGTTCGCAATATCGGTGGCAGATACCCTCCACCGAAACCGTGCAGCAGGTCGTCATAGATCGTGAAGCCCGCTTGATGAATATACTCGCCCGCGTCCAGCACCTCATCAATGCTCGTCCCTGGTCGAATCACGCCTGCGATGCGCTGAAATGCTTCGACCGCTACCTCATACATACGCTGATAGTGCGCTGTTGGCGGCGCGGCAATCGCAAAGGGCCGCAATATCTGCCCCGCATAGCCGTGATAATGTGCGCTAATCTCGGTGATCAGCACATCGCCCGCCTGAACTATGCGCGCTGACGGGTGCTGTGCGGGCACACACATCGTCGGGTTATGCATCGGCGTTGTCGCCAAATAGTGAATGTGGTTTTTCCCGCCTAGTCCCAGATACGCACCCTCGATAATCGCCACCAGTTCATGTTCGCTCAGCCCCGGACGTGCCTCGCGTTCGAGAGCCTCCATTGCGCGGTCGCTGAGTTCAGCACCCATCCGCAAAAACGCGATCTCCTCCTTGCTCTTGACCAGCCGCAACCGCTGCATTGCAGGTGAGAAATCCGCCAGTGAAGCCTGCGGCAAGGCGCGTTGCAGAGCTGTGTAACGCTGCATCGGCAGCATACCGACAATGCCGATGGCACTCGCAGCCAGACCACGCTCCGTGAGGATGCCAGCCATCGTTGCCGCCGTGTCCGGGCCACCCCAGCGCACATCGCTAATGCTTGCAATGCGGCACGCATTCGGCACGTGATTGAACATCTGCACGAGCAGCACTGGCTCACCCTCGCTTGGCAAGAGCAGCATTGCCTCCTGCGTTGCCTGAAAGTTCGATAGATACAGCACCTCTTGATACGCACTGGCCGTACTATAGAAGATCAGCGCGGAAAGGCCCGCTTCCTGCATCGCGACCCGCACCGCCGCATAGCGACGCGAAAACTCTGCCTCCGAAAAACGCGGATACAAACCATCACTATTCATAACACATCTCTTCACTTATAAACGAATAGGCACCAAGCGAAGAGCGGAACCGTCGGGTTCCGCTCTTCGCTTGGTGCGGCACGAATGCCCTAATGTGGCATCAATCCCTATTGGCCCTTATAGCCAGAGCCGTGATTATCCCGTAGGATGCCTTCAACCTCTTGGTTTCGTCCATCGGGTCGCACCACCACCACAGGACGCCCTTGCTCAAAGGCATCACTATAATACTGAATTTCTTCCGACCCAATGCCCATATTTTGCACCATCGTCAACACATCATTCGCCGACTCATCCTGCCGTTCATCGGGAAATATCAGCAAGGCTTTGATGCTAGCAAGAAATTTCTCATTCGTAAACTGCCGCGAATAGCGAATCTGGTCAGTGGTAAAGCCAGCATCATGTAATGCCTCTACTGCCTGCTCCGCATGGTCAGCACTATCAAAAGTTGCCATCGCAAGGCTTTCGTTTGTCTTGTTCTCAGCCATTTTTTGTTCTGTTCCCCTTTCACTAATGTTATAATCTACAATCCCTTGTGGGCATCCAACGAGCGAATAGCGAGATCGTCTTTGAGAATGGGACAACGAGCTCGCTCTTACGGGCTCACTGGATGCCCACAAGGGACATCCCTACTTTGTAATACGCTCTCAGATAGAGCATAGGTGACACCTTCATCACCCATCTTCCCCTCGGCCCGATGCCGCTATAAAAGAGATGTGGCCGCTTGCAACTGCCTCAGCGCGTAGGCATGGCTGATCCGTTCCTGTTCCAGGCGCAGGCAATGCTCAGCGAGATACACAAAGAGCGCATGTTCCTCGGGCGTCAAGTGGGGCAGCTGCTGAGCCGGGCAAGGTGTACTCTCGACGCAGTACTCGGCAAATGTGTTGAGCGTCTCTTGATCCATCATGATCGAGGTGACGTGTGGAAAGTGCGAGCGCAGACGCGCCAAAATCTGAAAGCCCTGTGCGTCCAGATCGCCCCAATACAGAATGGGGCATTCCGTGAGCCAGGGTATACTCCCTAGATTGCTCACCATGAAGCCACCGCCGAAGAGCGCGAAGGTGTCCCGTTGCGGTGGTAGGGTGAGAAACGTCATTTCATTTTCGGTAACGATGCAGCGTTGCCCGCGTAGCAAGTCCAGCGCGGCGAACTGTGCCGCTGGCACACTGAGCTCTGTCAGCGGCAAGCCATAACGCTGAGAGAGTTGCGCGTCGAGCAAACGCACACGCACTGGCGGTTCCTTCTCGCGTAAGCCAAAGCGTTGCTCAAACGTAATCGCCTCCACCATTATCGCATCAGCTGGCAGAAGTTGCTCCAAGAGCTCGCGCACGATGCCGCGCCGCTGCTCAATAAACTTGGTATGCACGCTGATCGGTAACTCGCGAATATAGAGTTGCGGCCTGGGGTGGGCTAGAAAATACTGGCACACCGTGAGCAACTCTGGCCACACCCCATGCTGCTCGATCACGCGCTGTGGATAGCGTAGTAGCCATGCTTCCAATGGCGGAAGTTGCCCACGAAGCATCATCACATCCTGGCAAAAGCTGAGAAACTCTGCCTCTTTCTCGACAATCTGCAAGAAATCCTGCTGTGTCTCAAGCAGAACGCGCACAGGTAGCGTTTGCTCGCCAGAGAAACGCTTCTGCTGTAGCTGATACTCTATCGTATAGCCAGAGCCGCGCTGCTCTTTAGACTGCGCTTGCAAGGTGCGTACTTCCTTCCGCAATTCTAGGTAGTCCGTGGGCAGTTTGCCGACTGGAAAGCTGATGGGGAAGAACGGTGCTTCCTGTAGCCATGCGCGCAGGAATGGCAGGTAGAGCCGCGCTGCTCTCTGCCTAATGTCACTTGCTGTGATCATCGCTACCTACTCCTGCCATATTTCACCTGCTGTGATCCCCGATGCCCACTCCTGCCTGGATCGCCTGTTTGTGTTCAAAGTACTCGCTGATCGTGAAATTGTAGACCTTCGAGTCGTTTTCTTCCTGGTTGTTCGTCGCGTAATGGCACGCGCTAATATACGGCTCAATCACATGAATCTTTTCTAGCGGCGTGACTACGAGCAATTGCAAATCAAGCTGCTTGAAAAGTTCCATCGCATAACGGGCATTCATCTCGTCTGAGCGCACAAACGCCTCATCAATCACGACAAAGCGGAAGGCGTTTTTCTGTTCATCTTGCTGGTCGAGATTGTACTGGTAGGCGATAGCCGAGGCCAGAATCGTGTAGGCCAGCTTCGTCTTCTGCCCGCCCGACTTGCCGGACGAGTCGTTATAATAGTTCTTCGTCGTATCGTCTTCGCGATACCGTTCCTCGGCAGAAAAGTCTAGCCAGTTTCGTACATCAGTCACCTTTGCTGTCCAGCGTTCTTCCTGCTCGAATCGCTGTATCAATGCCTGAATGCGCCGGAAGCTAGCCTCGTTTGCCTCTGTTGTGCGTGCCTGCGTCACGTCTGGCAGACATGCCCGCAATTGCGTTCTGAAATCACGTACCTCTATATCATGAGCTGGTTCATGGCAGAGTTGAATATAGGTTGAAGGCGTATAGTCGATCAGGTGTAGTGAGCCGTTGAGGAAGTTAATGTTCTTTTTAATGTCCTCGGTTTGTCGCTCCAACGCTGCCTTGAACACGCTGATGTTGGTAATCACCTTTTCATCAAGCAATTCTTTGAAGCGTTTGCGATAGCGCGGCAGATCTTCACGGCGAATCTGCTCGTAGTGATGCCGATAGGCTGCCGTGGCCTCTATCTCTGCATCGAGGTCATGCGTCAGCGTCGGGCTAATTTGCTTGAAATCGTTCATATGCCCCACAATTTTGCTAATCAAGGTGTTCACCTGACCGCGTAAGGCTGTGGCACGCGCACGATAAAACTGGGCCAGCGTCTCGCGTGTCGTCTCGGCGTTCTCAATGGTCAGCGTGCTCTGGACAGTTCTATGATCTTTCTGAATCTGCATGATATAGAGCGAAAGGTCAACGGCAGCTGCAGCTTGCATTGTCGTCAAACAGCTGGTGCGTTGCCGTTCGTAATTGATGGAGGTGTTATCAATCGTGGTGATCGTAGCAAGTACCTCTTCCCGCTGCCTTTGACACTCGCGTTGCTGCTTTGTGACCGCTTCCAGTTGGCCGCGTAGGTCTGCTAGATGGTTCGCACTGGCTTCAAGCTCGCTCTTCTGCGCCAGCAGGTCGGCGCGGTGTCGCTCGTCGGTTTGCCAATCAATCATCGCGAACGAGGTAAATTCTGCCAGTAAGCGTTGTAATGCCTGCTCACGCTTTTGCTCTTGTTTTTGTGCCTGCTCGATGCGCTCAATCGAGCTTTTGACCACTTGCTGGGCCTTGAGCTGAACACCCAACTCTACCATGATCGCATCAATTTTCTCTGCATTGCTCCACCCCAGCACATAGCGTTTGCGATCACCCAGAGCTGCACGATCATCCTTCTCGTGGCGAGCCGTGCTATGCTTGATCTGCCCCTTGATTGTGATGGCACGACGCGCCTGCTGAAATTCTTCCAACGTTTCACTACACGCGTAATCGTAGGCGTCGATCAGTTCGGCGGTCAGCCAGTTCGTGAAATCGGTATCGGGCTTGACCTCAAGCTTGAAGTAGAGCATGTTGCGCTCAAGGTTATTGCCATTGCTCGGTGTACGTGGCCCGCGGATGCGATGATAGACCAGCCTGCCACGCAAGTTTGTTTGATCGACGTAGCGACTGATGCGCTGATAATGCTGTTCGGGTACGAGCAATTGCCGCCCTAGGCTATGTAGTAAGCGTTCGATGACTGGTTCCCACTGCCGTGCGCCCTCGCGCACACGCAGCAACTCGCCAATAAACAGCAGTTCATCCTCTGGAATAGCCAGAGCCGTCGCCAGTTGTGTGCGCAGGCGAATATCTTCCCCTGGTATCTGACTCTTGCGTTGTTGCAGTGAGTCCAATTCCTCTGTCAGTCCCCGCAGCGTGGCTTGCAGGGCTGTTTCTTGCTGCTTCTGCTTATCGCGTTGCTCGGTGAGTATCACGCCTTGTTGCGTGGATTGCTTCAGCAACGTGTTGACCCGTGGCATATTTGCCAAAAAAGTCGCCTCATCGCTGTAGACGGGCAGGTTGACGGCCCGCACCAGGGCGTTATAATGTTCCGCCTGTCGCTTTTTCGTTTCCTGCTGGCCCGCTAATGTCTTGATCTCCTGCTCGATCTGACGGATGCGTTGACCGACCTGATCATTCTGGAGCGCAACGCTTAGGTCGATCTTTTGCTGATCTAGCTCGTCAAAGTGTTGTTTGAGCGCATTGCTCTGTCCCTGTGCCGCAGTTCGTTGCTGTTGAGCTGCGGCAATCGCTGTTTCGAGCAGCGTTTTCTTGCGTTCGGCAATATAGACCGTGACAACCTGAGCGCATTGTTCGGCCTCTGCGATGCGGGTTTGCAGCTTCTCATAATCACTGATCTCGTTCATGAGCGGCTCAAGCACCGCCAACTGTCGTTCCGCCAGCTCAATAGCGGCATGAGCACGTGTCAGGTTCTCAAAATTCTCGCGCAGCTGCACAATCCGTTCGTGCGCATCAGTTTTTTCGAGCATATGGTCGCGCACAAAGGTATTCAAACCGCCAATATCTTTGATGGAGACGATCTGGTTAAACAGGTCGAGTGCCTTTTCTGAGCGCAAGCCCATCAGGTGACAAAAGCGTCGACTGTACTTGGCGAATTCGTCAAATACCTCTGCACCTTGGGTACGCAACTGTTTACGCAGACCCGTCATATCGCCTTGCACGGCGAAATGCTCTTCGATGTTTAACTGCGAAGGTGCGATGACAAAGAACTTGCGTAGATCACCTTGTTGCCACCAGAAGACTTGCGCCAATGTCACAAATTGCTTTTGGCTGCTATTGCTAAAGACGGCCAGGATCACAGAATACGTATCTTTGCCGCGCAGATATTGCACGTTTGCGGCGTTGCTCTCGCGGTCTTTCTGCTTGCTCCATGCTCCTCGCACATAGGTTGCCTCGTTACGCTCGCGATGCTTTTCCGTGCCGGATGCCTGGTTGTAGGTGCGACGTGTATAGGGCACGATCAGTGTCAGCAGGGCATCAGCCAGTGTGGACTTGCCGGAGCCGTTGGCACCCGCCAACAATGACGTGCCACCGCCTGGGGTGACGCACCAGACGCGCTGGTTAAAGGTTCCCCAGTTGTACACCTCAAGCTGCTGTAAGCGGTAGCCGCTTGTCATGTTTTCAGTCCGTGTATGCTTTTGCATCAGTTTCGGCAGTTCCATAACGTGCCAGTTTCTCCTTTATCTCTACCAACTTCTCCGCGTCAACTTTCGCCTTCAGAATGCGCCGCACTTCAAAATACGTCGGTTTTTCCGTGTTGGCCATGCGTTTGAGGAAGCCTAGATCGACGAGCCGTTCGATAGCTGTGTTCGCTGCACGTTGAAGGGCGCGTTCATCTGTCCGTGTGCGTAAGAAGGAACGCAACAAATCGCGCATTTGATCGTCAGTAATCGTGCATTTGCCAGCATCGAGATGGGTGGCCTCGAAATGATCGAGCCATTCGCGCAGTAGCACACACAGCAACGTCGCGTGATAGGTGAGACGATCACGACGTGTCAGCCGAGGCAGCACAATAGTTTGCCCCTCGTTGTCCTCGATGACGGGCTGATGCAGGTAGGCATAGCCATCCTCCTCAGAGATGCGCACTTCTAGGCCGATGCGTGCGAAGTACTCCTGCACAGGCGTCAGGTAGGAGAGCAGCATATTCCAGGCAGCCGACTCGTCGCTAAACAATGGATTTTGCAGCAGTTTGAGCACAACCGGCGCATAAGGCATGACAGCACTATTCGACATATTTCCTCCTCTGGTACAGCACATGCGGAATAGTGACAGTTTTGCTTTCCTGGCCCGCTGGCGTTTCTATCTCTAGCTTGATGGTTTCCGTTTTTAGCGCATCGATGTAATGATCTGGATCGTTTGTTGCCAGTGTACAATAGGCCAGCACTTCCGCTAAGCCTTGTTCGGGTGGATAATACGTCAGCACCTCTGCAAGGGTGATCTGGGCGTGGCTATCCAGTAAATCTTCAATGTGCCGATAAAGGACAGCTTTGTCGATATGAAATTGGCTGTGCAGAGAGATCAGATCATCCTCGCTGGGTAGTTCCTCAGCAGCGTTGGTTGGCTGTGCCGCTACAGAAAATGTATCCCCTGGCTCCCACAATCCATGTTCCATGCCCAAGTGTGCCTCTGGTGCTCCCTCAAGCTCCATGAAATCGGATTCGGCTGGTGCGTCGCTTGTGCGCTGAAAGGCGTGTTGTTTGATCTCTGCTACGATGGCCCGTACACGGCGTCGTTCCGCAACACTCTGCTCGTCGAGCATACGCCGCAGTTGTTGCGCCAGACCAGAGTTTGACTGCACCACCTTCTCGCCCGCTTCGAGCAAATAGGCGGGCAGGTTTTGCAGTATCTTACCCTCGGAGATGACAGACTGCAAATCGGGCTGTTGCTGCACCGCTTCAAGCACCTCGTACAATTCATCTTGTTGCGAGGGCGTCATCAAAAAATCCCAGAAGGTGTAAAAACTACGCCCCTGATCCGAGGATTTCAACTCAGCGTCTGCGTCAAGCACAAACGCAACAAGGGCACCTTTCTGTGCTTTGGCTTGCAACTGAGCCTCTTGCAATGTGCGCGCTATGCCGCGAAAACGCTCCTCCACTAGGCGAAAGTCGCGCAATAGCTGTCGTGCCCCATTACAGGCCTCGAAGAAGCGCTCTTTGAGTTGTGTCGTGGTATATAGATCATCAACCACGCCCGTTTCACGAATCATATCAATTTGCTGTTGTAGCGCGTCACGCTGCTCTTCAAGCTGTGTCAGGCGTGTCTCTGGGTCTTCGGTACTCTTCTGCTTGATGTCACGCAGTAGTTGTACGATATGCAGGAAGCGCGACTCTGTGCCGATGAAAGGCTGCGTGTGCAACTCTCTCAGCCAGTCAATCGTGCGTTCTGTATCTGCTGTCAACTCCACCAATGGCTGATCACTGCTCGCGGGTGTGGTAATGCGGATAAAGCGATGCTGCTCATCGGCCCACTCTGTCAGATACGACTGTGCTGAGCGTGGATAGCGGTCTGCCACCTGCTCGTTCAGCATCTCAAGCGTATTCGAGAGGCGTTCAGTGAGTTCAGCCAGCGCAACCGTGATACGCTGCTCCTGCTTGAATTGTTGATATAAGAAACTGAGGATCAATGCTGCGTTGTCGGCATTGAGCAGGCGAATACTGGGTACATGTTGTAAGTCGTAAACAAGCTGGTCATAATCCATATAAATATCTCTAAATTAGCTTTCCCGCTCTCCTGATAGGCCAAATTTCGTATATTCATTATACAGCTTCTTACAAGGGGCGCAAATATAGTAATCTATGCGGCTTGCACCGCATAGATTACTATACCTCTAAATTCAGCCAGCGCACATCTTCGGGTGTTAGCTCAATATCAAGCACCTGCAAAGAGGTGCGGGTCTCAGACAGCAGGCGCGGCCCAATCAGCGGAAATGTCGGGAATGGTTGGTACAAGACATAGGCCAGCGCGATATTGATTGGCAGCACCGCACGCTCCCGCGCCATCGTGTTCACCCGCTCCAGACGACGGAAGTTATCCTCGCTATACCAGCAGCGCACCAACTCGGAATCCGAGTGATCATTGGGGCTAGCTCGGCCTGTGAAGAAGCCACGTGCCTGACTCGACCATGGCATCAAGGGCATCTGCTTTTCAGTGAACCATGCCCGTGATTGGGCATCTGATACGGAGATGCATCCTGCCCAGACTGGCTCTATCATCCGTGCCAGGCTCAAGTTGTTGCTAATGGCACTAAAGCCGCTCATGCCATGTGCGGCAGCCCAGGCGTTTGCCGCCTCTATACGCTCAAATGACCAGTTCGAGGCTCCAAACACGCGCATGCGGCCCGCAGCCTTTTGCTCGTTGAGCACGCTCATAAACTCGCCCACGGGAATATCAGGGTTGTCGCGGTGCATCATATAGATATCCACATAATCGGTTTGCAGCCGCGTCAGACTTTCCTCGAACTGTTGCACTAGGGCTTGTGGATTGCAGTGCGGCGTATGTGCTCCCTTGTCCAGAATCACCACCTGCTCACGGATGCCGCGATTGGCGATCCAATGGCCTAACATCTTCTCGCATACACCGCTGGCATAGATATAGGCACTATCAAAGCACGTCCCGCCCTGCTCGAAGAAATCATCAAACATCACCGAGGCATGTGGCCATGTGGTCTGATTATCAACACCCATCACCAGCCGCGAGATCGGCTTTTCGATGCCCACAATGGTGCCATACTTCATGCGTTGCCCCGCACGTCTGCTCAGAGGCTGTTTGTGAACAGGCAGCGTCTGTCCAGCAGGTTTTTCCGCGTCATAGACCACGCCCAGTGCGGCCCGCCACTGGTCTAGCGTCTTCATATTGCCGAGCGTATCCTGCCAACTCATCGTCGGGGACTGCCGTTCGTCAAGGTAGCGCGCCACTGTGTCAGCTTCCAGGGCATAGAGTTCGCTGCTATTTTCCACCGCGATTTTCTGCACGCTCCCGTCAGCATCTTTCTGCACAACAATGGCCAGGTCCTCACCCACGCGTGGCGTCCACGGATTAGACAGCAGTATGGAACCCTCGGACCCGAAAATCCGTACCACATTTTTCCCATTGACCTGCACTCCGGTGAAGAGTTGTGCCACAATATCGCCCGGGAAGGAGAGTGATGCAATCGTGTATTCATCGATCTGTGTTTTCTCTCCCACATGCCCAACCGCCACTACTTGCGTCGGTTCCGCCACCGTTTGCCCGTTGGCCGCACCCGCGATCAGCCGCGCCATCGAGGTACAATAACCTCCGACATCCAGAATGCCGCCGCCGCCCAGCGCGTTCTTCAAAAGGCGACTCTCAGGATTAAATGCCGTGTTGAAGCTAAACGTGGCCTGAATGACACGCACCTGCCCAATCGCGCCTGCACGGATCAGCTCTACCATCTTTGCCGTCTGCGGATGGCCGCGATACATGAACGCCTCCATCAGAAAGACATCATGGCGTTGTGCTGCCTCAATGATTGCCATTGCCTCGGCATGATTGAGGGCCATCGGCTTCTCGCAGAGCACATGTTTTCCCGCTTCCGCCACTTTGATGGCCCACTCGGCGTGGTAAGGATGAGGTGTAGCCACATATACTGCCTGCACCTGTGGGTCAGCCAGCATTTCCTCGTAGCTACCATACCGCTTGGCTATCTGCCACTTCTCGCCAAAGGTGTCTGCCGCTGCCTGTGAACGGCTGCCAACCGCAACCAGTTTTCCCGTCTGTGATTGCTGTACACCATTAGCGAAGACGCCCGCAATGCGTCCCGTTCCCAGAATGCCCCAGTTAAGTGTGTTTGTCATGACTACAACCTTCTTCCATTACAAAAATGTTACTTCATTCTCACACACTCTCATGCCACCCTGCAAGGGGTACTTTTTAATCATTTTGTGTGCAAAAGGTTATATAATACAGGAAGTCACGGTATGACAATCAAGGGTCATATCATATCCCGGTGTTTGTGCGTACAATAGAGTATGGTTTTTCGTTTTCATTTAGCACACTTGAGGATTTAGGATACATTCCCATTTCCCCTCTTTCCTGCTTACGCATGATGATTGCTTGGAGGCATTGATGCAGATTCCAGAGTATGTCACTCATACAAAATTTCGTTCTTGGGTCGAAAAAATGGTTGCGCTGTGCAAGCCAGAGCACGTTCATTGGTGTGATGGCTCACAGACTGAATACGATAGCCTGTGTGAGCAAATGGTTGAGTCCGGCACCTTTCTTCGCCTGAATGCCGAGAAACGCCCCAATAGCTTTCTTGCTCGCTCTGACCCCAATGATGTTGCTCGTGTCGAAGACCGCACCTTTATCTGCTCCCTCAGCAAGTCTGCTGCAGGCCCGACTAATAACTGGGTCAATCCAAAGGAAATGAAGGAAACCCTGAGCAAATTGTTCGATGGCTGTATGCGCGGGCGTACTATGTATGTTGTTCCCTTTAGCATGGGGCCGCTGAACTCACCCATTGCGCATATTGGTGTCGAACTCACGGACTCGCCCTATGTCGCCGTAAGTATGCGTATCATGACTCGCATGGGTCGCCCCGTGTATGATGTGCTGGGAGAGCAAGGCGAATTTATCCCTTGTATGCATTCCGTTGGCATGCCGCTACAGCCGGGACAACAGGATGTTCCCTGGCCCTGTAACGACGAAACAAAGTATATTGTCCATTTCCCGGAGGAACGCGCCATCTGGTCCTATGGCTCTGGCTATGGTGGTAACGCGCTACTCGGCAAAAAGTGCTTCGCGCTCCGCATTGCCTCAGTATTGGCGCGTGACGAGGGCTGGCTGGCCGAACATATGCTCATTCTCGGCGTTGAAAATCCCAAAGGCGAAAAGACGTATGTTGCCGCCGCCTTCCCCAGTGCCTGTGGCAAGACCAACTTTGCCATGCTGATCCCTCCGCCCGTTTTTCAGGAGGAGGGCTGGAAAGTGACAACCGTTGGTGATGATATCGCGTGGATCAAGGTGGCTCATGATGGCAAGCTTCGCGCCATCAATCCCGAATCGGGTTTCTTTGGTGTGGCACCCGGCACCGGCGAACAATCAAATCCGAATGCGATGGCCTCAATCCGTGCCAACACCATCTTTACCAACGTTGCGCTAACCGATGACGGCGACGTGTGGTGGGAAGGCATGACCAAAACGCCGCCCGCGCATCTAATCGACTGGACAGGCCAAGACTGGACACCCGCGAGCAAACAGAAGGCCGCGCATCCTAACGCTCGCTTCACCGCCCCGATTAGCCAGTGTCCTGTGATTGACTCGGCAGCCGACGACCCGCAAGGCGTGCCAATCTCCGCGTTCATCTTCGGTGGCCGCCGCTCGGAGACGGTGCCGCTGGTCTACCAGTCATTCAACTGGAACTATGGCGTCTATGGCGCGGCCACCATGGGCTCGGAGACGACCGCCGCCGCCGCGGGTAAGGTGGGCGAGGTGCGCCGCGATCCCTTCGCCATGCTGCCGTTCGCGGGCTATCACATGGCCAGCTACTTCAGCCACTGGTTGAACTTCGGGCGCCAACTGCCCAACCCGCCACGCATCTTCAATGTCAACTGGTTTCGTCGTGATGCCGAGGGCAATTTCCTCTGGCCGGGCTTCGGCGACAATATGCGCGTGCTCAAATGGATTGTCGAACGCGCCCAAGGACGTGCCATCAGTATCGAAAGCCCCATTGGCTGGATGCCGCGCTACGAGGACCTCGACTGGCGTGGCATGGAGAATTTCACCCGTCAGCAGTTCAACGAACTGATGTCCATTGACCGCGATCTCTGGCAGCACGAGCTTCTTTCGCACGAAGAACTCTTCGTGAAACTCTATGACCGCCTACCCAAAGAGCTGATCTTCATTCGCGAACTGATCCTCTCCGGCCTCTGGCGTTCCCCCGAACACTGGGGCCAAGCACCCGAATAAAGCCCATAGGGGTGAGGACCTAAAAGCAGCAGCGAAGCGCGCTGTAGGCTCCCGTAGGGGTGAGATTTATCGCACCCTCGTATCCGTTCGCTAACCATCCGCAAACGGGTCCGAGGGTTTCGCTGGCATGCAATTCGCAAACGGGTCCGAGGTGTCATAAATGTCACCCCATTGACGATTAGATTCTGTAGTATAAAAATCATTTGGACTTGTCATGGCGTCGCTATATATG
Organism: Ktedonobacterales bacterium; assembly: GCA_038199755.1. Classification (GTDB taxonomy): domain Bacteria; phylum Chloroflexota; class Ktedonobacteria; order Ktedonobacterales; family Ktedonobacteraceae; genus JBBPYR01. Next base: position 4,899 of record JBBPYR010000165.1, on the reverse strand, counting down.
TATACTAGCATAAACCATTCGCCTGAATTGTTCCCAGGCATACTCAAGCTTTAATAGAAAGTACCACATGAGTACTATTGCAGATGTTCAAATGACTCCATCTTATATAAGAAGGCTTGATCGCGAAAAATACGTGGCCCTTGTCATTTCCCTTTGCCTTGCTCTCGCTGGCCTACTGGGAATGCTTTTTCATCTAGGGCCACCGGATTACCCTGACTTTGTTTCCAACTTTATGTATCCGCTGACCTCATTCGTAGGTGCAAGTTGGGCCTTCTTCACTGCCTATCGTGGGCGACAAAGCCTCCTACGTTTAGCACCACAACATCAGCTGGCGTGGTTGCTTGTTGGTTTGGCTCTCTTCGCTAATTGCGCTGGCGGGCTGTATTACACCTATCTGGAACGCAGTGGCCAAACAATTCTCGTCCCCTCTTTTTCTGATGTTGGCTTCACGCTCTTCTATCCTCTTATCTTCATGGGGTTGTTTCTTCTGCCCACTGCGTTGCGTTTTCGTTTACGGGTAGCCCTTGATGCATTAATTACTACACTGAGCATATTAGGCGTTAGTTGGTTCTTTTTTATCAGCAAGGTATTTGTTGCCAGTGTAGAGGCTCATGTCTCTATACCTGAGTTTATAACTGTTCTATCGTATCCATTCTGGGATATGCTGCTTCTCTTAGCTCTACTTTTACTTATCTACCGACGCAGTTCCGCGCTGCCATTTCTGTCTTTCCTTCTGCTTGGCTTAGGTATTCTTTCAAATATTTGGGCTGATACTGGTTATGCCTACTCAGTCGCCATTGGCGTGTACGACTCGGTAAACTTCCTGATTGATCCATTTTGGTATCTGGGCTTTTTATTGGTGGGCGTCTCTAGTCTCTTTCAATATGCAGCCATGGCTCGATCTGCCCAGCATGAAAATGGCAAACTTACTCAGAGCACTCTTGCTATATCTCCTATCCCTGTCGATGTTGTGGGTGCTGCGAATACCATTACTGAAAGAAGGCTTTACTGGTACCTCACGCGTAATACATTGATCTATTTGCCTCTGGCTATTCTACTCGCTCTGGCACTCTATAGCGAATATAGTGAGTTGGTATACGACGAAAAAAGCTCGTTCTTTCTGATGGTATTAACCGCTCTGGTCGGCGGCCTCGTTGCCGTCCGCTCCCTTATTGCCACTTATGAGAACGACCGTCTCCTCAATGCTCTGGCAAAAGCCAAGGAAGAGCAAGAGCTGCACGCGACTGAATTGTCAAACCTCTATACTGCGCTTCAAGTTGCCCACGAACGTTTACAAGGATTGGATAAGCTGAAAGACCAATTTATCGTTACAGCCTCGCATGAACTGCGTACACCTCTCACATCAGTGCAGGGGTACTTGGACTTATTAGTCACGTATGATCAGCTAGAAGCCGAGCAACAGCGAACGTTCATTCTGAAAGCTCAACGCAGTTGTGATGAGTTAGTGCTGCTTCTCAACAATGTCATGGATGTAAGCCGCTTGGAGATTGACGCAGGTATTCGTTCTGCTTCCTTGCAAGCTGTAGCTGTGAACGAATTAGTGCAAGGTGTTATTAATATTATCGAGCCACAAGTAACTGTGCAAGGGCGACAACTAGAATTGCGTATTCCTGCTGCACTCTCTGTAAGAGCAGATTCTGGACGCTTGCGTCAGGTGCTGCTCAATTTGGTCGTCAATGCGATGAAATATTCGCCCACAGGCTCACCTATCATCCTCTCGGCCATGTCTGTCCATGAACCTAGCTCAAGTGTCATTCTTAGCGTAATTGACAAAGGGAACGGCGTAACCCTCCACGATCAGAAACGTCTCTTCCAACGCTTTGTGCGTCTGGAACGCGACCTCAATAGCGAGGTTCGTGGCTCTGGCCTGGGCCTATACATCTCGCGCCGCCTCGTCGAAGCCATGGGCGGAGAAATCTGGGTAGAAAGCAGTGGCATAGCAGGAGAGGGTTCCAGTTTCAACGTCCGCCTACCTCTAGCTGAGAGCTAGAGATAGCTAATGGTGCTTGTACCAAATTATGCTCCAAATTCCTGTATTGCACCTTCAAACTCCACATCCGCATAGGCATCTGCTAACGGGAAGTGAACCCCTAAGCCACCCAAGACAACCTCATCATCCTCTTCAAAGGAGTCATAAATCCATCGGTCATGCTCTTTATGATACATCTCTATTTTTCGTGACTTCGCATCAGCCAGCACATATGCTTCGATAGTAGGATGTGCACGATAAAACTTGAGCTTCCACGTCCTATCCGTCATCTCCGTTGTGGGCGAAAGCACCTCAACCACGACGCGTGGTGACAGAATCGCTTGCACCGTCCCACGGTCGCGTGGATCGCACGTCACTGTTACATCTGGATGAAAATAGCGTGTCTCAGAGACATAGACCTTCATATCCGAACTATATACGCGGCACTTACTCCCACGCAGCAGACTCCACAAAATTCTCTGCAAATTCGATTTAACCGTATCATGATTAGCCGTTCCACCCGCCATCGCATACACATGCCCATCAACATATTCATAACGCGTATCAGGATCGCTTTCCTCCAGGCGAAAATACTCCTCAACCGTCATCGTTTGCCTATGTTCAATCGCCATATCCCGCTCCTTCCGTATTAGAATATATTGGCCGTAACTCCTCCCTACACCTGCATTATTATATCATTACCCCTTTGGAACACCTACAATTTCGCAATGCTCTTGCCCTCTCACAGCACAGGGTGTTACAGTGAAGAGGGACAAAACCGTGTAATAATTGTGTTTTGTCCACACTCCAACGAAGCAGAGAACGTCTTTGGCGTGCTGCTTTGCTTCCATTGCTCTAGTTAGGAGACTATGTACTATGCCTATGAAATTTGGTGTAATGGTCCCGCAGGGATGGCGCATGGACCTGTCAGACATTCCTGATCCCGTTGAGGCCTACGAAGCGATGACCCGCGTGGCACAGGAGGCTGAGGCCCTCGGCTTTGACTCTATCTGGCTCTACGATCACTTTCATACCATTCCCGTGCCTTCCCAAGAAGTGACCTTTGAATGCTGGACCAGTACCGCTGCTCTGGCCCGTGATACGAAACGGGTGCGTATCGGTCAAATGGTCACGTGCAACGGCTATCGCAATCCCGCGTTGCTGGCAAAGATCGCCAGTACCGTTGACGTGCTCAGTCACGGTCGGCTCGACTTTGGCATTGGGGCAGGATGGTATGAGCACGAGTACCGCGCCTACGGCTATGAGTATCCCGAAGCACCCGAACGCCTGCGCTATCTGCGCGAAGCGGTGCAGGTCATCCTCGCCATGTGGACGCAGGAAGAGGCGGTGTTTGAGGGCAAATACTATCAGGTACGAGGAGCTATCAATCAGCCCAAGGGTGTGCAGAAACCGCATATTCCGCTCCTCATCGGCGGTGGCGGCGAAAAGGTGACGCTCAAACTGGTCGCGCAATACGGTGATGCCTGCAACGTCGGTGGCGATATCGAGACCATCAAACACAAATTTGCCGTCATCAAGCAGCACTGCGAGAACGTTGGTCGCGCCTACGAGAGCATTCATCGCACCTCCTCCTCGATTTGCGTCATGGGTGCAAGCGAAGAGGCAGCCTTGGCACAACTACGCCCCTTCGAGCGTGTGCTAATAGATCGCCAAGGTCCCTCGTCAATCATTGGCACCCCGGAGATAGTGCGCCAACGCCTGCAAGAATACGAAGCGGCTGGCGTGCAGGAACTGATCCTCTCCTTTCCACTGATCACGAAACTAGACACCTTACGTGCCTTCGCCCAAGAATTCATCCAAAAATAAAGACACTTCAAGCAGAGGTCATAGGCATTCACCTGAGCCAAAGGTTCGGGTGGATGCCTATGACCTCTGCTTGAAGTATTCTATCTTGCTCCTTTATGGTAGACTACTACATATTCAAACATAAAGGAGTCTCTACGATGGAGCGACTATATTGGAACGAAGAAATGGAAACGATGCCGCTAACCGCGCTGCGTCGACTGGAAAACGAATCCCTGCAAACGCAGCTTGACTATATTTGGACCCATTCTCCCTTTTATCAGCAAAAGTTCGCCGACGCGGGCGTCAAGCGCGAGGCCATCCGCGATCTCGCTGACCTGCCCTTGCTCCCCTTTACCGAGAAGGATGAATGTCGCCGCGATCAGCAGGAGCATCCGCCCTATGGCAGCTATCTTGCGACCACGCAGGAGCATGTCATTCGCGCGCACAAAACCTCCGGCACTACGGGGCGCGCACTCTATGTTGCCCTTACGCGTCCCGACCGCGACCTGATGAACGAGGTGGCGGCGCGCAGCTTCTGGGCTGCCGGACTGCGTCCAAGCGATACCGTTGTTCACTGCCTCAACTATCGCCTCTGGATCGGCGGCTTCTCTGACCACGAGAACCTGGAGGCTACAGGTGCCACCCTTGTTCCCTTTGGTGTGGGGCAGACAAACCTGCTCATCCAGACCATCCGCGAATTGCACGTCAACGCCATCAGTGCCACCCCTTCCTATATGCTACCCATGCTCGAAGCCGTCTTAGAATTGGGCCTGAACCCGCGTGACCTCGGCCTGCGCAAAGGCTTCTTTGGGGCCGAGCCAGGCATGAGCGAACCGAGCGTGCGGTCCCGCATGGAGGAAACCTGGGACATCCGCGCCATGGACGCCAACTTCGGCATGGCCGATATACTCAGCATCATGGGTTCCGAATGTGAGCACCGTAAAGGTCTCCACTTCCTGGCACATGGAGCTGTCGCCGCTGAGTTGATCGAACCTGACAGCGGCACCCCTCTCACAATCACTGAGGGAGCCGAGGGCGAACTCGTCTATACCCACCTGCGCAAAGAGGCACAGCCCCTGCTGCGCTATCGTGCTCGTGACGTG